>JBDSEG010000155.1:0-6167 GCA_039920165.1 Burkholderiaceae bacterium
GCGGCGCTCGCGCACGGCGGCATCTTCGAGCTCGAATTCGAGCGTTTCGATGCCGGCCCGGCATCGGCCGCGGTGCCCTCGGCAAGCCGTCACTGGTATGCGCTGTCGGTGCGCGGCAGCGGCCCGGCCGAGGGCGGGCAGCGCGAGGCGATCGCCGTGCTGTCGGACGTGACGCGGCTGAAGATGCAGCAGATCGAACTCGAACTGCTGCTGCGCGACCGCGAGCTGATGTTCAGCCTGTCCGAGGTGGGCATTGCCTACGTTCGCGAGGACCGCATCCAGCGCGCCAACGATGCGCTCGCGCACCTGCTCGGCTGCACTGTCGACGACCTGAACGGCCTCGAACTGGCCGCGCTGTACCCCGATCCGCGCAGCTTCCAGCGCGCCTTCGAGCGCGAGCAGGTCGCGCTGCAGATGCACGGCCGCTGGAGCGGCGAACGCCAGCTGCAGCGCAGCGACGGCCGCCTCGTGTGGGTCCAGGCGAGCACCCGGCTGGTCGTCGACGGCGATCTGGCGAGCGGCTTCATCGCCTCGTACGTGAATGTCGATGCGCGCCATCGCGCCGAGCGATCGGTCGCGCTGCAGGCCGAGCGGACCCGTGCAATCCTCGATTCGGTGCTGGTCGGCATCGTCACCGTCGGGCCGCAGGGCATCGAGTGGATGAACCGTTCGGCCCGGCGCATGTTCGGCGCCGAGCTGCGCGATTTTCTCGGCCAGCCGATCTCCACCGTCGCGACTGCGGAGCCCGACCACCCGTTTCGCCGCACCCGTTATCTCGAGGATCTGGTCGAGGGCCGCGCCGAAACCTTCGAATGCCGCGTGCTGGCGCGCGACGGGCGCGAGTTCTGGGTCGTCGGCAATGCGGTCGCGACGACGCGCGAGGCGTCGGGGCGCCAGCTTACGTATGCCTTGCTCGATATCGAACGCCGGCGTCAGGCCGAGGCCGGCATCGCGCAGGCCCAGGCTTCGCTGCAGCGCGTGATCGAGGCCGCCCCGCTCGCCATCACGCTGCACGATGCGGCGACGCTGAAGGTCCTGCAGATCAACGAGCTTGCCGCGCGCACCCTCGGCGCGACGCCGCAGGCGCTGATCGGCCGTACGCCCGAAGAGATGTTCGGCGCGCCGACTGCGGCCGAGCGGCGCGCCCACATGGAGCAGGCGTTGGCATCGAGCCAGCTCATGCTGCACGAATACCGCTTCACGCGCGAAGGCCGGGCGCAGGTCTGGGATTCACGCTACCTGCCGCTCGCCTCCCACCCCGGCGGCGCGCCCGACCAGTTGCTGGTGGTTGCCACCGACGTGACCGAGCAGCGCGCAGCGGCGCAGGCACAACTCGACGCTGCCATCGCGCAGCGCGAAATGTTGGTGAAGGAGGTCCATCACCGCATCAAGAACAACCTGCAGGGCGTGGCCGGCCTGTTGCAGCAGATCGCCCAGCGCAAGCCCGAAGTGGCCGGCGTGATCGCCGAGGTGGTCGGCCAGGTGCAGGCGATCGCCCAGGTCTATGGGCTGCAGGTCGGGATGTCGGGGCCGTTGCGCCTGTCGAGTGTGGTCGAGGCGATCGCCGCCTCGGTGCAGCGAACCTTCGGCCGCACCATCGTCTTCGAGGCGAGCGGTGGCGAGGCGAACGAGTGGGCCTTGCCGGAAGCCGAATCGATTCCGGTCGCGCTGACCCTGAACGAACTGCTGACGAATGCCGTCAAGCATGCGCGCGACGGCGTCGGCGAGGGCGCGACGGCGCTGCGCTGCACGCTCGAATCGAACGCGGCCGGCGCGCGCATCTGCATCGTCAATCCCGGGCGGCTGCCCGAGGGATTCGATCTGGCCGCCTACCGCGGCGGCGTGTCCGGCCTCGGCCTGGTGCGCGCCCTGCTGCCGCGGCGCAGCGCGACGCTCGACCTCTCGCAGCACGGCGCCGAGGTCCGCACCACGGTCGGCTTGGCGCCGCCGGGGCTGGTTCGGCTCGGCTCGGTCACTGTCTGAACGAGAATCGAACACAATCGATTGCGAGCCCAATTCTTCAACCAGCCGACAGTGACGACCCCGTGACGCACAAGGCGACGATCCTGGTAGTGGACGACGACCGGCTGGTGCTGGCGACGCTCACCCACGGCTTGGCGCAGGCCGGCTACGACGTGATCGACGCCGACAACGGCGACGATGCGATCCTGCTCGCGCGCGAACACCGGCCCGACCTGGCGCTGCTCGATATCCGCATGGAGGGCAAGAGCGGCTTCGATGTCGCGGCTTATCTGCGCGAGTATTGCCAGACGCCGTTCATGTTCCTGTCCGCGTTCTCCGATGCCGAGACGATCGCGCAGGCAAAGGCGCTCGGCGCGGTCGCGTCGCTCGTCAAGCCGCTCGATATCGGGCAGATCGTTCCGGCGGTGGCCGCGGCGCTCGCGGACTCGAAGGCGCGCCGCGATGCTGCGTCGACCGTGGCGACGCCGACACCTACGCCGTTCGCTTCGTCGGACACGCTGGTCGCGATGGCGGTGGGTGTGCTGATGCACCGTTTTTCACTCGCCCGCGGGCCCGCGCTGGAGCGCTTGCGGCGACTCGCGCAGGCCGACCGGCGCAGCGATTTCGAACAGGCCGAGCGCGTGCTCGAAGCGATCGAACGGCTCTCGCTGCCGGACGCCTGATTCAGCTCGCCCCGCGTCAGTCGCGATCGGGCAGCGGCAACGAGAAGTTGAAGCTCGCGCCGCGGCCGACCTCGGCCTCGGCCCAGATCTCGCCGCCGTGCCGGCGGATGATGCGGCGAACCGAGGCCAGCCCCACCCCCGTGCCCTGGAAATCGTTGGCGCTGTGCAGGCGCTGAAAGACGCCGAACAGGCGGTCGGCGAAGCGCATGTCGAAGCCGGCGCCGTTGTCACGCACGCAGAACATCGCGTTCTCATGCCCTGAGCGCTCGAACCAGATCTGCGCATCGGCCCGCTTGGCGCTGTATTTCCAGGCATTGCCGAGCAGGTTTTCGAGCACCACGCGCAGCAGCGTCGGATCGCCCAGCGCCTGCAGGCCTGCCGTGATGTGGACTCGCACTTCGCGCGGCGGCGACTGCCGCTTCAGGTCCTCGATCACATACTGCGCGAGCTGGGTCAGGTTGACCGGCTGGCGCGCGATCGGCTGCGACGACAGCTTGGACAGCGCGAGCAGCGCATCGATCATCGCGTTCATTCGTGCCGCCGCGCCGAGCACGCGGTCGAGGTGGTCGTTGCCGATGCGGTCGAGCAGCCGGCCGTAGTCTTCCTTCAGGATGCGCGTGAAGCCCTCGACCACGCGGATCGGCGCGCGCAGGTCGTGCGAAACCGTATAGCCGAACGCTTCGTGGTCAGCTTCGGACGGTGCCGGCGCGGCATTCACGCTCGGGTCGGCGCTCGCCGCGGCCAGCTCGCGAAACGTCCCGACATAGCCGGCGAAATTGCCTTCGGCATCGTTGCGCACGCGCCCGCGCAGGCGCACCGCCACGGCGGCTTCGGTCGGCGCCGCGTGGTGCTGCCCCGGCACATCGTCGAGCGGCGAGCGGTTGTCGAGTTGCGCCTTGAACGCGGCTTCGTCGTCCGGACGGAACAGATCCCACAGCGGCTTGTGCAGTTCGGCGGCCGACCATGCCGAGGCGGCGGCGCCGGCCGGCGGGCGCAGCGCGATCAGACGGTGCTCGGCGTCGCTGTGCCATTGCCACACGTCGAGCACGTCGGCCAAGGCCTGCAGACGCTGGCGCGTCTCAACGAGTTCGCCGGCCGTGTGGCGCAGCCGCCTCAGGCCGAACAGGAGCGCAGCGACCGTCACAACGAAGAAGATCCAACCGAGCGCGGCGCCCGTGGCGGCCGGCGACGTTGCTGCGCCGGCAGCGGCTGGCGCGGCGGCGAGGCCGGCGGTCGGCAGCGCCGCCATCGCGAGCAGCAGCGCCCGACCGCCGATGGCATCGACGATCGCCCCCGAGCCCATGCCGCAAGTCCGACCCCGATCCATTGGATTCATTGTACGGACCGGGTCTTTCGCGCCACGCGGGCGCGGACGCTGCGCGCGCCGGCCGCGCCCGTGCAGGCGCAGGTGCAAGCGAATGTTCAAGATTCGCGCCCGACTGCCGAAACCCCATGGCGGGTCCTCGCTTCGGGGACCGCGCCATTGGCCTTCGAGGTTGCGCCCGCATGCTGTCCCACCTGTGCCGTCTTTCGTTCTGGCTCGCCGCGCTGGTGGCGGTGCTGGCATTGATGGCGCCGCCGCAACTCGGAACCTGGCTGACCGGCATGGCGTGCATTGCGACGGTGCTCGCCTGGGGGTTGTGGCGCGCCGGACTGACGCGGGCGCGGCACGATCGCGCGCTCGACCCCGGCAGCGCGCTCGCCGGCTTCGGCGAGCCGGCGCTCGGCGAGATCGGCCTGCGCGCCGGGCAGGCGGTCGACGCCGCGCCATCGTTTGACGCCGCGTTGCTCGAGGTCGGCCGCATCTTCAAGAGCGAGCTGGGGCTGCGCGACGTGCGCGCCCTGCGGGTCGAGCAGGCACGACCCGAATCGGTGGAGATCGCCGAAGTCGTCGAAGGCCGGACCGTGTTCTGCACCGCGGCGCGGCGGGTCCGGCTCGATCCGTCGAGCACCCTCGCGCGCGCGCTGCGCCTCGGCGAGGTGGTGGTCGGACCGGAGGGCGGTGCCGCGCTGCCGGTGCGGGTCGACGGCCGCACCGTCGCCGTGCTGGAACTCGGTCCGCCGGTCGTGCCGATGAGCGCATCGGCCTTCGGCGCCCTGCTGGCCCTCGCGCAGGAGCCACTTTCGAGACGTGGTTCGCACCCCGCCCTGTGCGTGGGCGCCGCCGCGGCGGCGGCGCTGCCGTGCGACGGCGCGCTGCACGACAATGCGGATCGTCCACCGCTCCCTGCCATGGCCATGACGTTTCCCCGCGCAGACGATCCTTCGACGTCGACGCCGCCGCGCGATCGCGGCGCCGCAGCGTATGCGCGCCCGGCCGCTGCACGCCTCGACGCGGGGGCGCTCGCCAGGTTGTCCGAACTCGATCCGACCGGAGCCAGTCAGCTGGTGCGGCGGGTGCTGAACGCGTTCACGGCCTCGGCCGCACGCCTGATGCCGCAGTTCGAGGCCGCCCGCGCCGGCCCCGACCTGGTCGTGCTGCGCTATGTGGCGCACACGCTCAAATCGTCGTCGGCGAGCATCGGTGCGCTCGCGCTGGCGCAGACCTGCGCCGAGGTCGAGAACTTGATCCGCACGTCCGAGACGCAGGGCCTGGAGCCGCTGCTCGATACCTTGAGCGCGCAGATCGCCGATGTGCTGCGCGAGATCGACGCCATGCTGGGACTCCAGGCATGAACCTCGCGCAGACGGTGCCCGCCGATACCGGCCTGCCCGAGCAGCCGAAGGTGCTGCTGGTCGACGACGACGAGGTGAACCTGCTGCTGACGTCGATCGCGTTGCGTGAGCGCGGCTTCGCGATCACCGAGGCGACCAGCGGCGAGCAGGCGCTGCAGGTGCTTGCCGGCTGGCTGCCCGACGTGGTCGTGCTCGACGCATTGATGCCGGGCCTGGACGGCTTCGAAACCTGCCGCTCTTTGCGTGGCATGCCGGGCTTCGAATCGCTGCCGGTGCTGATGCTGACCGGCCTGAATGACGACGCCTCGATCACCCGCGCGTACGAAGCCGGTGCGACCGATTTTTTCGTCAAGTCGACCCAGTGGGGGCTGCTCGCCGGACGTCTGCGCTACCTGCTGCGCTCGTCGCGCACCCGGCTCGAACTCGAACGCAGCAAGGCCAAGCTCGCGCGCGCCCAGGACCTCGCGCGCATGGGCAGCTTCGACTGGCGCAGTGGCCACGGTGCCCCCATCTTCTCGGTCGAGGGGCTGCGCGTATTCGGCCTCGACGCGGGCGCGGTGCTGCCGTTCCGGCGCCTGATGCGAATGCTGCCGAAGGATGACCGCGGCGGCCTCATCACGCTGCTCAACGATGTGCTCAAGCACGGCTCGGTGCTCGCGACCGATATCTCGGTGACGCTGATCGATTCGCGCCAGCGCATCGTCCATATCGAGGCCGAACCCGAGTACAACGAGCACGGCAACATGACCGGCTATACCGGCATCGTGCAGGACGTGACCGACCGGCGCATGGCCGAGGACAAGATCCGCCACCTCGCCAACTTCGACACCCTGACCGGGCTGCCGA
>JBDSEG010000156.1:0-5307 GCA_039920165.1 Burkholderiaceae bacterium
TACGACATCATGAACGACTCGCAGCGCAAGGCCTACGAGGAGACGCTGGAGTGCGACTTCTCGTTCGAGATCCAGGGCCTGGCGCGGTTCCGGGTCAATGCCTTCAACCAGAACCGCGGCGCCGGCGCGGTATTCCGCACCATCCCGTCGAAGATCCTCAACCTCGAGCAGCTGAATGCGCCCAAGGTGTTTGCCGAACTCTCGCTCAAGCCGCGCGGCATGGTGCTGTGCACGGGGCCGACCGGTTCGGGCAAGTCGACCACGCTCGCGGCGATGGTGAACCATCTGAACGAGCACGAGTTCGGCCACATCCTGACGGTCGAGGATCCGATCGAGTTCGTCCATGAGTCGAAGAAATGTTTGATCAATCAACGCGAGGTCGGCCCGCACACCTTGAGCTTCGCGAATGCGCTGCGCTCGGCGCTGCGCGAGGATCCGGACGCGATCCTGGTGGGCGAGATGCGCGACCTGGAGACGATCCGCCTCGCGCTGACCGCGGCGGAGACCGGCCACCTGGTGTTCGGCACGCTGCACACCTCGAGCGCGGCCAAGACCGTCGACCGCATCGTCGATGTGTTCCCGGCGGCCGAGAAGGAGATGGTGCGCGCGATGCTGTCGGAGTCGCTGATCGGCGTTATCTCGCAGACGCTGTGCAAGCTCAAGGACGGCACCGGCCGGATCGCCGCGCACGAGATCATGCTGGGAACGGCGGCGATCCGGAACCTGATCCGCGAGAACAAGATCGCGCAGATGTATTCGTCGATCCAGACCGGCAATTCGATGGGCATGCAGACGCTGGACCAGAATCTGTCCGAGATGGTCCGGCGTAACCAGATCACGCCGGCCGAGGCGCGCGGCAAAGCCAAGTTTCCCGAAAATTTCCCTGGGTGAGCCCGGGCGGACGACCGGCGCTTGCAAGCGCCGGGCCGGCAAAAGGAATATGAATGGAACGCGACCAAGCATCCAAATTCGTCAACGATCTGCTTCGCCTGATGGTCTCGCGCAACGGCTCGGACCTCTTTCTCACGGCCGACTTTCCGCCGGCGGTGAAGGTCGACGGCAAGGTGACGAAGGTGTCGCCGCAACCGCTGAACGCGCAGCACACGCTCGCACTGACGCGCGCAGTGATGAACGACAAGCAGGCGGCCGAATTCGAGCGCACCAAGGAGTGCAATTTCGCGATCTCGCCGCAGGGCATCGGGCGTTTTCGCGTCAACGCGTTCGTGCAGATGGGCAATGTCGGCCTGGTGCTGCGGACCATTCCACAGATCATCCCCACCATCGACAGCATGGGCCTGCCGCAGGTCTTGAAGGACATTGCGCTGACCAAGCGCGGCCTCGTGATCTTCGTCGGCGCGACGGGCTCGGGCAAAAGCACCTCACTCGCCGCGATGGTCGACCACCGCAACGAGAACTCGTTCGGCCACATCATCACGATCGAGGATCCGGTCGAGTTCGTGCACCCGCACAAGAACTGCATCGTCACGCAGCGCGAGGTCGGCATCGATACCGACGGCTGGGAGGCGGCGCTCAAGAACACGCTGCGCCAGGCGCCGGACGTGATCCTGATGGGCGAGATCCGCGACCGCGAGACGATGGAGCATGCAGTCGCGTTCGCCGAAACCGGGCACCTGTGCATGGCCACGCTGCACGCCAACAGCTCGAACCAGGCGCTCGACCGGATCATCAACTTCTTCCCCGAGGAACGCCGTGCGCAGTTGCTGATGGACCTCTCGCTCAACCTCAAGTCGATCGTCTCGCAGCGCCTGCTGCCGCGCCAGCAGGGCAAGGGGCGGATCGCCGCGGTCGAGATCCTGCTCAACACGCCGCTGGTGAGCGACATGATCTTCAAGGGCGAGGTAGGTGACATCAAGGAGCTGATGAAGCGCTCGCGAGAGCTCGGCATGCAGACCTTCGACCAGGCACTGTTCGACCTGTACGAAGGCCACCTCGTCACCTACGAGGATGCGATGCGCAATGCCGATTCGGTGAACGATCTGCGCCTGCAGGTCAAGCTCAACAGCGACCGCGCACGCAGCAGCGACCTCTCCGCGGGTACCGAGCACCTGACGATCGTATAAGGCGCGCTGCGACAACGACAACGGGGTCGGCGTGCCGACCCTTTCTCTTTTTCCAGACTGGAAACGATGAGCAATCGAAGCTACGACCCGATCGCGCCGCGCCGCGTCGCCTTCCTCGGCCTCGGCGTGATGGGCTATCCGATGGCCGGCCACCTCGCGCGCGCCGGCCACGCAGTCACGGTCTACAACCGCGGCCCGGCGAAGGCCGCACAGTGGCGCGCCGAGTATCCCGGTGCGGCGGCCGCCAAGCCGCGCGAGGCGGCGCAGGGCGCCGATATCGTCTTCGCCTGCGTCGGCAACGATGCCGATCTGCGCTCGGTGGTACTGGGTGCGGACGGCGCTTTCGCCGGCATGGGCCAGGGCGCGGTCTTCGTCGACCACACGACTGCCTCGGCCGAAGTCGCGCGCGAGCTGTCAGCGGCAGCGCGCACGCTCGGCCTTGAGTTCATCGACGCGCCGGTTTCGGGCGGCAATACGGGCGCGGCGAACGGCGCGCTGACCGTCATGTGCGGCGGCGCTGCGCCGGCCTTCGAGCGCATCGCGCCGGTCGCCGCGGCCTATTCGAAAGCGGTGACGCTGCTCGGCGAAAGCGGCGCCGGACAGCTCGCCAAGATGGTGAACCAGATCGCGATCGCCGGACTGCTGCAGGGCCTGTCGGAAGCGATCGCCTTCGGCCGCCACGCCGGGCTGGACATGCACGCCGTGCTCGGCGTGATCGGCAAGGGCGCAGCGCAGAGCTGGCAGCTCGACAACCGCGGGCCGACCATGATTGACGGCAAATTCGACTTCGGCTTCGCGGTCGAGTGGATGCGCAAGGATCTCGGCCTGGTGCTCGCCGAGGCGCGACGCAACGGTTCGCGCCTGCCCGTTACGGCGCTGGTCGACCAGTTCTACGCCGACCTGCAGGGCGACGGCGGCGCGCGCCTGGACACCTCGAGCCTGATCAAGCGGCTCGGCTGAAGCCGGGGCGGTCCGCACTTCTCGACGAAGTTTCTTGGACGCAAAGGCGCACGCAACGCATTCAGAGCCAAGAATTTCCTTTGCGTCCTTCTCGGCGCTTTGCGTGCTTGGCGGTAGAGATTTGTTGTGCCTCGGCGGAAAGCGCCAGCTGGTACCTACCGCTCAGCGCGCGGCGCGCGGCAGCTGCTCGGCGAGTTCGTTCTCGGTCACGATCTCGAATACGCGCACCACCTTCTGCACCCCGCCGACGCCGCGCGTGATCTCGGTCGCGCGTGTCGCCTCGCGCTCGGTCACCCGGCCCATCAGGTAGACGACGCCGCGCTCGGTCACGACCTTGACGGCATTCGCGCGCACGTCGGAGGCATCGACGAAGCTCGCCTTCACCTTGCCCGAAATGACGGTGTCGTTCGAGCGCGCGGTCAAGGTCGCGCCGGGGCCAACCCCGAGTTCGTTGACGATGCTGCGCACGTTGTCGATCTTCGCCACCGCCTGTTCGGCGGCCGCCTTGTCGGCGTCGCTCGGCACCTCGCCGGTCATCAGCACCTGGCGGTTGTAGCTCGTGACGCTGACCCGGCCTCGGTCGCGCAGCGTCTCGTTGAGGCGGTTCGCGGCCTTCAGCTCGATCGCCTGGTCGTCGAGTTGCGCTCCCGAGCTGCGCCGATCGGTCATGAGCAGCGAGCCGCCGACGACCGCGCCGCCGATCAGCAGCGGCGCGCACGCCGAAATGCCACTGCCGACGAGCACCGCACCGAGCACGAGTGCGCCGATGCGCCGCGAATGAAAGAGGGTCATGTGTTTTCCTGTTCTCCGAGCAATTGCAGATCGACCGCGTCGCACACGCAGTGCAAGGCCAGGTGGTGGACTTCCTGGATGCGCGAACCGCGTTCGTGGGCGACGTGGATATGAACGTCGGTCTCGAGCAGGAGTTCCGTCATCCGACCGCCGTCGCGCCCGCTGAGGGCGATGACCGTCATCTCCTTGGCGTGCGCGGCAGCGATCGCCTGCAGCACGCTCGCCGCCTGACCGCTGATGCTCAGCGCGACCAGCACGTCGCCGGGCGCACCGAGCGCCTGGACCTGCTTGGCGAAGATGGTACGCAGGTCGTGCTCGTCGCCGAAGGCATCGAGCATGGCCGGGCTCGACGAGAGCGCGATCGCCGCGAGGCCGGGCCGCTCGCGCTCGAAACGCCCAACCAGTTCGGCTGCGAAGCGCTGCGCGTCGCTGGCCGATCCGCCGTGTCCGCACGCCAGCACCTTGCCGCCTGCTGTGACGCATCCCACCACCGCGCTCGCCGCATCGGCGATCGGCTTGGCCAGCAGTTCGGCCGACGCATATTTCAGGTCCGCACTCTCGAAGAACTGCTGCTGTATGCGTTGTTCAAGCATGGGGCGGGATCATAAGTCAGACGATTTTGAGCCCTCGGTCTGCGACGACGCCCGGCCGCCGCGTCACCCCGTGCGGATGATCGAGATGTGCTCGGTGCCGCTTTCGGGCAGCCAAACCTCGCCGGGACGACCGAGGATCTGGCGCACGTCGATCGCCTCGCGCCCGAAATCGAATCGCTCGAAGCGCTCGGACGCCGGGTCGAAGCGCCAGACGCAGTTGGCGCCGAAATCGCTGGCCCAGACGATGTCCTTGTCGTCGACATAGACCGCGTAGCAGCGCGGCCCCGTACCGGGCAGCTTCCAGGTCCGCCACGCCTGCGCGGGGGTGCGCGCCGCAGGGTCGTGGACCGACAACTGCCCGGAATTCCATTCGCTGACCCAAATGCGCCCGCGGCTATCGCTCCAGACCCGGCGCGCACTCTGGTTTCGCGTGGGCGGCTCGACCACGACCGACTCGCCGCTCTGGCGGTCGATGCGCGCGATATACGAACCGGCCAGCGAGCACCACCACACCTCGCCGGACGGCGTGGCGCAAATGCCATACGGGCCGCGGCCTTTCGGTGCGTCCTTGACGCTGACGACGCCGCTCTTCACGGCGAGCTTGCCGACGATGCCACTCTGGCCGGTAAACCACAGACCGCCATCGCCGTCGAAAGCGCCCGTATTGAGGTTGGCGTAGGCGGTGCCCCGCGGAAGCTGGAACGCGCGCAGCGAGCGATCGGGCCAGCCGACGCGAACGATCGCGTTCTGTCCTCCGTCGGTGATCCACGCCGCGCGGTCGGGCCCCGCGATCACGCCGTGCGGTGCCGAGCCGGCGCCGAGCGCGATCAGCTCGACCCGGCCGCTTTTTTGATCGAACCAGCCGAGGTGGCCGCTGCGCT
>JBDSEG010000157.1:0-15605 GCA_039920165.1 Burkholderiaceae bacterium
TCGCCAGTTCCTGCATCAGCCAGCAGAAGGCGCGCTCACTGTCGGTCTGGCCGACCGGGCGGAACGAGGCGTGCAGACGCGGCGCGTAGTCGACCAGGTTGCCGTTGTGCGCGAAGACCCAGTAGCGGCCCCACAGCTCGCGCACGAATGGGTGGGTATTCTCCAGCGCGACGCCGCCCTGCGTGGCCTTGCGGATGTGCGCGAGGATGCTTTTGCTGCGGATCGGATAGCGCCTCACCATCTCGGCCACCGGCGAGCCGCGCGCGTCTTGCGCGTCGACAAACAGGCGCACGCCGGGGCCTTCGAAAAAGGCGATCCCGAAGCCGTCCTTGTGCTCGCTGGCGCGGGTCGAAAAGCCCGTGAAGCTGAACACCATGTCGGTCGGCGTATTGGCGTTCATGCCCAGGAGCTGGCACATGACGGCCTCCGGGCGCTACGCGCCCACCTCCCGAGGAGGCGCGAGCCCGGCTTCGGGCGGCCGGGCGCTCGGCCTCGCGGGTCGTATGAGCTTCGCGTGCACGGCCCTATTCCGTGAACAACCGCAACATGCCCTTGAACGTCACCAGATGCCCGGGGTTGCTGGTTTCGTTCAGCACCCCGGTCATGCGCCGGCGCAGGCGCTCGCTCTTGCGCGCGCGCCAGATCAGCAGATCGGCGAGCCAGGGATGGCGGTTGACAAGATTGGCGCGCCGGTACAGCTCGAAGCGCGGCTTGAGCGCGAGCAGCCCGGCGTCGTAGGCGCCGCGCACCGCGGCCTCGTCGGCACCGTGCTGCGCCAGCACGCAGCGCGCGGCGAGCATGCCGGTTTCCAACGCCTTGCCGATGCCCTCGCCGGTGAACGAATAGGTGCTGCCCGCGGCCTCGCCGGTGACGAGCAGTCCGGGGCGCGAATAGGTCGCGCCGTCGAGCGTGCAGCGCAGCGGCGCGCCCTTCATCGGCCCGAGCTTTGTTCCGCCCTGCATCAGCTCACGCGCCGGAGCGTAGACGCGGACGAAATCGTCGAACACCTGGCGCAGATTGCCTTCTCCCTTGGTCAGCCGGCCGTCGATGCGCCGCGCATGGCTGTCGGCGATGCCGACGCCGATATTGAAGACGCCGTCGCGGCACGGAAAGATCCAGCCGTAGCCCGGCGCGAGCGCGCGGTGCCAGACGATCTCGAGCTGCTCGATGCGCCCGACCATCGCCGGGTTGCGCACATAGCCGCGCAGCGCGACGCCGCTCGGCGTGTGGCGCGTGGACATGCCCGCCGCGAGCAGCGCCTGCGGCACCGCGCCGCTCGCGATCACGACCCAGCGTGCGCGCAATTCGACGTCGGCGGCGCCGTGGCGCAGGCGCGCGCCCATCACCCGGCCGTCTTCCTCGAGCGGGCTGACAAATCGGACCGGGGCGAACATGCGCGCCCCGGCAGCAACCGCGGCGGCGCACACGATCGCATCCAGTTCCTGGCGCGGCAGCACGGCGAGCACGCCAGGAACGTCGACGCGCCCGCCGCGCGGCCCGATGCAGCCCACGAAGTCGGCCGGCTGCGCAGCGGCCAGCACCGCGTCGAGCACGCCGAGTTCGCGCAGAGCGTTGTGCGCGTCCGGGATCAGCCCGTCGCCGCAGACCTTGTCGCGCGGAAAGGCGTGCTGGTCGACCAGCACCACGTCGGCCCCGCCGCGCGCCAGCACGATGGCGGCCGCCGCGCCGGCCGGGCCGGCGCCGACCACGAGCACGTCGCACGCGGAAGGGAGAAGTTCGATGCCGAGATTCATGGCGCGCGCCGTCGCGAGGGAGGCCAATTCTAGGAGGCAGGGTCGGCGGCTATCCCTGCCACGCCAGGCGGGCAATCGTGCGGCGCTACCATGGGTCATCCCGCGGGCGGGCCGGCGCGTTGAGCAGGTTCGCGCCCGGTGGCCGAAACCGGTCCGGCCCGGCCTCTCTGAGAAGGATCGCGTATGAACCAGACCCCCCTCGCCGCTGCTGTCACCGTCGCGCTGGCCGCCGCCGTGTGCAGTGCCCCGGCGCTTGCCGCCTCCGATCGCCCCGTACTCGAGCGTCCGATCCCGGTGCCACGCACGCCGATCGCCGCCGCCGCCAACGTCGATACTGCCGATGTGATTTCGGCGACCCCGGTCGTGCGCCAGGTCCCGGTGCCGCAGCGCAACTGCTTCGACCAGCCCGTCGTGGTGCAGCGCCAGCCGTCGGGCGCCGGTGCGCTGATCGGCGCCGTCGCCGGCGCGGCGGTCGGCAATGCGGTCGGGCACGGTTCAGGCCGCGCCGCGGCGACTGCGCTGGGCCTTGTCGGCGGCGCGGCACTCGGCAACCAGGTTGAGGCCGACGGCGCCGACGGCGCCACGACCCGCCTGGAGCGCCGCTGCGCGACGCAGAACGTCTACGAGGACCGCACGGTCGGCTATGACGTGGTCTACGAATACAACGGCCGCCAGTTCACGACCCGCATGCGCAACGACCCGGGTGAATTCGTCCAGGTCCAGGTGCAGGCCACGGGCGAGCCGCTGCCGGCGCCATCGCGTGGGCGCACCGGCCAGCCGGTCCCGCTGGTCCGGCAAGGCGCCGATCTGGCACCGGCCGCGCCGCCGACGGCCTATGTCGAGCCGGTCTACGAGAGCTACGCGGTCGCCCCGGCGCCCTACTACTACGGCGGCTATTACGCGCCGGCGCCGTATTACGCGCCCTACTACGCGCCGTCGTATGTGCCCTTCGGCGCCGGCCTCGCGATCGGCGCGCTGATCGGCTTCGGCAGCCACGGCCATGGCGGCCACTACGGTGGCTGGCGCGGCGGATGGCGCGGCGGGCGCCGCTGATCGCCGGCTGAGTTCGGCCCTCGGCGCGGCATCGCCGCCGCGATCGGCGGCGGGCGCTGCGAGAATCCGCGGCGCGCGCGCAACCGCCCATGCCTTTGCCCGACCCCCTTGATCCGCCAGAACGTCGCGCGCCCGAATCCGGCGCGATCGCGCGACGCGCGCTGCTTCTCGCCGCGGGCCTGGCGGGATCGGGCCTCGCGGCGTGCACCATCAGTGCCGACGCCGACCACCGCAGCGCCGATGCACCGCGTGCCGCGCCGCTCGCGCGCCCGGTGCGCACCGCCTGGGTCTTCAGCAGCGGCGGGCCGCGCGGCTTCGTCCATGTCGGCGTGGTGCAGGCGCTCGATGAACTCGGACTCGTGCCTGACTTGATCGTTGGCGCCTCGGTCGGCGCGCTGGTGGCGGTGCTGCGCGCCTCGGGAATGCGCGGTGCGCAGATCGCCCAACTCGCGCTCGACCTGCATCCCGCCATGCTGGCGCGCGTGGCGCTCGATGGCGATGCCTGGCTGAGCGCCGCGCCGCTGGCCGCATGGGTGCGTCAGCAGATCGGCGGTCGTCCGCTCGAGGCCTTGCCGATCGCCGCGGCCTGCGTCGTCTACCGGCCGCGCCAGGAAGATTCGATTGCCTTCACCGCGGGCGACGCTGGGCTCGCCGTGCAGGCGGCGAGCGCGATCGAAGGCCAGTTCACGCCGGTGCGCATCCGCGGCGAGCTGCACCAGGATGCCGACCTGCATCTGCCGCTGCCAGTGCGCCTCGCACGCAGCCTGGGCGCGCAACGCGTCCTGGCGGTCGATGCGTCGGCCTACGAAGACCGCGCGCCGGCGGGCACCGAGAGATACCGCGCCGCCGATCTGCGCAAGCGCGCGCTGACCGAACCCGATGCGCGCGCCGCCAACGTGCTGCTGCATCCCGATACCGGCTACTGGGCCGGCATGTCGCGCGACTACCGCGAGCGCAGCATCGCGATCGGACACGCCGAGGCAATGCGGGCTGCGACGCGCCTGCGAGCTCTGCACGCCGCATGAAGCCTGCCATCGTCATCGTCACGCCGGCCCTGCGCGCGGCGAACAACGGCAACTGGCAGACCGCGCAGCGCTGGGCGCGGATGCTGGGCGACGACTACCGGGTGCGGATCGTCGATGCCTGGTCGGGCGGCGACGAGGCGCTGATGTTCGCGCTTCATGCGCGCCGTTCGGCGGCGTCGATCGTCGCCTGGCGCGAGCAGAATGGCGCGCGCCCGCTCGCGCTGGTGCTGACCGGCACCGATCTGTACCGCGATATCGATAGCGATCCGCAGGCGCAGCGTTCGCTCGTATTCGCCGATCGGCTGATCGTGCTTCAGGAAGCCGCGCCGCTGCGCCTCCCGATCGCGCTTCGGTCCAAGTGCGTGGTGAGCTTCCAGTCGGCTCCGGCGCGTGCGCATCTGCCCAAGACATCGGCGCGGCTGCGCGCATTGATGGTGGGCCATCTGCGCGAGGAGAAATCGCCGCGGACGTATTTCGCCGCAGCTCGGCTGCTGGCGCAGCGCAGCGATATCGCGCTCGATCACATCGGCGCGCCGCTCGACGCGGTCCTCGGCGAAGCCGCGCTCGCCACCGCGCGGGACTGCCCGGGCTACCGCTGGCTGGGTGCGCTGCCGCACGCCGCGACGTTGCGTCGCATCCAGGGCGCGCATGTGCTGGTCCATGCGAGCGCGATGGAAGGCGGCGCGCATGTCGTGATCGAGGCGGTGCGCAGCGGCACGCCGGTCATCGCGTCGGCAATCGACGGCAACATCGGCCTGCTCGGTGCCGACTACGCCGGCTATTTCCAGTGGGGCGACGCGCAAGGTCTCGCCACGCTGCTGGAACGCGCGCGCGACGAGCCGGCTATGCTGGCCGCCCTGCAACGCCAGTGCGACACCCGCGCGGCGCTGTTCGACCCGGCCCGCGAGCGCGCCACCCTGCTGGCCCTGACCGCCGACCTTCTGGAGAATCGATCATGAATGCACCTGACCTCTCGAATTCGATGTTGACCCAACCGCGCCCGAGCGAGCCGCGCCTGACATCGCTGTCGCACGGCGGCGGCTGCGGCTGCAAGATCGCGCCCGGCGTGCTGAGTGAGATCCTCAAGGGCACCGCGCGCATGCCGATGCCGCCGGAACTGCTGGTGGGCATCGAGACCGCCGACGACGCCGCGGTCTACAAGCTCAACGCCGAGCAGGCGCTGATCGCCACCACCGACTTCTTCATGCCGATCGTCGACGACCCGTTCGAGTTCGGCCGCATCGCTGCGACGAATGCGATCTCCGACGTGTACGCCATGGGCGGGCGTCCGATCATGGCGCTCGCGCTGGTGGGCATGCCCATCGCGGTGCTGTCCACGCGCACCATCGGCCGCGTGCTCGAAGGCGGCGAGTCGGTCTGCCGCGCCGCGGGCATTCCGATCGCGGGCGGCCACACCATCGATTCGGTCGAGGCGATCTACGGCCTGGTCGCCCTCGGACTCGTGCACCCCGATCGCGTCAAGCGCAACTCGGACGCGAAGCCGGGCGACCGGCTGGTGCTCGGCAAGCCGCTCGGCGTGGGCGTGCTGTCGGCGGCGCTGAAGAAGGAGGTGCTGTCGGCGGGCGGCTATGCGCAGATGATCGCCACCACGACCCAGCTCAATACGCCCGGCCCCGACCTGGCGGCGCTCGACGGCGTGCACGCGCTTACCGACGTCACCGGCTTCGGCTTGGCCGGACATGCGCTCGAACTCGCGCGTGGCGCCAAGGCGACGGTGCGCATCGACTGGGCGCGCGTGCCGCTGCTCGACGGCGTTCGCGATCTGGCCGGACAAGGCCATGTGACCGGCGCCTCGGCGCGCAACTGGGACGGCTACGGCGCCGACGTGCGCCTGGCCAGCGGCTTCGCGGCGATCGACCAGGCCCTGCTCACCGACCCGCAGACGAGCGGCGGGCTGCTCGTCACCTGCGATGCGGCCGCAGTGCCCGAGGTGCTGACGATCTTTCGCCGGCACGGCTTCGCCGCCGCCGCCGAGATCGGCGAGGTCGTGGCGCGCGCGGCCGGGGGTGCGGTGCTCGAGATCGCCTGATCCGCGGTCCTTCGGGGCCACCTTTGGGGGAAGCCGACGCAGCGCGATCGGCGTACAACGGCGGCATGGGTCGCTTGCGTACAGCCTATTCGAGCGTGCCGAGGTGCCGGCCTCGCAAGGGTTGGCTGAGGCCTCTGCGCGCCGCGCTCGAACCCGAGACCTTTACGCTCGATGCGCAGGCGCTCGCCATCGGCAAGGCGCAGCGCGAGCGCATGGTCCACGCGGTCCAGATGCCGCTCATCCGGGCCGCGGGTTTTCTCATCCTTTGTGGCATCGCGTTCCTGAACGACCTGCGCTTCGGGCTGGCGGTGCCGAGCGCCGAACTCCTTCGGCTGTGGCTGCTCAATCTCGGCTATGCGGCGCTCAGCACCGCGGTGCTGTGGATCGGCTACGGCCGCAGCGGGCGGCTCGACCTGAGCCTGCTGTTCCTGCATCTGGATCTCGTGGTCTGGATGGCGACGCTGCACCATGTCGAAAGTGGCCAGTTGCTGGTGGCGGTGCTGCTGCTGATCCGCGTCAGCGACCAGGTCGGTTTCGGCGTGCGGCGCGCGGTGTATTTCGCCCATGTGGTGGCACTCGCCTACCTCGTCTACGCGGGCGTGCTTTACATCGCCGTGCCGGACGAGGCGCGGTTGTCGGAGCGCTGGATCGTCGCCGCAACGCTGTACCTGGTGGGTCTGTATATCGCGTTCACCGGAAGCGTCTCCGAGCGCTTGCGAGCGCGCACGCGCTCGGCCGTGCACGCCGCGCGCGATCTGGTCGAAGCGCTCGCCGCCAACACCCGCACGCTCGAAGCGCAGGCGGTCGAGCTCGAGGCGGCGCGGCTCGAGGGCGAACGCGCGAACGCCGCCAAATCGCGCTTTCTGGCGATGATGAGCCACGAGATCCGCACTCCCATGAACGGCGTGCTCGGCACCGCCGAACTGCTGGCACACAGCGGTCTCGACGATGCCCAGCGTCGCCTCGTCGAGACCGCGCAGCGATCCGGCGCGACGATGCTTGCGTTGATCGACGACCTGCTCGATCTGTCGCGCATCGAGGCCGGCAAGCTGACGTTGCTCGAATCGCGCTTCGAGCTCGATCTGCTGATCGACGACGTGATGCTGCTGGTGGCACCGGCGGCGCAGGCGAAGGGGCTCGCCTGCCACCCTCGGCTTGCGCCCGACTTGCCGGCGTACGTCGTCGGTGACGCGCTGCGACTGCGCCAGGTGCTGTCCAATCTGCTGGCGAATGCGATCAAGTTCACCGACGCCGGCCAGGTCGATCTTGGGGTCGCGGTGCTCGAACGGTCTGGCGACGCGGTGCGGCTGCGCTTCGAAGTGATCGACACCGGTCCGGGCGTTCCGGCCGAGCACCAGGCGACGATGTTCGAGGCCTTCACCCAAGCCGATGCATCGACCACCCGGCGCCACGGCGGCAGCGGCCTCGGCCTGGCCATCGTCAAGCAGCTGGTGCACCTGCTGGGCGGCGAGGTCGGCGTGCACAGCCGCTCGGGCGCTGGCGCGACATTCTGGTTCGAGCTGCGATTTGCGCTCGCCCCTGCCGCGCCGGTCGATGCGGCGGCGACGCAGGCGGCCGCCCTGCCTGAACCGCCGCTCGATGCTCGCGTCCTGTTGGTCGACGACCACCCGGTCAATCAGCTCGTGGTGCGGGCGATGCTCGAGCTGCTGGGTTGCCGCGTCGACTTGGCCGACGACGGGCTGGCCGCTTGCGAGGCCGCGGCGACGCAGCGTTACGACGTCGTGCTGATGGATCTGCACATGCCGCGCATGGACGGCCTGACCGCCACGGCCTGCATTCGCGCCGATGCCACCGGCGCGAGCCGCGCGATGCCGATCGTCGCGCTGTCGGCCGCGGCATTGCCCGAGGACCGCGCGCGTTGCGCGGCGGCCGGCATGGCCGATTTCATCGCCAAGCCGGTCACCCTGGCCCGCCTGCGCGAGTGCCTCGCGGCGCAGCTCGAGGCCGCGCGCCGACGTTGACCCGATGTCAGGCGGTCTGTGCGTGCTCGCCGCGCGCGACCGCCGATTCGATCTGCTCCTGAACCCGGCGCGCGCCGCGCATCACGAGGGTCGGGTCCATGTCGGCCTGCGGCGCGATGCGAGCGGCGACCTCGTCGAGTCGCGACGGGTCGGTCATCAGCGCCTGCACCAGCGCCGAGAGCGCGCAGATCGAGCGCCGCTGCACATGCATCGGCAGTTCGAGCGTCGTGTGCACGATGACGTGGTAGCGCACGCTCGCGACCGCCGGCGGCGCGAGGCCCCAGCTCTCGCACAGCGCGGCGCCGAGCGCGTCGTGGCTGACGCCGAATTCGGCGTGCTCGAGCATCAGCAATTCCTCGTCCGACTGCGCCGCCTGCAACAGAGGCTTGTAGCGCTGCGCCGAGTGACGGTAGAGGACCGCCTTGCCGCATTCCTCGAACAGCCCGGCCGAGTGCGCCGCCCACGGATCGACGCTCAGCGCCTGGCCGATGCGGCCCATCAGCAGGCCGCGCACGCTTGCGCGCTGCCATACCGGATCGAGGATGGCGGCGACCGGAAAGACCGCGCGCAGGCCCATTTCGAAGGTCACCGCGGCGACCTCACGCGTTCCGAGATAGGTGATCGCCTGCTGCACGCTCTGGACCCGCCCGGACAGGCCGTACAGCGACGAGTTGACCGCCTTCAGCACGGCCGAGGCGAGCGCCATGTCCGATCCGATCAAGGCACTGACCGCGTGCAGGTTGACGTCGTCGTCGGCGAGCAGTATCGACAGTCGCACCAGCGACTCGGGCTGGGCCGGGATGTCGATATTCAGGGAACGCAGTGCGGGGTCGACGGGCATGACGGGCTTTCAGGCAACTGTCTGGCTTATCGACGCCTGACAGGCAAAATCAAGCACGCTCATGGCGTGAAGGAAACAGCATGCAACATCATTTCATCGGCGGCGAGTGGGTTGCCGCGGCGAGTGGCGAAACCCTGCCGGTCATCGACCCGAGCACCGGCGAGGTGTTCGACCAGATCGCGCGCGGCAGCAAAGCCGATATCGACCGCGCCGTTGCCGCGGCGCGCGCCGCGCTCGACGGTCCGTGGGGGCGCCTGACCGCCACCGAGCGAGGACGCATCCTGTCGAAGATGGCGCAGCTCATCACGTCGCGCCACGAAGAGCTGGCGCAGCTCGAAGCGCGCGACACCGGCAAGCCGATGTCCCAGGCGCGCAACGACATCACGGTCGCCGCGCGCTACTGCGAGTTCTACGGTGGCGCGGCCGACAAGCTGCACGGCGAGCAGATTCCCTACCTCAACGACTACCACGTCGTCGTGCTGCGCGAGCCCTATGGCGTGACGGCGCACATCCTGCCCTGGAACTATCCGGCGCAGATGTTCGGCCGCTCGGTCGTGCCGGCGCTCGCGACCGGCAATGCGCCGGTGCTCAAGCCTTCTGAAGATGCTTGCCTCACGCCCCTGGCCTTCTGCGCGATCGCCAAGGAAGCCGGCCTGCCCGACGGTGCGCTCGGCGTCGTCACCGGCCTGGGCGAAGAAGCCGGCGCGGCGCTGACGAGCCACGGCGACATCGACTTCGTCACCTTCACCGGCTCGCCCGAGGTCGGCACGCTGGTGCAGAAGTCGGCCGCCGAGCGCAACCTGAAATGCGTGCTCGAACTCGGCGGCAAATCGCCGCAGATCGTGTTCGAGGATGCCGACCTCGAACGCGCCGCCGAGTTCGCGCTGAAGGCGATCGTGCAGAACGCCGGGCAGACCTGCTCGGCCGGCAGCCGGCTGCTGGTGCAGGAGAGCGTGTACGACCGCTTCGTCGCGATGGTCGCGCAGCGCATCGAGCGCTCGGTCGCCGGCACGCCGCAGATGGACAAGGACTGCGGCCCGCTGATCAACGAGGCGCAAAAGCGCCGTGTCGAGGGCTTTCTGCGCCGGGCGCAGGAAAGCGGGCTGCCGGTCCTCGCGCGGGGTCGCGTCGCCGACGATGTGCCGCCCGGCGGCTTCTACGTCGCGCCGACCCTTTTTGGCCGGGTGCCGCGCGGCAATCCGCTTGCCTGCGACGAGGTGTTCGGCCCGGTCCTCGCGGCGCTTTCATTCAATGACGAGGACGACGCGGTGCAACTCGCCAACGCGACGGACTACGGCCTGATCGCCGGAATCTGGACCCGCGACGGCGGCCGCCAGACGCGGGTGGCGCGGCGCATGCGCTGCGGTCAAGTCTATATCAACACCTTTGGCGCCGGCGGCGGCGTCGAGTTGCCTTTCGGGGGCGTCAAGCGCAGCGGTCACGGGCGCGAAAAAGGCTTCATGGCACTCGAGGAATTCTGTGTCGTGAAGACTGTGGTCCAGTATTTCGGCCGGTGAGAATCGATGCTGTCGATGACGCGTTGCAAACCCGCATGACCCGACCCGTTCTCGCCCTCGACGCCGACGGCGTGCTGCTCGACTTCCACCTCGGCTATGCGGTGGCCTGGAAGCGCGCCTTCGGCGCGATGCCGGCCGAGCGCGACCCGCTCGCCTACTGGCCGATGGACCGCTGGGATGTGAGCCGTCTCGATGCCGACAAGCGCGCGCATTTTCGCCAGTTCTTCGATGCGCAGTTCTGGTCGACCGTGCCGGCGATCCCCGGTGCGGTCGACGCCTGCCGGCGCCTGCATGCGGCGGGCTTCGAGCTCGTATGTGTATCGGCGCTGGAAGAGGAGTTCGAGGACGACCGCCTGCGCAATCTGCGCGATCTCGGCTTCCCGATTGAGCGCGTCATCGCGACCGGCAATGCTGCCGGCGAGATCAGCCCGAAGGCCGAGGCCATCCGCGGCCTGCGCCCGCTCGCCTTCGTTGACGACTACCTGCCCTATCTGCGCGGCCTGCCGGCGTCGGTGCACACGGCGCTGGTGCTGCGCGCGCCCAACGGCAGTCCGAATGTCGGCGATGACCTGGCACTCGCCGATTCGCTCCACGCCGACCTCGGCCATTTCGCCGAGCACTGGCTGGCACGCTCGGCGCCACGCTCTCCGACCTAAACCAGCACCTTCAACAGCCAGCGGTTCAGGTCGACGATCTCCTGCGGACAGACCGAGTGCTGCATCGGGTAGTCGTGCCACTCGACCGGATGGCCGAACTGCACCAGCGCACCTCGCGAGGCCATCGCGCGGGCGATCGGAATCATGCCGTCGCTGCGGCCGTGGGCCATGAAGATCGGCAGGTCGGAATGAGCCGCGTTGCGCTCGGTTGCGGTCAGCGCGGCGAGCGGCAGATAGCCCGACAGGCAGGCAAGTCCGGCCAGCCGCTCGCGCAGCCGCAGCCCGGTCATCAGCGCCATCGCGCAACCTTGCGAAAACCCGGCCAGCACGATGCGCGAGGCCGCAACGCCGCGCGCCGCTTCCTTGGCGATCAGCGTTTCGACCAGCGCCTGCGATGCGCGCAGTCCGGCTTCGTCTTCCGGCTGTCCCGGACCGAGGATGTCGTACCACGCGGGCATCACGTAGCCGCCATTGATCGTGACCGGTCGCGTCGGACTGTGCGGAAAGATAAATCGCACCGCGCCGATCGCGCTCAGGTCCAGCTCTTCGGCAACCGGTACGAAATCGTTCCCGTCGGCGCCCAGGCCGTGCAGGATGATGATGCTCGTGCGCGGCTCGGCGGCGGTCTCGACTTCGATCGTGGCAAGCGGCATGGGACAGGTCGGGGGCGGTAGGAGGCGCGCCAGTCTAACGGCGTGGCGCCGACTCTTTCAGAGCGCGAAGTCGTAGTCGATGACGACCGGCGCGCGGTCGGAGACGCGCTGTTCGAGATAGATATGAACTCTGTCGCTCTGCGAGCGAAGCACCCGTCATCCCTTCGGCGCAACCCCTATGCCCCGCCCAATCCACCGGGCAATCGGATCGAGTTGTCCAGCAGCCAGGCCAGCCGGCGGACACGCGTTCCTGCCGCGTCGGCGAGGCGCGCATCGGCGCGGCGTCCTGAGGTCGGCGGCGGTGTGGAAGGGCTGCGGTCTGCCATGCCTCAAGACGGCTCGACGCCGGTACCTGCCGCAGCCGCGTCGTCCGGTCGTTGTTTCGCCCGCTGCGCCCTCTGCGCCTGCTCCCAGCGTGGCAAGGGCGCGTCGCGGTCCTTGGGTCGCGGCCAGCCCTCGCGCTGTTCGCCACGCCGGCCGTCGTCGGCCTCCGTCTGGTCGTGGAAGAGCTGCACCTGAGTGTCATAAGGCATGTCGATGCCCGCCTCGTCCAAGGCCAGCTTGATGGCGGTCAGCACTTTTGCCTGCACTTGAACCACGTCGGCGCGGCGGCTCTCTGTCCACCAGCGCACGCGGATCGTGACCCAGCTCGCCGCCAGGTCCCAGGTCAGCGCCTCGGGCTTGGGCTCGGACAGCACTTCGGTGACAGAGCTCACGGCATCAATCAGCACCTGCCGCGCATGCTCGATGCCATCGCCGTAACCAATGCCGACGTCGTACTGGCTGCGGCGCCTGTCATGCGCGGTCTTCACCGTGACGGCATGGGTGTAGATATCGCTGTTGGGCACGACGATGCGCTGCCCGTCGTAGGTCTTGATGATCGTGGCGCGGGTCTCGATCCGCTCCACCGTACCTTCATAGCCGTTGATCTCGATCTGGTCATTGATCTCGAAAGGCTGCCGGATCAGGATGAGCAATCCCGCCAGCCAGTTCTGGAGGATGTCCTTGAACGCAAAGCCGATGGCCACCGAGCTGACCCCGAGCCCGCTGACCAGGTCGCCCGGCTTCAGCGACGGGATGATGATGGTGGCGGCCAGCAGGAAGCCCAGCAGCAAGACCAGCCACTTGACGAACCCGCCCAGCATCTCGCCCAGGTTAGGGCGATCGCTGCGCGTACCAGCCCGCCTCACTAACTTCTGGGCAACACGCCCCAGACCCCAGAAGACCAGCATAACGACCAGACCGACGGCGATGTTAGGCAGCATCCTCGTGGCGCCATCAATCCAGGCGTCGATACGCTCGACGGCCATCCCGAGGTCAACATCGACGCGCTGCGGCACGTCGGCAGCGCTTGCAGCCGCGGCAGTGACAGTCGGATCGGCCATGCTGCAATTGCTCCCGCAGTGGATGCCGCAGTCTAGCTGCGCGTAGCCGCTGGTCGCCCTTGGCTGCTGCGCAACCTATATAGGACTTGTCCACAACAGGTTCGTGCCAGCGGTGGATTGCGGCGGTGCTGCTGTCGACGATCAACTGGGACGGGCCATTCGACGCTGCCGCCTGGGACGTCGGCGGACGTTCAGGGGCTGGCCGTGTTCACCAACGCTCACAGCTTGAAGTCATAGTCGATGATCAAAGGCGCGTGGTCCGAAAAGCGCTGATCCAGGTAGATCTGCTCGCGCTGGGCGGTCGCGGCGATGCCTGGAGTTGCCAACTGATAGTCCAGGCGCCAGCCGACATTCTTGGCGCGCGCCTGCCCGCGGTTGCTCCACCAGGTGTATTGCTCGGGGTGCGGGTTCAGGGTGCGAAAGACATCGACCAGCCCGAGCTCGTCGAAACATGCCGTGAGCCAGGCGCGCTCCTCGGGCAGGAAGCCGCTGTTCTTGCGGTTGCCGCGCCAGTTCTTGAGGTCGATCTCCTTGTGCGCGATATTGATGTCGCCGACCAGGATGAACTCGCGCTCGGCTGTCAGGCGCTTCAAGTGCGGCGCCATCAGCTCGAGAAAGCGGTATTTGGCGAGTTGCCGGTGTTCGCCGCTCGAGCCGCTCGGGAAGTAGCAGCTGACGATGCTGAAGTTCGGGATCGCGGCGCGCAGCGGCTGGTCGAAGCGAACCTCGACATAGCGCCCTTCGGCGTCGAACTCAGAGTCGCCGATGCCGGTCACCACCGCGCTCGGGGGACGCCGCGAATAAACCCCGACGCCCGAGTAGCCCTTCTTGTCGGCATAGTGGAAATGGCCTTGCATCCCGGCCATTCGGTCGAAGCGACCGATCACGCGGTCGGCCTGGGCCTTGATCTCCTGGACCCCCATACAATCCGCCGCGACGCCCTCGGCCCAGGCTTCGAAGCCCTTGCTGGCCGCCGAGCGGATGCCGTTCAGATTCAGTGAAACGAGACGAAACACAGGATTCCCGATGAGCGATGCCCCGGACCGCCTCGCTTCGGACTTCGTGAGGTTTTCGGTCGAAGCGGGGGTCTTGAGGTTCGGCGAATTCAAGACCAAGGCGGGGCGGCTGTCGCCGTACTTCTTCAACGCCGGCCGGTTCGACGATGGCGCCAAGCTCGGGCGTCTCGCGCAATTCTATGCACGCCGCCTCGCGCTCGGCGGCATCGAGTGCGACCTGATTTTCGGTCCTGCTTACAAGGGTATCGCGCTCGCTGCGACACTGGCGGTGGAGCTGTCGCGCGATGGTCGCGCCATTCCGTACGCCTACAACCGAAAAGAGGCCAAAGATCACGGCGAGGGGGGAACCTTGGTCGGCGCCGCCCTCAAGGGGCGTGTGTTGATCGTCGATGATGTGATCTCGGCTGGCACCTCGGTGCGCGAGTCGATCGGGTTGATCCGGATCGGGGGTGGGACGCCGCATGCCGTGCTGCTGGCGCTTGACCGGCAGGAACGCACGGGCGAGGGTGGCGACGATGCCGGCAGCTCGGCGGTCCAGCAGGTGCAGCAGGCCGGACTGCAGGTGGCGGCCATCGCGACGCTCGCCGATCTGCTCGGTTATCTGCAGTCGGCCGACGACCCGGCGCTCGCGTCGCATGCCGGCGCGGTTCGGGCGTACCGCGAACGTTATGGAGTGTGAATGAAAGAATTCGTGAAGTCCGCTGGTCTTGCCGCACTCGCTGCGCTGCTGCTGGGCGCGTCGGCCTTTGCTACCGCGCAGACGCTGATCTTCACCTGCGTGGACGCGAGCGGCAAGCGCTTCAGCTCCGACCGTCCGCTGATCGAATGCTCGGGCCGCGAGCAGCGCGTGCTCAACAGCGACGGCTCGCTGAACCGCCTGCTGCCGCCGCCGATGACGCCCGACGAGCGGGCCGCGCACGAGGAACGCGAGCGCCGCACTGCCGCCGATCGCATCGCCAAGATCGAGGCCGCGCGGCGTGACCGCAACCTGCTCGCGCGCTATCCGAACGAAGCTGCGCACGAGGCCGCGCGTACCGCGGCGCTGGACGATATCCGCAGCGCCACCCGCACATCGCAGGCTCGCCTGGTCGCACTCGCTGCCGAGCGCAAGCCGCTCATGGTCGAGGCCGAGTTCTTCGCGGGCAAGGCGCTGCCCGCGAAGCTTCGCGGGCAACTCGATGCGATCGATGCAGCGGTCGATGCGCAGAAGAGCCTGAACGCCAATCAGCAAGCCGAGGTCGTTCGGCTGAATGCTCTGTTCGACGCAGACCTGGGTCGCCTGCGCAAGCTGTGGGCCGGGGCGGAACCGGGTTCGACCGGGTCGCTGCAGGCCAGCGTGGCGATGGCCGCTTCGGCGTCCGCGCCGCGCAACGCCGCGCGCTGACCGCCGGCGCCGCGCGCGCTTTCAGCCAAGTTTTCGTTTCAGCAAGGCTCCGACCGCTTCCGGGTTGGCCTTGCCCTGGCTTGCCTTCATGGCCTGGCCGACCAGCGCGTTGAACGCCTTCTCCTTGCCGGCGCGGTATTCGTCGACCGACCTGGCATTGCTCGCCAGCACCGCATCGACGATGCGCTCGAGTTCGGCGCTGTCGCTGACCTGGCGCAGGCCGCGCGTGTCGATAAGCGCATCGACATCCTCGCCCGCGCCGCTCCACAGTGCGTCGAACAGTGATCGC
>JBDSEG010000158.1:0-13730 GCA_039920165.1 Burkholderiaceae bacterium
TGCGGCAGCGAAGGCAAACGGTCGAGCACCCCTTCGGAACGATCAAGCACTGGATGGGTTCGACGCACTTCTTGAGCAAAACACTCGGGCGCGTGAGCACCGAGATGAGCCTGCATGTGCTTGCATACAACTTCAAACGCGTGATGCGGGTGCTGGGCATCACAGAAACGATGAAGGCGATGCGGCTGGCAGGGGCGTGAGCCCTTCTACGACCGTCACACCGTCACCGGCCGGCCCCCAGGCCGTCAAAACGCTGTCGGCGCCAGCGGTGACACCACTGCGACGGCGGCGACGCAAATGCGACCATCTCGATTACGCCCGAGTGATGCTCATTCCAATCGCGTTCTCACACGGCCTGGGTCGGTAACGCACGTCCAGGCAGAGGCGAAGCGGACCGTCGCAGCGCAACGAGGGCGTTTACAAGCGGCAACGACCACTCTGCTTTGTAGAGCGGACGTTCGCTCCGCCCGCGGCTACCAAGCCCACTGACCGCTTGATGGCGGTTAGCGTGAGTTCGCCCGACGCGGGTCACCGGCAGCAATCGCTGCATTGCAGTCGCACGCTGCAATTTCTCGAACGGCAGCAATTCGAGCGAACCCGGCTATAGAGCGTGCTCCTCAGTTCCCCCCTGCATTGCCGGGACTCGGATTCAGCTTCCGGTTCGACTTTGCTCGGTTCCCGGTCCTAAGTGCGTCCAAATGGTCAGCCCAGGCCTGCATCATCTTTCGACGCTCTGGAAGATGGGTCGCGTGGTTGTACGAAGCCGAGACCGCATTGCGCTCTTGATGGGCTAACTGCAGTTCGATGTGAGCGTGCGGAAAGCTCAACTCGTGGAGAAGGGTGGACGCGACGCCGCGGAATCCGTGCCCGGTCATCCGGTGCTTGTAGCCCATGCGCTCGAGCGCTCCGAGGATCGTGTTGTTCGACATCGGCCGCTCGTGGTCGCGCTCGCCAGGAAAGACGTACGAGGAACGGTTGCGAAGCTCCTCAAGGCATCGCAGCTGGTCGACAGCCTGCCGGGACAGTGGAACGATGTGGGGTGTCCTCATCTTCATGCGCTCGGCTGGAATGCGCCACTCGGCCGCGTCGAGATCGAATTCGTCCCAGGTGGCGTGGATCAGCTCGCTCGTGCGCACGAAGGTCAATGCGATCAGCTGGAGTGCGGCACGTGTGTGAGGTGATCCGTCGTACACCGCCATCCTGCGAAGCAGTTCGGGCAGTTCCTTCGGCTCGACTCTCGGGTAGTTCGCTTTCCTGTGACTCTTGAGGACATCACTAGGCTTGATGTCAGCCGCGGGGCTGTGTTCGATGAATCCGTGCGCCACCGCAAAGCGAAAGATCTGGCCGCAGGTCTGCAGGGCCCGCTTTGCAATGTCCAGTGCGCCTCGTGCCTCGATCCGTTTGGCCATCGCCACGAGCTTCGGCGCCGTCACCTCGGCGACCGGGAGATGCCCTAGGAGCGGAAAGACGTCTGCGGCGAGTCGTCTGATGACGTAGTCGGTGTGGTGATCTGTCCGCGACGACTTCCACTGCTCATGCCAAGCGCGAGCGACTGACTGGAAGCTGTCTTCGACGCCGATCAGCCGCCCTAGCTTGGCATCTTTGCGTAGCGCGACAGGATCTTTCCCTTCACGCAAGAGCTCACGGGCCTTCGCTCGCGCCGCGCGCGCCGCTGCCAGAGTGATCTCGGGATAGACACCGATCGCGAGGCGTCTTTCCTTCAGCCCGAACCGGTACTTGAGTCGCCAGTACTTGGCTCCGCTGGCAGAGACTTCGAGGTACATGCCCATGCCATCGGCGTAGCGCGCTCGCGGCTTTCCCGGTGCGCATGTGGCGTTGCGGCAGGCGACGTCGGTCAGAGGCATTTCTGAGCCCTCAGGCTGGTTCCCCCACATTCTAGGGGGAACGTCCCCCGGCTGTTCCCCCAAAATTCGCGGATGTCAGGGGATCTGCCGGGACCTCGTTGGACTGGTTTTACCTCGTACGGAGGTGAAAAACGAGGGGGCCGAGGAGGGCTTCAAAATGGCGTCTGGCGGAGAGGGCGGGATTCGAACCCGCGGGGGGTTATTAGCCCCCACACGCTTTCCAGGCGTGCGACTTAAACCGCTCATCCACCTCTCCGAAGCGGGCAAGTCTAGCCGAGGCACGTTCGCGGTCCGGCGTCAAGGAGCAGCGGGCGGGCGCGTCTTGATCAGCGCCATCGCGGTGCCGATCAGGGCCGCGACTTCGGTCATGTTGCCCGGAACGATCATGGTGTTGTTCTTCTGCGCGAGTTGCGCGTAGGCCTCGACCGCTTTCTCCGCGACCTTGAGCTGCACGGCCTGCTCGCCGCCCGGCGAGCGGATCGCCTCGGCGATCTTGCGGATGGCTTCGGCGCTCGCCTCGGCAACGGCAAGGATGGCTGCGGCCTCGCCCTGGGCGTTGTTGATCTCGGCCTGACGCTGGCCTTCCGAGCGGGCGATATAGGCCTCGCGCTCGCCGGTTGCGATATTGATCTGCTCCTGCTTGCGGCCTTCGCTGGCGGCGATGAGCGCGCGCTTCTCGCGCTCGGCGGTGATCTGCGCCTGCATGGAGTGCAGGATGGCGGCCGGCGGCGTCAGGTCCTTGATCTCATAGCGCAGTACCTTGACGCCCCAATTGCTCGCCGCCTCGTCGAGCGCAGCGACGACCGACATATTGATCTGATCGCGCTCCTCGAAGGTCTTGTCGAGTTCCATCTTGCCGATCACCGAGCGCAGCGAGGTCTGCGCGAGTTGGGTGATGGCGAACAGGTAGTTGCTCGAGCCGTAGCTGGCGCGCATCGGGTCGGTGACCTGGAAGTAGATGATGCCGTCGACCGTCAGCTGGGTGTTGTCGCGCGTGATGCAGACCTGGCTCGGAATATCCAGCGGCACTTCCTTGAGCGAATGCTTGTAGGCGACGCGCTCGATGAACGGGATGACGAACTTCAGCCCCGGCGTCAGCGTGCGGTCGTACTTGCCCAGGCGTTCGACGACCCAGGCGTTTTGCTGCGGAATGATCTTGAAGGTCTGGAAGACGAAGATCGCGGCGATGACGGCGATGACGATGGCGATTTCCATGGGGTCCGTGTCTCTGGCTGGTGGAGGGTGACTACTGAAGCGAAGCGCCCACTCTCAATCCGGCTCGGAGGGCGTGAGGACGAGCCAGTTGCCTTCGACGGCCGCAACCACGTGCGGTCCCGCCGTCGGTGCGACTCCGGGGCTCAGCCGTGCGGTCCAGTCGGATCCGCGGTAGCTGACGCGCGCCGTGCGGTCGACACCCCAGCGCTCGACGTTCACGCGTTCGCCGATGTCGAGATTGGCATCGCGGTTGCTGCGCACCGGTGCCGAGCGCGGCTCGCGGGCGCGCTTCCAGTGCCACAGGGCGGTGGCGCCGCCACCAACCAATGCGGCCGTGGCGATCTGACTGGTGCTGCCGAGACCGAGGTGCGCAGCGATCGCGGCGCTGGCCAGCCCGACGGCGATCATCAGCAGATAAAAGGTGCCAGTCGCCAGTTCCGCGGCTACCACCAGGCCGGCCGCGACCCACCAGATCGTGGACGCATGCATGTCCATAGCTCTCCCGAATTGAAAGGGGGATCTCCCCGCGTCAGTGTAGGCGTGCCCGACGATCGCGGTCGATTGCGGCGGCGCTGTGGGTGCGCGTGCGGCCCTACACTGCGCGCTCCGCGTTCGGCCATACGAGGCTTTCATGCTGCGCTTTCGCTTCCCCATCGTCATCATTGACGAGGACTACCGCTCCGAGAACACCTCGGGCATCGGGATCCGGGCGCTCGCCGAGGCGATCGAGAAAGAAGGCTTCGAGGTCCTCGGCGCCACCAGCTACGGCGACCTCAGCCAGTTCGCGCAGCAGCAAAGCCGCGCCAGCGCGTTCATCCTGTCGATCGACGACGAGGAGTTCAAGGGCGGTCCCGATCTCGACCCGGCGGTGCTGAGCTTGCGCAGGTTCATCACCGAAGTGCGGTTCAAGAACTCGGAGGTGCCGATCTACCTGTATGGCGAGACGCGCACGTCACAGCACCTGCCCAACGACATCCTGCGCGAGCTGCACGGCTTCATCCACATGTTCGAGGACACACCGGAGTTCGTGGCGCGCCACATCATCCGCGAAGCCAAGAGCTATCTCGACGGTGTCGCACCGCCGTTCTTTCGCGCGCTGGTCGACTATGCGCAGGACGGCTCGTACTCATGGCACTGCCCGGGGCACTCGGGCGGCGTGGCCTTCCTGAAAAGCCCGGTTGGTCGGATGTTCCACCAATTCTTTGGCGAGAACATGCTGCGCGCCGACGTCTGCAACTCGGTGGACGAGCTTGGCCAGCTGCTCGACCACACCGGGCCGATCTATCAAAGCGAAGTGAATGCGGCGCGCATCTTCAACGCGGATCACTGCTTCTTCGTCACCAACGGCACCAGCACCAGCAACAAGATGGTGTGGCACCACACGGTCGCACCGGGCGACGTGGTGGTGGTCGATCGCAACTGCCACAAGTCGATCCTGCATGCAATCGTGATGACCGGCGCGGTGCCGGTGTTCTTGCGGCCCACGCGCAACCACTACGGGATCATCGGGCCGATCCCCGAGAGCGAGTTTTCGCCCGATGCCATCCGCAAGAAGATCGCCGCCAACCCGCTGCTGGCAGGGGTCGATGCGAAGAAGGTCAAGCCGCGCATCCTCACGCTGACGCAAAGCACCTACGACGGCGTGCTCTACAACACCGAGACCATCAAGCACGCGCTCGACGGCTATATCGAGACGCTGCACTTCGACGAAGCCTGGCTGCCGCACGCCGCCTTCCACACCTTCTACGGCACCTACCACGCAATGGGCAAGGCGCGCACGCGCCCGAAGAACCAGCTCGTCTTCGCGACCCAGTCAACCCACAAGCTGCTGGCCGGCCTGAGCCAGGCGTCGCAGGTGCTGGTGCAGGATTCGCAGACCCGCAAGCTCGACCGCCACCTCTTCAACGAGGCCTACCTGATGCACACCTCGACCAGCCCGCAGTACGCGATCATCGCGTCGTGCGACGTGGCCGCGGCGATGATGGAAGCGCCCGGCGGGCCGGCGCTGGTGGAAGAGAGCATCAACGAGGCGATGGACTTCCGCCGCGCCATGCGCAAGGTCGAGAAGGACTACGGCAAGGACTGGTGGTTCAAGGTCTGGGGCCCGGACAAGCTGGCCAAGGACGGCGTGGCCAAGAGCGCCGACTGGGTGCTCAAGGCGGGCGCCAAGTGGCACGGCTTCGGCAACCTGGCCGAGGGCTTCAACCTGCTCGACCCGATCAAGAGCACCATCATCACGCCCGGCCTGGACATGTCGGGCAAATTCGCCAAGACCGGCATTCCGGCATCGATCGTCACAAAGTTTCTGGCCGAGCACGGCATCGTGGTCGAGAAGACGGGCCTGTACTCGTTCTTCATCATGTTCACCATCGGCATCACCAAGGGCCGCTGGAATACGCTCCTGACTGCGATGCAGCAGTTCAAGGACGACTACGACCGCAACCAGCCGCTGTGGCGCATCCTGCCGGAGTTCATCGCCAACTTTCCGCGCTACGAGAAGATGGGACTGCGCGACCTGAGCCAGGCGATCCACGAGACCTATGCCAAGGGCGACATCGCGCGTCTGACGACCGAGATGTACCTGTCCGACCTGCAGCCGGCGATGAAGCCGAGCGACGCTTTTGCGCACATCGCGCACCGCAAGACTGAGCGCGTCGGCATCGACGACCTCGAAGGTCGCATCACCACATCGTTGTTGACGCCGTATCCGCCGGGCATTCCGCTGTTGATCCCGGGCGAGCGCTTCAACAAGAAGATCGTCGACTACCTGCGCTTCACGCGCTCGTTCAATTCCGCCTTCCCGGGCTTCGACACCGATGTCCACGGCCTGGTCGAGGCCGACGGTATCGAAGAGACTCACGGCTATTGCGTCGACTGCGTGCGCGCCGACTGAGGCGCCGATGCGAGCGGTGTTTCAGCCGATGGCGTCGGCTATGCCCATCGCATGGCTGAAGCCGGCGTCGACGTAGGTGATCTCGGAGGTGACGCCGGCGGCCAGGTCGGAGAGCAGGAAAGCGGCCACGTTGCCGACCTCGTCGATCGTCACATTGCGGCGCAGCGGCGCCTGCGCCGCGACCACCTCGAGAATCTTGCCGAAGCCCTTGATGCCAGATGCGGCGAGCGTCTTGATCGGCCCGGCCGAGATGGCGTTGACCCGCACGCCGCGCGGGCCGAGGCTGCCGGCCAGATAGCGCACGCCGGCTTCGAGCGACGCCTTGGCAAGGCCCATCGTGTTGTAGTTGGGAACATTGCGCAGCGCGCCGAGATAGGTCAGCGTCAGCAGCGCCGCGCCCGGGCGCAGCCTCGGCGCGGCGGCCTTGGCCATCGCCGGGAAGCTGTAGCTGGAGATGTCGTGTGCAATGCGGAACGACTCGCGCGACAGGCCTTCGAGAAAGTCGCCGGCGATCGCCTCTTTGGGCGCATAGCCGATCGAATGCACAAAACCGTCGAACTGCGGCCACGCCTTGGCCAGGTCGGCGAACATGGCGTCGATCTGGGCATCGTCGGAGACGTCGCAGTCAAATAGGAGCGCGGAGCCGAATTCGGCCGCGAAGTCTGCGACCCGGCTCTTGAAGCGTTCGCCCTGGTAGCTGAACGCGAGTTCGGCGCCTTCGCGGTGGCAGGCGCGGGCGATGCCGTAGGCGATCGAACGGTTCGAAAGTACGCCCGTGATCAACAGGCGTTTGCCGGCCAAAAATCCCATGCTGTCTCCACGAACTCCGAGGGGCCGGATTCTGGCACGCGCGCATGCCGCCACCGCGACGCGAAAGCCGGCTGCGCTACAATCCCGTTTTTGCTAGAAAGCTGCGTGGGCGGATTCTTCCAGCCCACTTTTTTTTGCTCGGCCGGCTTCTGTCGGCCAGCAATGGCAGCAGTCAGAGAGGCATTTTTGAGCGGGGCTGGATCGACGGGATGAGTTGGGCACAAGCAGTGGAGCGCACGGTCGCCGGGCTCGGTTACGACCTGGTCGATACCGATCGCACGCCCGGCGGGTTGCTGCGGGTCTTCATTGACCGGGTGCCGGGCGACCTGGCGGGTCAATTCATCACGGTGCACGATTGCGAGAAGGTGACCCGGCAGTTGCAGCACGTGCTGGAAGTCGAGGGCAGTGCTTATGCGCGGCTCGAGGTGTCGTCGCCGGGCCTGGACCGGCCGCTGAAGAAGCCGGCCGACTATGCGCGGTTCGGCGGCCACGAGATCGAGCTCACGCTCAAGCTGGCATTCCACGGGCGCAAGAAATTCCGCGGCGTGCTCGACCGCGCGGCAGCGTCCCAGGACGACGCGTCGGCGGGAAGTGCCAAGTGGCGGCTCGTCTTCGGTGCGCCGGCGGCCGATCAGGTGCTCGAATTTGCGATCGACGAAGTGCGCGAGGCCCGGCTGGTGCCGGTGCTGGATTTCAAGGGGCGGCGTTTCTCGAAACCCGGGAGCGCGACGGGGACAGGCGACGCGAACGCGACGACGCCGTCCGACGACGAGGACGATGGAGGCAGGAGCTGATGAACCGCGAACTGTTGATGCTGGTGGATGCGATCTCGCGCGAGAAAAGCGTGGATCTGGAAGTCGTTTTTGCGGCGGTCGAAGCCGCGCTCGCCTCGGCCTCGAAGAAGCTGCAGGGCGGCGAGGTCGACATGCGCGTCACGGTCGATCGAGAGACCGGCGAGTACGAGACCTTTCGCCGCTGGCATGTTGTGCCGAACGAGGCCGGGCTGCAGTTGCCCGATTCCGAGGTCCTGCACTTCGAGGCGCTGGAGCAGATCTCCGACATCGAGGTCGGCGACTATATCGAAGAGCCGGTCGATTCGGTCTCGATCGGCCGCATCGGTGCGCAGGCCGCCAAGCAGGTGATCCTGCAAAAGATTCGCGACGCCGAGCGCGAGCAGCTGTTGACCGATTTCTTGTCGCGCGGCGACAAGATATTCGTCGGCACCGTCAAGCGCCTGGACAAGGGCGATTTGATCGTCGAATCGGGTCGGGTCGAAGGGCGCCTGCGCCGGGTCGACATGATCCCGAAGGAGAACCTGCGCACCGGCGACCGCGTGCGCGCCTATATCGCAGAGGTCGACACCACGCTGCGCGGCGCGCAGATCGTGCTGTCGCGCAGCGCGCCGGGTTTCATGATCGAACTATTCGCGCAGGAAGTGCCCGAGATCGAACAAGGCCTGCTCGAGATCAAGTCGTGCGCCCGCGACCCCGGCTCGCGCGCCAAGATCGCCGTCGTTTCGCACGACAAACGGGTCGACCCGATCGGCACCTGCGTCGGTGTGCGCGGCTCGCGCGTCACCGCCGTCACCAACGAGCTCGCCGGCGAGCGGGTCGATATCGTGCTGTGGTCCGAGGATCCGGCGCAGTTCGTGATCGGCGCGCTGGCCCCGGCCAACGTGCAGTCGATCGTGGTCGACGAGGAGCGCCATGCGATGGACGTCGTCGTCGACGAGGAAAACCTCGCGATCGCGATCGGCCGCGGCGGGCAGAACGTGCGGCTGGCCTCCGAGATGACCGGCTGGCGCATCAATATCATGAGCGCAGAGGAATCGGCGACCAAGCAGGCAAGCGAGTCGGACGGCGTTCGCAAGCTCTTCATCGACAAGCTCGACGTCGACGCCGAGGTGGCCGACATACTGATCGCCGAGGGCTTCGCCAGCCTCGAAGAAGTCGCCTACGTCCCGATGCAGGAAATGCTCGAGATCGAGAGCTTCGACGAAGACACCGTCAATGAATTGCGCACCCGCGCCAAGGATGCGCTGCTCACGCTCGAGATCCAGAAGGAAGAAAACGTCGGCGATGTCTCGCAGGATCTGCGCGACCTCGAAGGACTGAACCCGGAGCTGATCGGCAAGCTGGCGTCGGGCGGCATCCACACCCGCGACGATCTCGCCGACTTGGCCGTCGACGAGCTGACCGAGATGTCCGGCGTCGACGAAACGCAGGCCAAGACGTTGATCATGAAGGCGCGCGAGCACTGGTTCGCAATCCCCGGCGCCTGACGCCCACGCTACCCGAGCTTCCGCCGCCCGCACGCCTGCCCCAGCAAGACCCACGCAAGGATCTCAAAAACATGGCAACGACCACCGTCGCCCAACTCGCCGCCGAGCTGAACCGCTCCGCCGCGGCGCTGCTCGAGCAGCTGCAGTCGGCCGGCGTCCGCAAGGCGTCGACCGACGATGCCCTGTCCGAATCCGACAAGGAGCGGCTGCTCGACCATCTGCGTTCAGCGCACGGGAGCGTTGCCGGGGCGCAGCGCACCAAGATCACGCTGACCCGCAAGTCCACCAGCGAGATCAAGCAGGCCGATTCGTCGGGCAAGGCGCGCACCATCCAGGTCGAGGTACGCAAGAAGCGCACCTTCATCAAGCGCGACGATGCCCCGGCGGGTGTCGACGAGCCGGCACCGGCGCAGACCGAGGACGCCGAACTGCAGCGCCGCGAGGAAGAGGCGCAGGCGCAGGCCGAGGTGTTGCGTCGCGAGGAAGAGGAACTGGCCGAGAAGCGGCGTCTGCGTGAAGAGCAGGAGCGCGCCGAGCGCGAAGCCGCCGAGGCGAAGGCGCGCCGAGTCGCGCAGGAAGCGGCTGTTGCCGCTGAAGCCGAGGCGCTCGCCGCCACCACCGCGGCCGCTGCTGCTGCGACCGCCCCGAAGGCGAAGGGGAGCAAGGCCGCCAAGGGCGCGAAGGCCGAGCCGGTTGCGGCCGCGGTGGCGCCCGTCGTCGCCGCGCCGGTGCCGGCGGCCGAGCCTTCGAAGCCGCAACTTCGTGTCATCAAGGCGGCCGACGTCGTTGACGAGGACAAGCAGCGCGCCGCCGACCTGGCCAAGCGCCGCAAGGCGGCCGAGGACGAAGCCTCGGCTATTCGCGCCATGATGAATAAGCCCAAGGGCGTTCAGGTCGCGAAGAAGCCCGAAGAGGTGAAGCCCGCGGTGGTCGAGATCAAGGGCACGATCCACAAGAAGGTCGGAGTTCCCGGCGCCCCGGGGACGACCGCGGTCGCCAAGCCGGGCGACAAGAAGTCAGTCAAGTCCGAGAAGCTGTCGTCCAGCTGGGCCGACGACGCCAAGAAGCGTGGTCTGGTCAAGGGCCGCACCGGCGCGCCTGCCGGCGCCGGTCGTCCCGGCTGGCGTGCGCCGCGCGCGGGCCGCCGCGGCGACCGCAACGACGGTGCGCCGTCGTCGTACATCGCACCGCAGGAGGTGCAGGTTCAGGAAGTGCATGTGCCCGAGACCATCAGCGTGGCCGACCTGGCGCACAAGATGTCGGTCAAGGCGTCCGAGGTCATCAAACAGTTGATGAAGCTGGGCCAGATGGTCACCATCAACCAGCAGCTCGACCAGGAGACCGCGATGATCGTGGTCGAGGAGATGGGCCACACCGCGCTGGCGGCCAAGCTTGACGACCCGGATGCCTTCCTCGAAGAGGATATCGAAGGCGAGGCCGAGCACGAGATGCTGGCGCGCGCCCCGGTCGTGACCGTCATGGGCCACGTCGACCACGGCAAGACTTCGCTGCTCGACTACATCCGCACGAGCCGGGTCGCCGCGGGCGAAGCCGGCGGCATCACGCAGCATATCGGCGCCTATCACGTCGAAACGCCGCGCGGCATGATCACGTTTCTCGACACCCCTGGGCACGCCGCCTTCACGGCAATGCGGGCGCGCGGCGCCAAGGCGACCGATATCGTGATCTTGGTGGTCGCTGCCGACGACGGCGTCATGCCGCAGACCAAGGAAGCGATCTCGCACGCCAAGGCCGCGGGCGTTCCGCTGGTGGTCGCGATGAACAAGATCGACAAGCCGGGCGCCAACCTCGAGCGCCTGAAGAGCGAGCTGGTGGCCGAAGAGGTCGTGCCGGAAGAGTTCGGCGGTCCGTCCCCTTTCGTTCCGGTTTCGGCCAAGACCGGCCAGGGCATCGACGCGCTGCTTGAGCAGGTGCTGCTGCAGGCTGAAGTGCTCGAGCTGAAGGCGCCGAAGGCGAGCCTCGCCAAGGGACTCGTCATCGAGGCCAAGCTCGACAAAGGCCGCGGCCCGGTCGCGACCGTGCTGGTGCAGTCGGGAACGCTCAAGCGCGGCGACGTGGTGCTGGCCGGCTCGACCTACGGCCGGGTGCGCGCGATGCTCGACGAGAACGGCAAGGCGGCGACCGAAGCCGGCCCGTCGATCCCGGTCGAGATCCAGGGCCTGACCGAAGTGCCGCAGGCCGGCGACGAGTTCATGGTGCTGTCCGACGAGCGCCGGGCGCGCGAAATCGCGACCTTCCGCTCGGGCAAGTACCGCGACGTGAAGCTGGCGCGCCGCCAGGCCGCCAAGCTCGAAAACATGATGGACCAGATGGGGCAGGGCGATACCCAGACCCTCGCGCTCATCGTCAAGGCCGATGTGCAGGGTTCGCAGGAAGCGCTGGCGCAGTCGCTGCTCAAGCTGTCCACCGCCGAGGTCAAGGTGCAGATCGTGCACGCCGCGGTCGGCGGCATCTCCGAGTCGGATATCAACCTGGCGATCGCCTCGAAGGCGGTCATCATCGGATTCAACACCCGCGCCGACGCGGGGGCGCGCAAGCTGGCCGAGAACAACGGCGTCGATATCCGCTACTACAACATCATCTACGACGCGGTCGACGAGGTGAAGGCGGCGATGACCGGGATGCTGGCACCCGAGCAGCGCGAGGAGACCATCGGCACGGCGGAGATCCGCACCGTGTTCGTGGCGTCCAAGATCGGCACCGTGGCGGGCTCGATGGTCACGGCCGGCGTGGTGCGGCGCGGCGCGCGTTTTCGCCTGCTGCGCGACAACGTCGTTGTGCACACCGGCGAGGTCGAGTCGGTGCGCCGGATCAAGGACGATGTTCGCGAGGTTGCGACCGGCTTCGAGTGCGGTATCAAGCTCAAGAACTACAACGACATCAAGGAAGGCGACCAGCTCGAATTCTTCGAGGTCAAGGAAGTGGCCCGAACGCTTTAAGGCGGCTAGGCCTCGTCCCAGACCCCGCCTTCCCAAAGAAGGCGGGGTTTGCGTTTGTAGGCCAGCCCGACGGAGCACCCACCCATGCGAAACAAGCGATCCATCCCCAACCGCGGCTTCCGGGTCGCCGACCAGATCCAGCGCGACGTGGCCACGCTCATCCGCGAGCTGAAGGATCCGCGCATCGGCATGGTCACGGTCAATGCGGTCGAGGTGACGGCCGACTATGCGCACGCGACGGTGCTGTTCTCGGTGCTGGTGGGGACGCCCGAGGAGTCTGAGACCGCGCTCAACGAGGCGGCCGGCTTTCTGCGCAACCACCTCTTCAAGAAGCTGCAGATCCACACCGTGCCGACCCTGCATTTCAAATTCGACCGCACGACCGAGCGTGCTGCGGAATTGAGTGCCTTGATCGTGAAGGCCAATTCGACCCGGGCCGTCGAGTGAAGACGAGCGTCGCCAGGTCACGCGTCGTGCGCCGCCCGGTGCACGGGGTGCTGCTGCTCGACAAGCCGATCGGCCTGACGAGCAACGATGCACTGCAAAAAGCCAAGCGGCTGTACCGCGCCGAAAAGGCCGGCCACACCGGCACGCTCGATCCGCTCGCAACGGGCCTCTTGCCGCTGTGCTTCGGCGCCGCCACCAAGTTCTCGCAGGCGAGCCTGGACGCCGACAAGCGCTATATCGCTACCTTGCAACTCGGCATCACGACGACGACCGGCGATGCCGAGGGCGAGGTGGTCGAACGCTGCGAGGTGAATGTCGACCTCGACCAGATGCAGGTCGCCTGCGCCCGCTTCACCGGCTCGATCCTGCAACTGCCACCCATGCACTCCGCGCTCAAGCACCAGGGCCGCGCGCTCTATTCTTATGCGCGCGCCGGCATCGAGGTCGAACGCGAAGCGCGCGCCGTCACGGTGCATGCGATCGAGATCGTCGACGGCGCGAACGACCGCTGGAGCCTCGATGTGCGCTGCTCCAAGGGCACCTACATCCGGACCCTGGCCGAGGAGATCGGCGCGGCGCTTGGATGCGGCGCGCACCTGGCCGGGCTGCGTCGCACGGCGAGTGGACCCCTGCAGGTAGCCGATGCGCTCACCCTCGATCAGCTCGAAGCGATGAGCGAGGCCGAACGCGATGCCGCGCTGCTCGAGCCCGATCGCCTGCTCGCCGATGCGCCGGTTGTCCGGCTCGACAGCGACGAGGCCGGGCGCTTCCTGAGCGGCCTGCGTCGGCGCCTCGATGCGGCCGATGCCGCCGTCGTGCGCGTCTACGGACCCGAAGCCAAAGCTTTTCTCGGCAGCGGCCACATCGCAGCCGGCGAACTCATTTCCACCAGGCTCCTGAGCCCGATCGAGGTGCAAAGCCTCGTGCTGACCCCACGAGCCTGACACCATGACCCGACAGATCCGCAATATCGCCATCATCGCCCACGTCGACCACGGCAAGACCACGCTGGTCGACCAGTTGCTGCGCCAGAGCGGCACCTTCCGCGCCAATGAGAAGGTGGCCGAGCGCGTGATGGACAGCAACGACCTCGAGAAGGAACGCGGCATCACCATCCTCGCCAAGAACTGCGCGGTCGAGTGGAAGGGCACCCACATCAATATCGTCGACACCCCCGGCCACGCCGACTTCGGCGGCGAGGTCGAGCGCGTGCTGTCGATGGTCGACAGCGTGCTGCTGCTGGTCGATGCGGTCGAGGG
>JBDSEG010000159.1:0-9256 GCA_039920165.1 Burkholderiaceae bacterium
TCGCCCAGCAGGGGCCCCCGGCAAATGGGCGTCAACCGAGATACTTTCTTCAACTGCGCGACGCAGGAAGCGAAAGCCACCTATTCTGCGGACGGCCAGCGGGCGACGATCCTGAACATGCAGGGCAAGAAGGAAGAGGCCAGGGCAATCACCGCCAAAATGATCGACTCCGATCAACAGGCCCGCCTGATGGCCGGGCTGACAGTCATGAAGATATGCCTCCCCGCTGCGAAATAGGCGTCCCGGCCATGCGGCACGACTCTGTCGCGGCCGGTCGGTGGCCGTCCGTGACGATCTGCCGGGTTGGCTGATGGCCGCTGCGGCTACCCCCGATCCGGCGCACCCCGAAGCGCTGACGATCGAGCACATCCGCGCCGCTGCCCAGCGCGTGCGCGGCGAGGTGATCGATACGCCTTGCCTGCTGTCGCGCACGCTCTCGCAGCTCGCCGGCTGCGAGGTCTTCCTCAAGTTCGAGAACCTGCAGTTCACCGCATCGTTCAAGGAACGCGGTGCCTTCAACAAGATGGCGCAGCTGACGCCGGCCGAGCGAGCGGCGGGTGTGCTGGCGGTATCGGCGGGCAATCATGCACAGGGCGTGGCCTATCACGCGCAGCGCATGGGAATCCCGGCGACCGTCGTGATGCCGCGCTTTGCCTCGGCGGTGAAGGTCGAGAATACGCGGGGCTTCGGCGCGACCGTGCTGCTCGAAGGCGATACCTTCGACGATGCGCGCACCCACGGCTTGGCGCTGGCGGCCGAGCGCGGCCTGACCGTCGTGCACCCGTTCGACGACCTGGCCGTCATCGCCGGGCAGGGCACGATCGCCCTGGAAATGTTGGCGCAGCACCCGCAGCTCGACACGCTGGTGATCGCGATCGGCGGTGGCGGCCTTATCGCCGGCATTGGCACCGCGGCGCGCGCTATCGACCCGGCGATCCGCCTCGTCGGCGTGCAGACGGCGCGCTTCCCGGCCGCGTGGCAGGCGGTGCACGGCGGGCCCGATGGCCATGGCGCGCCACAGCCCGCGGTGACGATCGCCGACGGCATCGCCGTCAAGTCGCCGGGCGCGCTGACGCTGCCCATCATCGAAGCGCTGGTCGACGAGGTGCTGCTGGTCGACGAGGGTGATATCGAGCAAGCGATCCTGATGCTGCTGGAGATCGAGAAAACGGTGGTCGAGGGCGCGGGCGCGGTCGGCCTGGCGGCGCTGCTCAAGCACCGCGAGCGCTTCGTCGGGCGCAAGGTCGGCCTGGTGCTGTGCGGCGGCAATATCGAGCCGCTGGTGCTGGCCGAGATCATCGAGCGCGGCATGGTCAAGTCGGGTCGCCTCGCACGGCTGCGCTTCGACGTTCGCGACGTGCCGGGCGCGCTGGCCGACGTGGCGACGCTGCTTGGACAGCTCGGGGCCAATATCGACGAGGTACAGCACCAGCGCGCCTTCAATTCGCTGTCGGTCGAGCGGGTCCAGATCGAGGTGGTCGTGCAGACCCGCGGCATCGGCCATATCGCAAATATCCTCGGCGCGATGCGCGAGCAGGGCTACGCAGTCGAGCGCATCGGCTAAGCGCTTCTAGAATCGCCTACCGTCGTCTCGTCACCCAAGGATCACCACCATGCCACTCGTCTCGATGCGCCAGCTGCTCGACCACGCCGCCGAAAACGGCTATGGAATCCCGGCCTTTAACGTCAACAACCTTGAACAGGTGCAGGCCGTGATGACGGCTGCGGCCGAGGTCGGCGCGCCGGTCATCCTGCAGGCCAGCGCGGGTGCGCGCAAATATGCCGGCGAGGCTTTCATCAAGCACCTGATCCAGGCCGCGATCGAATCGTGGCCCACGGTGCCGCTGGTGATGCACCAGGACCACGGCCAAAACCCCGAGGTCTGCCGCGGCGCGATCGACCTCGGCTTCAGTTCGGTAATGATGGACGGCTCGCTGCAGGCCGACGGCAAGACCATCGCGAGCTACGACTACAACGTCGACGTGACCCGAAAAGTGGTGGACATGGCGCACAAGCTTGGCGTCACCGTCGAGGGCGAGCTTGGCTGCCTCGGTTCGCTCGAGACCATGAAGGGCGACAAGGAAGACGGCCATGGCACCGAAGCCACGATGACGATGGAGCAGCTGCTGACCGACCCCGAGCAGGCTGCAGATTTCGTCCAGCGCACCCAGCTCGACGCGCTCGCCATCGCCATCGGCACGAGCCACGGCGCGTACAAGTTCACCCGCAAGCCGACCGGCGACATCCTGGCGATCGGCCGAATCAAGGAGATTCACCGCCGCATCCCCAACACCCACCTCGTGATGCACGGTTCGAGCAGCGTGCCGCAGGACCTGCTGGCGACGATCCGCCAGTACGGCGGCGCGATGAAAGAGACCTATGGCGTGCCGGTCGAGGAGATCCAGGAAGCGATCAAGCACGGCGTTCGCAAGATCAATATCGATACCGACGTGCGCCTCGCGATGACCGCGGCGATCCGCAAATATCTGGCCGAGAACCCCGACAAGTTCGATCCGCGCGACTACCTCAAGCCGGCGCGCGAGGCCGCCCGGGTGATCTGCCGCGAGCGCTATCTGCAGTTCGGCTGCGAAGGTCAGGCCGCCAAGATCAAGGCGCAGCCGCTGGCACAAGTGGCACAGCGCTACGCGCGCGGCGAACTCGCGCCGGCGGTGGTTTGAGTCGACCGGCCCTTACCGTAAAGCAAAACCCGGCCGCGGCCGGGTTTTTGTTGACCGCAGCACACCGCTCACTGCGTAACGGACACCGGCGCGGCGGCAGCCGTCAGGGCCACACGCTGGCCGACGATCTCGACCGTCGGCAGGCGCACGATGTGCACCGCGGGGCGGCTGGCGGGACGTCCTTCGAACATCGCTGCACCGATCGCTGCGGTGCCGCCAGCGAGCAGGGTGAAGGCGAGGGCGGCGGAAAAGAGGCGGTCGATCATGATGCGGCTCCAGGTTGCGACGCCAGCGAGGAGGCGTCATGGAGCGAACTCTAGGCAGCGCCGGCGCGCGCCGAAACCCGGATGCGATCAAGCGTCGATCGGCGAGCGCGAAACGCGTCGGCGGCCGATGAACCGCTGGCGCGCGCAGCGTTTTCAGTCCTGCCAGAGCCGCGCCGCGCCACGAACCCCCGACGAGTCGCCGTGGCGGCTGCGCACCAGGCGGGTCGTGACGGGCTCGGCAGATGTTGCGCTGGACGTCGCGCCGAAGATGTGGCGCGACCACAGCGCGGGCACGCGCGTCGTGAGCCGCTCGAGGTTCGACAGCCCGCCGCCGAGCACGATCACGTCCGGGTCGAGCAGGTTGACGACACCGGCCAGCGCCCGCGCGAGCCGCGATTCGTAGCGCTGCAGGCTGGTCTCGCAGTCGACGTCCCCCGCGGCTGCGCCCTGCGCGATGTGCGGCGGGTCGAGCGCAACGCCGGTACGTCGGAAATGGTCGAGCGCGAGCGCCGGGCCGCTCAACCATGCCTCGACGCAGCCGCGCTGCCCGCAATAGCACGACGGTGCGTGACCGTCGTCGGCATCGGCCCAGGGCAGGGGGTTGTGGCCCCATTCGCCGGCGGTCCGGTTCGGTCCGTCGAGCAAGCGTCCGTCGACGACGATGCCGCCGCCCACGCCGGTTCCGAGGATCACCGCGAAGACGACCCGCGCGCCCGCGCCGGCGCCGTCGCTCGCCTCGGACAGCGCCAGGCAATCGGCATCGTTGGCCAGGCGCACCGGCCGGTGCAGCAATTCGGCGAGGTCGTCGCGCAGCGCTTGGCCGTTCAGGCAAGTCGAGTTGGCGTTCTTGATGCGTCCGGCACGGGTCGGGCTGCCGGGAGTGCCGATGCCCAGCGGCGCATCCGGCGCGAAGCCGGTCGCCGACTGCGCGCGCTGCAGCAGCGCGCCGATGGCAGCGAGCGTCGCGTCGTAGTCGCCGGCCGGCGTCGGCACGCGCCCGCGCCAGCGCGTCGAGCCCTGCGCATCGAGAACGATGGCCTCGATCTTGGTTCCGCCGAGGTCGACGCCGATCGAGGGCACCGGATCCGATCCCGCCATTCGACGCCCGCCGCTCAGAGCGGCGCGGTGCGCTCCATCAGCCAGGCGAGCGCCGGCCCGTCGACCCGTGGCGCCAGGCGCTCGCGCACGGTCGCGTGATAGGCGTTCAGCCACGAGACCTCGTCGTCTCGCAGCAACGAACGATCGATGCAGCGTGTATCGATCGGGCACAGCGTCAGGGTCTCGAACGCCAGGAACTCGCCGAACTCGGCCTCGTCTTCGGAGGGTGCCGGCACGTTCAGCACGAGGTTCTCGATCCGGATGCCCCATCGGCCGGGTCGATAGAGGCCGGGCTCGATGCTCGTCACCATGCCGGGCTGCATCGCCATGTGCGGCTCGGTGATCGCCTTCGAGATGCTCTGTGGGCCTTCGTGCACGTTGAGGAAATAGCCGACGCCGTGGCCCGTGCCGTGGCCGAAATCCAGGCCCGCGTCCCACAGCGGCGCGCGCGCGATCGCATCGAGCATGGGCGAGAGCGTGCCGCGCGGAAACCGGGTGCGGCTGAGCGCCAGCGTGCCCTTGAGGACGAGCGTGTAGTCGCGCATTTGCGCCGCGCTCGGTGTGCCGATCGGCCAGACCCGCGTGATGTCGGTCGTGCCGCCGAGATACTGGCCGCCCGAGTCGATCAGCAGCAAGCCTCCTTGCGCCGGATCGACCGCAATGGTCGCGTGCGATTCGTCGGTTGCGCGGTAGTGCGGCATGGCGCCGTTCGCATTGAAGCCGGCGATGGTGTTGAAGCTCAGGCCGACGAAGCCCGGGCGCTTTGCGCGCTCGGCGCTCAGGCGCTCGTCGATCGTCAATTCGGTGATGGGCTCGGAGCGCGCCGGATCGGCGAGCGCCAACTCGAACCACGCATAGAACTCGCACATCGCCGCGCCGTCCTGAGCCATCGCGGCGCGTATGTGCTCCGCCTGCGCCTCGCTCTTGCGGCTCTTTTTCAAGGTGCTCGGGTTGATCCCTTCGACGCGCGGCACCCCGACCGCATCCATCAGCCCGAGCGTGACGCGGCGCGGATCGACCAGCAGCTGCGCGGTCGGCGGCAGCGCGGCGAGCGCCGAAGCGGCCTGAGCATAGGGAGCGAGCGCGATGCCGTCGGCGGCCAGGCGCGCTTCTAGCGACGCATCGATCTTGCCCGCACCGACGAAAAGCAGCGTGCGTCGCGCATCGATCAGCGCATGGGCGAGGAACACTGGGTTGAAGCTCACGTCGGCGCCGCGCAGGTTGAACAGCCACGCGATATCGTCGACCGTCGAGACGAGGTGGTGTGTCGCGCCGGCCGCGGCCATCGCCTCGCGCACCTGGGCCAGCTTGGCGGCGCGCGATTCGGTCGCATGCGGCGCCAAGTGCTCGTAGACGGGAGCGTCGGGCAAGCCCGGTCGATCGGGCCACACGGCATCGAGAAGGTCGAGATCGGTGCGCAGCGTGACGCCGGCGCGCTCGAGCGCCGTACGCAGCGTCGCCGCTGCGCCGAGGCCGAGCACCGCGCCGTCGACCGCGACGCTGGCGCCGCGCGCCACGTGCTTCGCGAGCCAGTCGATGTGATGCGAGGCGGCGCCGGTCGGGATCTTCACCAGCGTGATTCCGCTGCCGGCGAGTTCGGCCTCGGCCTGGGTCCAGTATCGGCTGTCGGCGAAGAGCGCGGCTTCGTCGCGGGTGACGGCCAGCGTTCCCATTGAACCGGTGAAGCCCGACAGCCACTGGCGCGCCTGCCAGCGCCCGGGCAGATATTCCGACAGGTGAGGGTCACTCGACGGCACGAGAACGGCGGCCAAGTCCAGGCGCGCGAGCTCGTCGCGCAGGCGGTCGATTCGAAGGCGGTGGTCGGAGGTGCGGGTATCCATCGCAGTGTTCTCGGGTTGGCTATCGGTGCATCCTATGCGAGCCGGCGAGGCACGCGGGCCGGCTCGTCGACGCCATGGCTAGGGGATCTTCAACGCCGCAATATCGGCGACGGCCTGCTTGATCTGCTTGTCGAGCGCGAGCAGGGCCTTGTTCTCGGTGAAGATCTTGTCCGACAGCGGCTTGATTGCGGCCAGGCTTTCGTCGGGGTGGATCTTGGCCGCCTTGAGGTCGAGCGATTCGCGGATCGTCGTGCCGGGGGCGAACGTGGTGGTACCCGCGATCTGTTTGTCGATCGCATCGTCGGCCAGCAGCTTGGCGGCCTTCTTGAGCTTGATGAGTTCGAACGAATTCTTCGCAGTGACTGCGGCGGTCGCGGCTGCTGCACCGCCTGCAGCTTGGCGAGCGAACCGGTCTGCTTTAGTGCGGCGTGCCAGGCCTTGGTGAGCGCCATGATCCTTGCCTCTTTCGTCGCGACGCCAGGAACCGCCTGGCCCGGAGATTCGATCGTGCGCAATTGACTGCGGCCGGTCAACGCCGGCGGACCAGCTTCAGAGGTCGGAGCGCAGATGCCAGATCTCGGGAAACAGCACCACGTCGAGCATCTTGCGCAGGTAGCCCACGCCGCTCGTGCCGCCGGTGCCGCGCTTGAACCCGATGATCCGCTCGACCGTGGTGACATGACGAAAGCGCCAGAGCCGGAAGGCATCTTCGAGGTCGGTCAGTTCCTCGCCGAGCTGGTACAGATCCCAGTGCGCTTTCGGGTCGCGATAGACGACGAGCCAGGCCTGCATGACCGCATCGCTTGCGACGTAGGGCTGGGTCCAGTCGCGATCGGTATGGCTGGCCGGAACGGCGAGGCTGCGGCGCGCCAGCAGGCGCAGCGATTCATCGTAGAGCGAAGGCGCACGCCACGCCGCCTCGACCTGCGCCAGCACGCCGGGGCGTTGCGCATGCGGGGCGAGCATCGCCGCATTCTTGTTGCCGAGCAAAAATTCGACCTGCCGGTATTGCCAGCTCTGCAAGCCGCTGCTGCTGGCCAGGTAGGGCCGGATCGCCGAATACTCGGACGGCGTCATGGTCGCGAGCACGTCCCAGGCGTGAACCAGCTGCTCCATGATCTTGCTCACCCGCGCGAGCATCTTGAAGGCGCTGCCGAGATCGTCGCTGGCGACCTTGGCGACGGCGGCCGACAGCTCGTGCAGCATCAGCTTGATCCACAGCTCGCTCGTCTGGTGCTGGACGATGAAGAGCATCTCGTTGTGGTCGGGCGAGCGCGGATGCTGCGCCGACAGCACCTGTTCGAGGTGTAGATAGTCGCCGTAGTCCATCTCGTGTTCGATCATGGCCGTCTCATGTCACGGCTGCGCGATGGCTGAAGCGCGCCGCCTGCCAGGCTTTTGATTCGAGCACCTGCGCCAGCGTCTCGGCGGCATCCCAGGCATCGACGTAGCGCGTATACAGCGGCGTGAAGCCGAAGCGCAGCAGATGGTCTGGATCGTGCAGGCCACCGGAGCGGAAATCGCCGATCACGCCGCGTTCGATCAGCGCCTGCATGACCGGATAGGCGTCGGCATGCGCGAAGCTCGCCTGGCTGCCACGCTGTGCCGCATCGCGCGGGCTCGCAAGCGTGAGATCGAGGCCTGCGCAGCGCCGCTCGACGCGATCGATAAAAAGGCTCGTCAGCGCCATCGATTTCACGCGCAGCGCGGCGATGCCTCCGAGCGGGCGTGCAACTTCGAAGACGTCGAGCCCGCATTCCAGTGCCGCCATCGACAGCACTGCCGGTGTCCCGCAGGCGAAGCGCGCGATGCCGCGTGCGGGCCGGTAGACCGGGTCGAAGTCGAAGGGCGCGGCATGGCCGAACCAGCCCGCGAGCGGCTGACGCAAGTCGTCGCGGTCCATGCGAGCGGTGTGGCGCGGATGCGTCCACAGAAAGGCCGGCGCGCCCGGTCCGCCGTTCAGATATTTGTAGCCGCAGCCGACCGCGAGATCGGCGCCATCGCCGGGCAGGTGCAGCGGCACGGCGCCGGCCGAATGGGCGAGGTCCCACACCGCGAGCGCGCCGGCCGCGTGTGCGGCGGCGCTGAGCGCGGCCATGTCGTGCAGCCGGCCGTTGCGGTAGTCGACGTGCGTGAGCAGCAGCACCGCGACATGCTCGTCGAGTGCGGCTGCCAGGCCATCGGCGTCGACGCTGCGCAGCTCGCAGCCGTGCTGCCGCGCCAGGCTTTCGGCGATATACCGATCGGTCGGAAAGTTGCCGCGCTCGGTGACGATAACGTTGCGCTGCGTGGCATCGCAGCGCGCGATCGCGAGCGCCGCGGCCAGCACCTTGTACAGATTCACCGAAGTCGAATCGCCAACCAGCACATCTTCGGCGGCGGCGCCGATCAGCGGCGCGAGCTTGGCGGCAGTGCGCTGCGGCAGTCCGATCCAGCCGGCGGCGTCTTCGCTCACATTCCAGCTGCGGATGAGGCCCTCGCCCCATTCGCGCGCGACCACACAGTGCAGGCGCTGGGCCGTCGCTCTCGGCAGCGCGCCCAGCGAGTTGCCGTCGAGATAGACGACGTCGGGCGGCAGATCGAACTGCTCGCGCAGGTCTGCCAGCGGGTCGGCGGCGTCCAGCGCCTGTGCATCGGCACGAGCGATCGGCCCGGAGTCGGACTTCATCGGTCGGTCAACCAGTCCACTGAATCACTGAAATCGGATCGGTGCTGTCCACGCGATACGGGTGCGCTGCGGCGTTGCAAATGCTCGCGATGCCTACGGGCATCGCTGCGCTTTGCGCCTTGCATCGCATCCCGTCTCGCGCGTCCCTCATCGTCCATTTCAATGATTCAGCGGACTAGCCGATGCGCCCAAGCAGCAGATATTCCATCAGCGCCTTTTGCACGTGCAGCCGATTCTCGGCCTCGTCCCACACGACCGACTGCGGACCGTCGATCACCTCGGCGGCGACTTCCTCGCCGCGGTGAGCGGGCAGGCAGTGCATGAAGAGCGCGTCATCACTGGCTGCGGCCATCATCCGCGCGTCGACGCACCAGGCCGAGAAGGCCTGCTGGCGTGCTTCGTTCTCGGCTTCGAATCCCATGCTGGTCCAGACGTCGGTGGTGACCAGGTCAGCGTCGCGGCAGGCGTCCAGCGGTTGCTTGAAAAAGCGCACGCAGTCGCGGTTGCTCACGCCAGCGATGCGCGCATCGAGCTCGTAGCCGCCTGGTGTGCTGACGTGCAGCGTGAACCCGAGGATGTCGGCCGCCTGCAGCCAGGTGTTGGCCATGTTGTTGCCGTCGCCGACCCAGGCCACCACCTTGCCGGCGATCGCGCCGCGTCGCTCGATGAAGGTGAACACATCGGCGAGGATCTGACACGGATGGT
>JBDSEG010000160.1:0-9716 GCA_039920165.1 Burkholderiaceae bacterium
TTTCGCATCGATCACTATCTCGGCAAGCCCTCGGTGCAGAACCTGATGGCGCTGCGCTTCGGCAACGCCCTGTTCGAGCCGCTGTGGCGGCGCGAAAGCGTCGCCAACGTCCAGATCACGTTGGCCGAGGACATCGGCGTCGGCACCCGCGGCGACTTCTACGATGCCACCGGCGCGCTGCGCGACATGGTGCAGAACCACGCCCTTCAACTGCTGACCATGGTCGCGATGGAGCCGCCGTCGCGCAACGACGCCGATGCGATCCGCGATGAGAAGCTGAAGGTGCTGCGCTCGCTCGTGCCCTTCACCGACGACAGCGTGCAGCGCGACGTGGTGCGCGGCCAGTACCGCGCCGGAACGGGGCGCGGCGAGAGGGTGCCCGGCTATCTGGACGAGGCGAAGGTGCCGGCCGGCAGCCGCACCGAGACCTTCGTCGCGCTGCGCACCGAGGTGCGAAACTGGCGCTGGGCCGGGGTGCCCTTCTATCTGCGCACCGGCAAGCGGCTGGCCGAACGCGACGCCCAGATCGTGGTCAATTTCCGGCCCGCGCCGCACAGCATCTTTCCGGGCGTGAACCAGCCGAACAAGCTCGTCATCAAGCTGCAGCCCGAGGACGGCCTGGAACTGCACCTCCTCGCCGCGAAGGGCGCCGGCCAGCACGAGATGCTGACGCCGGTCTCGCTCGACCTCGACTTCGACAAGGCCTTCGCCGAAAACCGTATCGGCGCCTACGAGCGGCTGCTGATGGACGTGATCGCCGGGCGGTTGAACCTGTTCGTTCGCAGCGACGAGCAGGAGGAGGCGTGGCGCTGGGTCGAGCCCATCCTCGACGTCTGGGAGCGCGATACCGGCGGCCCGCGACCGTATGCCGCCGGAACCTGGGGCCCGGCGGCGGCGAGTGCGCTGGTGGCGCGCGACGCCTACACCTGGGCCGAAGAACAATGACACGCTGACGGAGCGCCGCCCATGCTCGCCCGCATCCGCGCCAGCCGCGCCACGCTGTCACCGTCCGAGCAACGCGTGGCGGATCTGGTGCTCGCCGATCCGCGCGGCTTCGCGGCCTCGCCGGTCGGCGCGCTGGCCGAACGCGCGCAGGTCAGCAAGCCGACCGTGCTGCGCTTTTGCCGCAGCCTCGGCTTCGGCGGCCTGACCGATTTCAAGCGCACCCTCGCCGGCAGCGTGAACGAAGGCGTTCCCTTCGTACACCGCGCGGTCGAGGAAGGTGATGCGCCGGGCGAGATCCTCGTCAAGGTGCTCGACAACGCCGTCGCTTCGATGCTCAAGTTGCGCAACGACGCCGCAGGCCGGGCTTACGAGCAGGCGGTCGCGGCACTCGACAAGGCCGGGCGCGCGGGCGCGCGGATCCAGTTCTACGGCGTCGGCAATTCGGGCATCGTGGCGCAGGACGCGCAACTCAAATTCTTTCGCCTCGGCGTGCAGGCGAGCGCCGTGAGCGACAGCCACGTGCAGCTGATAAGTGCAACGCTTCTGACGCGCGGCGACTGCGCCGTCTTCATCAGCAATTCGGGGCGCAGCCGCGACATCCTCGAGGCGGCACGGCTCGCGCGCAAAAACCAAGCGACCACGCTGGCGATCACGGCCAGCGGCTCACCGCTCGCACGACTCTCGCATGCGACAGACCACATCGTTCTGGCCGTCGACCATCCGGAAGACCACGAACGCTACACGCCGATGGTGTCGCGCCTGCTGCATCTGGCGGTGATCGACGTCCTCGTCACCGCGGTCGCGCTGCGCATGCCCGCCGCCGTTCGACCCCGGCTGGCGCAGATCAAGGACAACCTGCGCAGCCGCCGTGAAGAGGGATAGGCGCAGACCGATCGACGCGGGTTATTTTTCCTGCGGATCGAGGCCCTTGATGGCCGAACCGTCGGGTTGTACCGGCGGGATCTCGACCTGCTTCGACTCGTTTTCCTCGTCCTTGAAGTTTTCCGGATGGGTGCGGCTCGCACGCTCCTCGGATTGCTTGAGCGCATCGCGCTGATCGGTGCTGCTCGTGGTCTTTGCGTTCATATTCGTCTCCGGTCGATGAGGCGCCAGTGGGCGCCTCGCGCGGGCGCCGCGCGAGCCGCGAACGACGCGTCGGCGTGTCAGAACTTGCCGACACGCGGCATAAGATGCCGTGCTCGCGCCCCGCGAACGATCGGACGAGGAATCCCATGAACAACTTGTTGCTGTGGATCGGTCGCACGGCCGGCCTGGCTGGCGCGCTTGTCTGTGCGTTGGCGGTGGTGGTGCGCCTGTCCGGCCACTTCTGGTTCGGGGGTCTGCAGATCACCACCTGGCTGCTCGGCGGCATGGCGCTGATGCTGGGCGCCTGTCTGAGTTATGCCGCGGCCGTGGCGGAAGCACGCCAGTTGCCGCACTAGCGTTTCCGCACTCCGCGAATCCGGCCGCAGCAGGTGCTGCGAGCGCAAGCGCCGTTCCGCGTTCCGTCGGCGCATCGCGGCGCCGACCTACAGCCCCTGCAAGACGGCCGGCCTAAGCTGCGCCGCATCTTCCACGGAGCTCCCGCATGACTCGCAATCTGTATCGCGCCCTCGCCATGGCGCTGGTCGCCAGCGCCGCGCACGCCAAGGCGCCGCCGCGCGCCGCCATCGATCCGCAGGCCGCCGTTGCACGCCTGAACGCGGCCGATGCCAAGGCGCCGTTTACGATCGGTGCACGGGGTCCGGTGGTGGCGCGGGCCCAGGTGCTGCTCGACCGCGCATGGTTTTCGCCGGGCGAGATCGACGGCCGGTTCAGCCAGAACATGCGTCGCAGCCTGCTTGCATTCCAGCGCGCCAACGGGTTGCCGACCAGCGGTCGCGTCGATGTCGCGACCTGGCAGGCGCTGCGCGGCGATACGGCGCCGGCGTTCGTTCTCTATACCGTGAGCGAGGCCGATCTGAAGGGGCCGTTCGTCAAGATTCCGGCCGACATGAACCGGCGCGCCGAGCTTCCCGTGCTCGGCTACGAATCGATTCGCGAAGCGCTCGGCGAGCGCTTCCACATGAGTCCGGCGCTGCTTGCCGAGCTCAATCCCGGCCGATCGCTCGCGCACCTGCGCGCCGGCGATAGGCTCGTCGTGGCCAACCCGCCCGAACGCAATCAAGGCGCTCCCACGGGCGCGCGTTCCATCGAGATCGACAAGTCCGACCGCACGCTGCTCGTGCTCGGCAGCGAGGCGAAGATCCTGGCCGCATTTCCGATCAGCATCGGCGGCCCGCGCGACCCCTTGCCGCTCGGCAAGATGAAGATCACCAACGAGGTCGAGAACCCGTCATTCACTTTCGACCCCGTGCTGCTCAAGAGCGCGCCCAAGGGCGCAGTCAAGACCGAGATCCGGCCCTGGCCGAACAACCCGGTCGGCAACATGTGGCTCGGCCTGTCCAAGCCGCACTGGGGCATCCACGGAACGCCCGACCCGTCGCGGCTGGGCCGTGCCGAAACCAACGGCTGCATCCACCTGACCAACTGGGACGCGCACCGCCTGTCGACGCTGGCCAAGGCCGGCTTCGCGGTGGAGGTGCGCGAGTGATATGAGGCGGGTCGGCTTCGCGTGCGCGCTCACGCTGGCATTCGCAATCGGCGCGGTGCACGGGCAAGGCGACACACCGCTCCTGCGTCCTCTTGCGGTGCCAGTGCAGGGAGTCGCCGCCAGCCAGTTGACGGATACCTTCAACGCGCCACGCGAATCGACCAGACGCCACGAGGCGCTCGATATCGCCGCGCCACGCGGCCGCGCGGTATATGCGGTCGACGACGGCACGCTCGCCAAGCTCTTCACCAGCCGGCAGGGCGGCCTGACCATCTACCAGTTCGATCCGGCGCGCCGCATCGCCTACTACTACGCCCACCTCGACCGCTACGCCGACGGGCTGCGCGAAGGCATGCCACTGCGCCGCTGCGAGCTGATCGGCTATGTGGGAAGCACCGGCAATGCGCCGCCCGACGCGCCGCACCTGCACTTCGCGGTCTTTCGCCTCGGGGTTCTCAAGCAGTGGTGGGCCGGCACCGCGCTAGACCCCCTGCCGGCGATGCAGGCGGGCGCCGCTGCGGGGCTGGGCTGCGGGCGCTGACCGAACTCAGGCCTGGGGTTGCGTCGCCTGTGCCAGTCGCAGGCCCAGTTCCTGCGCGCGCTCGACCAACAGCACCTCGAGCGGGTTCTGCAATCCCCGGATCGCGGTGGTCTGCACCGCGAGGCCGGTGGGGTCGAGTCCCCCGTGGCGCGCCGCTTCCACCGAGACGGCGAGCTGTACATCGGCCTGCTTGGCGATGGCCTCGAGGCGCGATGCGACATTCAACGCCGGGCCGACCACCGACAGGGTCATCGCCTCGCCGACGCCGATGCGCCCGAGCACATGGCGCCCGCAATGCAGGCCCATCGCGATGCGGATCGGCCGGGCCAGGTCGGACTGCATGCGCGCATTGAGCTGGGTCACCTCCCGATCGACCGCCCCGCAGGCGAACAGCGCTGAGCGGCACGCGGCCGGCAGGCCGCCGAAGGCGGGATCGAAGACCGCGAGCACGCCGTCGCCGGCGCGATCGTTGATCCAGCCGCCGGTGCCGTACACGGCCTGCCCGACGGCATGGAAGAAATGGTTGAGCAAATACACCACGTCGTAGGCGAGCTTCTGTTCGGTGAGCGCGGTGAAACCGCGGATATCGATGAACAGCACCGCGAGTTCGCGTTCGACGCCGGCCGCCTCGTCGGCATGCGCGAGCGCCGGCGCATCGGCGCCATGGCGCGGCCGCACGAGCGGCTGAACCGTGACCGCGCCGAGAACCCGCGCCTGGCACGCGAGCCGCACATCGGCCGGCGCACGGATCGAGCGCAGCGTGCGGCGCTCGGTCTCTTCGACCGGACTCAGGCCGTCTGCATCGCCGAGCACCCGGACCCGGCAGGTCGAACACCGCCCGCGTCCGCCGCACACCGACATGTGCCCGATGCCGTTCAGCCGGCTCACTTCGAGCAGCGTCGGCCCGCTCGCCGAACGCACGCGCGGGCCGTCCAGGTACTGGACCGGGATGCGCATCGAACGCCGCTGGCGCAGCATGCGTAACGCACCGAACCCGGCCGCGCCCAGGGCGACGGCATAGAAGACAGCCGCCGACGCCTCACGCCAGTCAGCGAGGCGGGCAGCTTCGGCCGCATCGGGCCAGCGGGTTGCCGTGCGCAGCGCCGCGAGCGCGCTCGGATCGGCATTCGCCCGCGCCATTTCTCGACCCTGCGTCACGACGCCGACCAGCGCCAGGCACGGCAGCAGCGTCGCCGCCACCAGCAGCCTCGGTGCCACGCGCCGGTAGGCCGGCGCGAGCCGCAGCCAGTGGTGCAGGCCGATGCAGCCGTGGGCCCACACGACGAGCAGCAACAGCGTCTGTGCCGGCATCGCATCCGGCCAGATGCGGGTCAGCGCATACGGGTACGTCGTGTCGACGCCGAACGCGAGCGCGGCAATGCGTGTATTGACGATGTGCGGCAGCAGCAGCAACGGGATCACGAGGCCGAGGCCCAGCTGCAGCCACTCCCACGCCGGCAGCCGCAGCGTCGCGCGCGCCGCGAGCCGGGTCAGCGCCGACGCCGCATGCACGAGCAGGGCGACGCCAAGCACGAGGCTGCCCGGCACCGAGCGCGTGACCGCGGTGCGGGCAGCATCGAAGGCCAGCATCGCCTCCAGGCTGACCAGTCCCAGCGCGTGGTTAAGGAAGTGCGTCGCCGCGAAGGCGAACAGAACGAGTCCGCTCGCCAGCCGCAGGCGCTGGGCCGAGCTGCCTCGAAGCAAGGGGTGAAGGGGGCTGTCGATGGCGGCGGCTTTTTCAGGCCGGCGCATCTTGCCATCGGCCGGCCCGTCGAGCGCCGCGCGCGGACCGCTTGCGAGATCGACGCTGGTCGCCGGCCACGAAATAGACCCTCTTCCACGCTGCGCCGACACGCTGAAAGCCGGCGCAGGGGGCCGTGGCTGCGAGCGCCGGGCACTCGATCAACGCCTTGTCGATATCGACGGAGCGCGCCCGCGTGATGCGCGCCAACATGCGCAGCGACTGCGGATCGCGCATCCGGTGCGCGATGGCCTGGTCGGCGCTTGCGTCACCGCCGAAGCTCCAGATAAATTCCCAGCGCATGGCCGAGCGCAGCGCGGCTTCATCGCGCTCCTCGGCCGCGCGGGAAACGGCGCGAATCAGCGCGCTCGCCTGCCGATCGATCGCCTGTGCAGCGGCTCGCACCGGCAGCAAGCCCGCAGCGAGCAGGGCCGCGGCTGCGGAATAGGCGAGACGCCGAGGCAGCACCATCGTCGGCATCGCGTCTGGCCTTCAGCCGCGAACGGCGACGCGCACGACCGTCTCGGCGTGGTCCTGTAAACCCATCTGCGCGTAGAGCCGGTGTGCACCGGTATTCGCCCGCATCACGTGCACAAACGGCAGCTCGCCGCGCTGCAACTCGCGCCGGATCAATCGCAGCATGAGCCGGCGCGCGAAGCCGCGGCCCTGGAAGTCGGGGTGCGTGCATACGCCGCTGATCTCGCGCAGCAGCCCGGCATGCATGCGCTCGCCGGCCATCGCGACGAGGCGATCGCCCTCGAAGCAGCCGACATAGTCGCCGAGTTCGATGGTGCGCAGGCCGAACGGACCGGGGCGCGTCAGCAGCGCGAGTTCAAGCGCCTGCGCGGCGTATTCCGGCGCGAGCGCGACCGCATCGGCCGCGTCGTCGGCCGCGATGCCAAAACCATCTTGAACATCGTCGCCTCGGTCTCGATGCGCCACCCGGCGGGCGCCGCGCCGGTCCAGCCGTCGCAGTAGAAATGCTCGCCCGGTTCGCAATAACGCGCCAGTCCCGCGAAATCGGCTTGCGCCGGGTTCGCGAAACCGACGATCGGCGAGAAGCCCGGCGCATAGCGCCGCGCGGCGCCGGTACCGATCGAATATTTGGAATGCGGGCCGGCCAAGGTGTGCCAGGCGATATTGGCGAGAAGTTCGGCCATGGCGATGCGTCATGTTGCAGCCCGCGCGTCGCGCGCCGAGGCAAGCTGAATCACATCATTCCCTCACCACCCGGGGTTGCGCCATGTCCAAGCTCGCCGATCTTGCCGCCTGCGCCGTGCTGCCGTTCCTGTGCTCGGCGATCCATGCACAGGCGACTATCGACGCGGCCAAGCCGCCTTACGACGCCGCCCTCGCCACCGCCGTCGGCGCGGACGAGCGCGGAATGCGACGCTATGTGCTGGTGATCCTGAAGACCGGGCCGAACAAGATTCCCGCCGGACCCGAGCGCGACGAGATGTTCAAGGGCCATTTCGCGAATATGAACCGCCTTTCGGAAGAAGGAAAACTCGCGCTCGCCGGCCCGTTCGACGGCGCCGACGGCTGGCGCGGGCTGTTCATCTTTGCGGTTGCCGATATCGAAGAGGCAAAGAAGCTGACCGCGAGCGACCCGGTCGTCGCAAAGGGCGAAATGGTGCCCGAATTCCATTCGCTGTACGGGTCGGCCGCGCTCATGCTCGTGCGGGAGGCGCACGACAAGGTGTCCAAGCAACGGCCCTGACGGTGGGTGCGCCACCACCGAGAAGAGCGTTATCGTGCAGCAGCCGCCGGCCTGAAATCGGCCTGCGCCGCGCTCGCCGTGCCATTGGTGCGGCCGGGATAGGTGAGCCAGGTCATCGCGATATTGAGATCCTGGACGACGCCGGCCGCCTCGATGCGCTGGCCCTCGTCGAGCTCGACCGATTTGGTCGTGTGCGCGTCCGCCACCGGGTGCCTGCTCGAACAAGGATTCGAAGGACTTGTGGATCACCGGCTCGCCCGCTGCCGGATTCAGCTCGGGCACCCACCGCCACTCGGGACTGTCGCGCAGCAGATCCTTGTCGGAATGCTGGACCAGATCACCGGCACCGCGAGCGAGCGCCCACGCTCGACGGCGCGCGCGACGTTGCCGACGATGCGCCCGGCGTCCAGGCGTCCCGCACCACGCCGACCTGCACGTCGACGACGACCAATACACCCTGCTTGCCTGCGCGCACGGTTGCCACGGCTTTGCCTCTTTGCCGATGAAGCCGCGATCCTAAATCCTCGGGCCGGCGGTCACGCGAACGGTTCAGGTAACCGCTGCATAGATGACAAGGACGAGTGGCACGGCGACGAGCAATAGGGTAGCGCCGAGGCAGCCGCCCGGTGCTCTGGACCTGGGATGACTCGTGAAGCCAGCTGAAGGTGGCGCGTGACCGATTGGCCGACTATCCGTATTGCGCTCGCGAGGATTGGAGTGCGACGGTTGCCGGCGAGGCCGATTGGAAGCCCACTGCCGGTGACATGCGTCGCAGAAGAGACGGGTCGTGCCGAGTTCGAATGCGGCCACCGTGCGCCTGGTATGGGGAACGCGCTGCGAGCAGCTGGTGCAGATGAACTGGAGATCGCGCGGAGCGATCGACCGTGAGGTGGTTCGGAATCCATCGCGACGACGGTTGCGACGTGCGAGACAGAAAACCAGCAGGAGCGCGACGACCAGAACGCCTCCAGCGATAGCCAGCTTTTCGAATGGCACGGGTCAGCTCAAGTTCAAGCAAACCACTCAGTGGCGTCAGGATCGTCACGCCAGCGTGACGATTTGATTTAGAACCGCGCAGGCCTGCGCGAAGGGCGTGTCCGAAAGGCGCTTCAAAGGGTGCGGCTTGGCGTTCCGGGCGCGCCAGTCGAAAGACTTCGGCTGGTGGCACAGCACGTAACTCAGCTTGCCGGCACGGCGCCCGCTCGCGGCGCCGGCAGCCACGGCGAAAGGATTGCTTTCGTTGTAGGCGGCCGTCGTCATCGGCAGTCCGATGACGAGCGCCGTGCGGGCATTGAACGCTTTTGGCGAAAGCACCAGCATCGGGTGCAGATCGCGCATCTCCTGCCCGGCCTGTGGATTGCAGTCGATCCAGATGATGTCCTGCCGATCGGGCACCCACGACTTCGCCGCGGCGCGGGTCACCATTTCTCGGCGCCCACCGCAACGGTTTCCATGAGCTCGCCGCCATGCATCACGGGGTCGAACAAGGCAAGCCGATCCAGCAACGTCGGGGACTTCTCGGCCTGCGGCGTGATGACGACCCGCCCCTCCTCGACCGAAAGCATGACCCGCTGGTTGGCGCGCAGCTTCGCGGCGCGCGCAACCGCCGCGGGGATTCGCACGCCCAGGTTGTTTCCCCAGGGCTTGATGTCGAGGAATGCGGCGTGCGGGGGCGTGGAATCGGGGTGTTTAAACATGTCTATACGGTAGCAGCGCCGCTGCCCCGACGCAAGCTCGACCGCCCTCACCCCCGCGCCAGCACCGCCCGCAATGCTTGCCCGGTATGGCTCGCCGGGTTCGCCGCCAGCACCTCGGGCGTCGCTGCGTCGACCACCCGCCCACCTTGCGCGCCACCTTCGGGGCCGAGGTCGATGACCCAGTCGGCCTCGGCGATGACGTCGAGGTCGTGCTCGATCACGACCACGCTGTGGCCGGCATCGACCAGGCGGTGCAAGACGCGCACCAGCTTCTCGACATCGGCTATGTGCAGGCCGACCGTCGGCTCGTCGAGCACATACAGCGTGTGCGGGGTGCGGTTGCCGCGCTTGCCGACCTCGTCGCGCACCTTGGTCAGCTCGGTGACGAGCTTGATCCGCTGGGCCTCGCCGCCCGAAAGCGTCGGCGAGGGCTGGCCGAGCGTGAGGTAGCCGAGGCCGACATCCTTCAGCAACTGCAG
>JBDSEG010000161.1:0-6606 GCA_039920165.1 Burkholderiaceae bacterium
CGTGTAGGTGAATACCTGTAGGACAGCACATGGCGGATCAGCCTCGTGCCCTTTGCATCGCTCGAGGGCTCCACAGCAAAGCGAGCATCGGCGCGGGTTCGCGACGCGTAGGACGGCGCCGATAGCCCGTCGAAGTGCGCCGAGAGCGTTTGTAAATCCCGCCGTCAAAATATCAGCGCACTCGCATCGACGTTGGCAGATCACCACAGCCAGTGCCCGATTCGACACGCAGCCAACGCCGGCAGGGCGGCGATGTGGTGGTCAAGCGCCTCGCGGAGTCGCCTGGCTTGAGCCCGGCACCGGAAACGAAGCTTCGGAATCCTGCGCGGCCATCGCGTTCAGGCCCGACTGGTGGAGGCGGTGAGATTCGAACTCACGGAGGGGTTGCCCCCTCGTCAGTTTTCAAGACTGATCCATTCAACCGCTCTGGCACGCCTCCAGCGGAGATCGGAAGTGTATCGACGGGGCGGCAAAGGAAGGTCACTCACCCGGGACGTTGTGCCTGCGGGCATTCGACCTGGCTCACTTCGCGCCGGCCGCCGTCGATCCGCACGGCGGTTAGGCGCCCGCCCCAGACGCAGCCGGTATCGGTCGACAGCAGGTCGGGCCGCTCGACCAGGCCGAGCGTCGACCAGTGTCCGAAGGCGATGGGGAGGCCCTCGGTCCTGCGCGCCGGCGCTTCGAACCAGCGATAGAACCCGGCAGGCGGATCGCACCGTCCGTCCTTGGTGGCGAAATCGAGCGTGCCGTCGGCGGCGACGAAGCGAACCCGCGTGAGCACGTTGATGGCAAAGCGCAGGCGCGCCCAACCCGTCAGATCATCGCGCCAGCGCGCGGGCTGGTTGCCGTACATCGCGTCTAGCAGCTCGCGCATCGAAGGGCCGCGCAGCGCCTGTTCGACCTCAGAAGCGAGAGACAGCGTGGTCGCCAGATCCCACTGCGGCACGACGCCCGCATGCACCATCAGCCAGCCATGTTCGTGGACGGCCATGCGGCCATTGCCGCGCAGCCAGTCGAACAAGGCCTCTCGATCCGGCGCGGCGAGGAGACTGGCCAGCGTGTCGTTCGGCTGCGCCTTGCGCGCGCCGTGCGCGACCGCCAGGGCATGCAGGTCGTGGTTGCCGAGCAGGCAGGTCGCCGATCCGCCCAAACCCTGCAAGATTCGCAAGGTGCCGAGCGAATCGGGCCCACGGTTCACCAGATCGCCGAGCACGTAGAGATGGTCGCGCGAGGCGCTGAAGCCGATCCGGTCGAGCAGCCGGGCCAGCGCGTCGCAGCAGCCCTGGACGTCGCCAACGAGATGGATCATGGGGCGATTCTGCTACGCTGGTCCGATCTCCCCCGCCGCGCGCGCTGCATGGACGTTGCCTTACTCGTCTTCCTGATCCTGCTGAACGGCGCCTTTGCGATGTCCGAGATGGCGCTCACCGCGAGCCGCCGGGCGCGTCTGCAAGTGCTGGTCGAGACGGGCGAAAGCGGCGCCCAGGCCGCGATGGACCTGCACGACAACCCGACCAAGTTTCTCTCGACGGTGCAGATCGGCATCACCTCGATCGGCGTGCTGAACGGCATCGTCGGCGAAGGCGCCTTCGCCGCGCCGCTGGCGCTGTGGCTGCGCACCGTCTCGGCGATCTCGGAGCGCGCCGCGGGCATCAGCGCCACCGCGCTGGTGGTCGTGATCATCACCTTCACCACCATCATCTTCGGCGAACTGGTTCCCAAGCGACTGGGCCAGATGTACCCCGAGACCGTGGCGCGGCTGGTCGCGCCACCGATGGAATGGCTGTCGCTGTTGGTGCGGCCGTTCGTGCGACTGCTGACTGCGGCCACCGAGGCGACGCTGCGCCTGATGGGCGTGCGTGGCAAGCCCGACCGCAGCGTCACCGAAGAAGAGATTGCCGCGAGCCTGGAAGAAGGCCTCGACGCCGGCGTGATCGAAGCGAAGGAGCACCAGATGGTGCGCAACGTCTTTCGCCTAGACGACAGGCAAGTCGGCTCGATGATGATCCCGCGCACCGAGATCGTGTGGCTCGATACCGCGGTGTCGGCCGATGAAGTGCTGCGCCAGATCAGCGAAGAGGAGCACTCGCGCTATCCAGTCTGTCGCGACGGCTTGAGCGACGTGCTGGGTGTCATCTCGGCGCAAAGCCTCTTGCAGCAGGCGCTGCGCGGTGAACCGCTGTCGCTGACCCAAGGCCTGCAGCCGCCGGTCTTCGTGCCCGAGACGCTGTCGGGCATGGAACTGCTGGACCACTTCCGGGCATCGAGCGCGCAGATCGTCTTCGTCGTCGACGAATACGGCGAGGTGCAGGGAATGATTACCGTGCGGGACGTCCTCGAAGCCATCACCGGCGAGTTCACCACCCCGACCGATGGCGCCGCGTGGGCGGTACGGCGTGGCGACGGCAGCTGGCTGATCGACGGCTTGATTCCGGTGCCCGAATTGAAGGACCGGCTCGCCCTGAAGGAACTGCCCGAAGAGGACCGCGGCCGCTACAACACCCTGGCCGGAATGGTGATGCTGCTGCTAGGGCGCTTGCCCGAAACCGCCGATGCGGTCGATTGGCAGGGCTGGCGCTTCGAGGTCGTCGATCTGGACGGCAAGCGGGTCGACAAGGTGCTTGTGACGCCGCTTGCAGACGAGCCCGCCACGTTCGAATGAACGCCTGCCGCAGCGGCGCTGCAACGGGGTGCGAGACCGCGCCGGCATTAGACTTCGCGGATGGTCAAGTGCCCGGGGTGCGGCGAAGACAACCCGCCTAAATTTCGACTCTGCGGCTATTGCGGCACTCCCCTCGCGACGGTGCCGGCGGCTGCGCCGTTGCCGATGTTGCCGGCGCACGATGTGCGCAAGACGGTCACCATCGTCTTCACCGATCTGAAGGATTCGACCGCACTCGCCGAGCGGCTCGACCCCGAAGCGCTGCACGAAGTGAAGGAGCGCTATTTCGGCGCCATGGCGGCCGAGATCACGCGCCACGGCGGCAAGATCGAGAAGTACATCGGCGACGCCATCATGGCCGTCTTCGGCCTGCCACGCGCGCACGAGGACGACGGTTTGCGGGCGGTGCGCGCGGCCGCCGGCATGCAGGTCGCGCTCGCCGCCGTCAATGCGGACCTGGACGAGCGGTTCGGCGTGACGCTGGCCAACCGCACCGGCGTGAATACCGGCGAGGTGGTCGCGAATGCCGATTCCGGCGCCAACCAGAAGCTCGCCACTGGAGACGCGGTGAACGTCGCGGCCCGGCTCGAGCAAGCGGCGCCGCTGAACGGTATCTACCTCGGCGAAGTGACGTACCGGCTGGTACGCGATGCAGTCGAGGTCGAGGCCGTCGAACCGCTGGAGCTCAAGGGCAAGTCCAAGCCCGTCGCGGCTTACCGGCTCATCTCGTCCCGGGGACTGGACGGCAATGCGCGACGCAACGACACCCCGCTCGTCGGCCGCGAAGCCGAGCTGTCGACGCTGGAAGCGGTATACGGCGAGGTGGCGCAAGGACGTTCGGTCCGGCTCGTGACGGTGATCGGCGACGCCGGGGTCGGCAAATCGCGCCTGGTGCGCGAGGTGACCGAGCGCATCGCTCGCGGCGCCCGCGTCCTGCATGGCCGCTGCCTGCCCTATGGCGACGGCATCACGTTCTGGCCGCTGCGTGAGATGGTCAGTGAAGCGGCCGGGTCGACCAATGTCGACGATGCCGACGCGGCGCTAGCCAAGGTGCGGGCACTGACGGGCGACGCCGATGTGGCGGACCGACTGGCCGCCGCCATCGGACTGACGGCGGCCGCCTTTCCGCTCCACGAGTTGAACTGGGGCGCGCGCAGACTCTTCGAGATCCTTGCCGCCGACGGACCGGTGGTGGCGCTGATCGACGACCTGCATTGGGCCGAGACCGCCTTTCTCGACCTGCTCGAGCATGTACTCGAGACCGCGCATGACGCACCGGTCCTGCTGCTTTGCACGGCGCGCCACGACCTGATCGAGGAACGGCCGCAGTGGGGCGAACAGGCGAATGCAACCCGGTTCGTCCTCGGTCCGCTGTCCGATGCGGCCTCGGCCAGCGTGGTCGCCAACCTGCTCGGCGAGGCCGGCCTGTCGGAGGCGGTGGTGCAGCGCATCGTCAAGGCCGCCGAAGGCAACCCGCTCTTCGTCGAGCAGATGTTGTCGATGCTGATCGACAGCGGTGCGCTTCGGCGGGTCGACGGTCACTGGGTGCGCGCCGAGAGCTATGGCGAGATCGCCGTCCCGCCGACCATCCACGCGTTGCTCGAGGCCCGGCTGGACAAGCTCGATCGCAAGGAGCGTGCGGCGGTTGAACCGGCCTCGGTCATCGGCATGGAGTTTGCGCAGCCGGCTGTCGAGTCGCTCGCCCCCGAGGCGGTGCGCCCGGCGATGTCTGAACATCTTGCAATGCTGACGCGCAAGCAGTTCATCCAGGACGCACCGCCCGAGGGCGCGGTGCCGCGCTACCGCTTTCACCACCATCTTGTTCGCGATACGGTCTACAACGGCTTGCTCAAGCGGGCACGCGCGACCATGCACATCGACTTCGTGCGCTGGGCCGACCGCGTGAACGCCGACCGCGACCGGGCGCTCGAATTCGAGGAGATCCTTGGCTACCACCTCGAGCAGGCGCACGCTTGCCTGCGCGATCTCGGTCCGCTCGACGCCGCCGGGGTCGCGGTCGGCGCCGACGCCGGCCGACGCTTGTCGAATGCCGGCCGGCGCGCCTTCGCGCGGGGCGACACCCACGCCGCAGGAAGTCTGCTCCGCCGCGCGCTGGCAGTGCTGACCGACGCCGATCCAAAGCGGGTCGCCCTCCTGCCCGAACTGGCGGAAGTGCTGATCGCATTGGGGCAATTCGCGCCGGCCCGCGAGGTGCTGACGCAAGCGATCCAGGTGTCGCAACAAGTCGTCGACCACCGGCTGAATGCCTGGTCCCGGCTTCTCGAGATGCTGATCCGGCTTTACAGCGCAGAAGCCGGTGATTGGAGCGACGAAATCCTGCGTGTCGCCAATGAAGCCATTCCGGTCCTCGAGCGCGAAAGCGCGCACTACGAGTTGGCCAACGCCTGGCGAATGATCGCCTTCGTGCATGGCATGGCGGGACGGTTTGGAAAGGTCAACGAGGCGGTCGGACACTCGATGACATTCGCACGTCTTGCCGGCGACGACCGGCTCGCCGCGCGGGTGGGAATGGGGGTCGCCAGCAGCGCCTTGTTCGGCCCCACGCCGGTTCTAGACGCCATTGCGCAATGCGAACGGATCATCGCCGATGGCCTGAGCGATCGGCAGGCCGCGAGTGTTCTCGTGTGCACGCTCGCCCAGCTTCGCGCCATGAACGGCGAATTCGAGCAGGCCCGAACGCTGTGTCACGAGGGCCGGACGCTACTGCGCACTCTGGGGCAGGGACGAAATTCGGCCGCGACAGGACTCGATCTCGCACGCATCGAATTGCTGGCCGGAAACCTGGCCGATGCCGAAGCGGAGGTCCGCGCCGACTATGCGTTTCTGGCGCAAATGGGCGAGAAATATTTCCTGGCGACGATGGCAGCCTTGCTGGCACGGCTGGTTCGAGAACAGGGCCGCGACCCCGAAGCACTCGAGCTGACGAAGGCCGCCGAAGCGGCCGCCGGAGCAGCCGATATCGAAGCGCAGGCGATGTGGCGTTCGGTCCGCGCGCCCATCCTGGCCAGGTCAGGCGATCCCGTCGGGGCCGAAGCGCTGGCGCGCGCGGCGCTCGAACTGGCGCGCCAGACCGAGATCCCGGTGCTCAAGGCCGATACGCTGCACGAGCTTGCAGTCGTCCTTGGCATGAATGGCCGGTACGACGAAGCCCGTCAGACCATCGGCGAGGCGATCGAGTTGTATCTCGCCAAAGGCGACATCGTGTCGGCGAACCGGGCGCGAACCCGCGCCGAAGGATGGTTGTAGGGCATTGAAAAAGGGCCGGCAATGGCTGGCCGGCCCTTTGATAACGCAAACCCGTCGAAGTCAGAAGAGATTGAAGCTGCCGTTCTCGTCAACTGTCACCTCAATGATGACGTTGCCCGAGCCATCGTACATTGGCCCATTCAGAATGCACGGCGCTATGTCATTGGTGAAGACACACCCTTTCAGACGTACTGGTGTTGCTAGTGGATCGTGCGAGTAGTACACACCGGCCTTGTTAATGTCAAAATTTCGACCCAGTGTCGAAAAATGACGCTGCAAGATCACCTGTAACGTCCGCGGCTTCGCACCATCCCCCGGAATCGTCAGTTCCGAGCGGAAGCATGGAAACGGTGCAGGCTTGCACGCATTCGAATTTTTAGGAACCGACTCTGCAATCTCGGCTGTGGTGAAGTCCGCATTTAGCGCGATCTGGACGTTGGTCGTGTGCGGGTCGGCGCTGGAAGGAGAGCCCCCATAGCCGGTGAAAAAAGTGAAAGGTTCGCCAGCCGCCGTAACGAACGTCGGTATGACCGTCTTCAACTTGTCCGGAACATCTTTGTTGAGAGCTGCGCTCGCAGTCTGTTCAGGAGTCTGGTCGACGTGCGAAGCCGTGGGATTTTGATCGGTCGACCCTTCGCCGTGAAAAGCAAGTGCTGTGAAGTCGATCTTCTCGCCAC
>JBDSEG010000162.1:0-6055 GCA_039920165.1 Burkholderiaceae bacterium
ACGATCGACGGCAAGCCGATCTACGGCCACATGGACTACGGCAAGAAGGACCCGTCGCTCGGCTGGCGCTTCACCGACGCGTGGCTGTCGATGGCCGGCACCGCCGACATCGGCATCCCGAACGGCATGCCGGTCGACGAATGGGGCATCCGCGTCGCGGCCGACAAGTGCACGCCGGTCGGCGCATCGGTCTCGCGCGGTGGCGCCACCAACTCGCCGGCCGCTGTCTACGCGCTGACCAAGTACGTCGACTGGATGAAGAAATACGCGCCCAAGGAAGCGTCGGGCATGACCTTCGGCGAAGCCGGTCCGGTGCCCGCGCAGGGCCAGATCGCGCAACAGATCTTCTGGTATACAGCCTTCACCGCCGATATGGTCAAGCCCGGCCTGCCGGTCGTGAATGCCGACGGCACGCCGAAGTGGCGCATGGCGCCCGGCCCGAACGGCCCGTACTGGAAACAGGGCATGCAGAACGGCTATCAGGACGTCGGTTCGTGGACCTTCTTCAAGGACCACCCCGCCGACAAGACCGCGGCGGCCTGGCTGTATGCGCAGTTCGTGACGAGCAAGACCGTCTCGGCCAAGAAGTCGGTCGTCGGCCTGACCTTCATCCGCGAGAGCGATATCCAGCACGAGTACTTCACCAAGAACGCCAACAAGTACGGCGGCCTGATCGAGTTTTATCGCAGCCCGGCACGCGTCGCGTGGACGCCCACCGGCACCAACGTTCCGGACTATCCAAAGCTCGCGCAGCTGTGGTGGAAGAACGTCGCGGTCGCGGTGACCGGCGAGAAGACGCCGCAGCAGGCGATGGACAACCTGGCCGAGGAGATGGACCAGGTCATGGCCCGCCTAGAACGCGCCGGCATGGCCCACTGCGCGCCCAAGCTGAATCCGAAGGGTGATCCGAACAAATATCTGTCGGACAAGGGTGCGCCCTGGAAGAAGCTCGCCAACGAGAAGCCGAAGGGCGAGACCATCGCCTACGACACGCTGCTCAATGCGTGGAAGGCGGGCAAGGTGCGCTGATCGGCGCCTGCGCTGTGAACCGCCGGTGACGGCGGTTTCGAACCGGCCCCCGTTCGCTCATGCGGCGGGGGCTTATTCTTTTTCGAAGACCGCGCTCGACTGCGCCGCGCGCTCAAGCCAAGCGGTGGTGCTGCACCGCTGCCGCGTCCCATTCGAGCCCCGAGCCCGGCCGATCGCTCGGCAGCGCCATTCCGTTCTCGATGCGCAGCGGCTCGGCGAGCAGCACGTCGGCCCAGTCGACCCATTCGAGCCAGTGCGCGGTTGGCGTGGCGCACAACAGTTGCGCGCTCACCTCGGGCATCAGGTGCGAGCTCATCGGCAGGCCGTGCGCGGCCGCGAGGCCGGCAGCTTGCATCCAGCCGCTTGCGCCGCCGATGCGGGCAAGGTCGGGCATCACGAGGTCGCAGGCCTGCGCGTCGACGGCCTGCGCCATCGCGGCCGGGCCGTTGAAGTTCTCGCCGAGCTGCAAGGGCAGGTGCAGCTCGCGGGCGATGCGTGCGTTGCCGCGCCAGTCGTCGTGGCGGATCGGCTCCTCCAGCCAAGCGAGGCCTTCGCCTTGCAGCGCGTGACCGCGCCGCAGCGCCTCGGGCAGATTGAGCGCCTGGTTGTAGTCGGCCATGATGTGCACCGCATCGGGCAGGCGCTTGCGCACCGCGCGCAGCACAGCCAGATCGTCGGCCACCAGGGCGTGGCCGAGGCGCAGCTTGACCGCGCGAAAGCCGCTTTCGAGCAAGCGCTCGGCCTCGTCGGCCGTGGCCTGCGGGTTCGCCAGCCCGAGCCCGCACGAGTTGTACGCGGGCAGCGGGCGCGGCGCGCCGCCGAGCAGCGCCGCGAGCGGCAACCCGGCCGCTACCGCCAGCGCATCCCACAACGCCATGTCGAGCAGCGACAGTGCCATGCGCACGATGCCGGTCACGCCGATCAGCGCGCAGCTTCGTTCGAGCTTGGCGGCAGTGGCCAGCGGCACCACGGCCTGACCAACGACCAGCGGCGCCAGATCGTCGAGCAGCCGCGCCATCGCGAACGCGCCACCGTCGCGGTACGCGAAGACATAGCCACGCCCGGTCACGCCTTCGTCGGTCGTCAGGTCGAGCAGCAGCAGCGGCGCCGCCGAGACCTTGGCGGCGCTGGTGCCGAGCACATAACGCAGCGGCACTTTCACTGGCGTGCAGCGCAGGCTGCGGACCGTGAGGCCGGGCAGACGCGCAGCGTTCATGGCGCGGCCCGGCCTTCGGCGTGCAGCGCGAGGATGTCGGCCACCGCGCGGTTCAGCGGGGTCGCCACGCCGGCGCGCTCGCCGAGCTCGACCACGGCACCAGCGAGCCAGCGCACTTCGAGAGGGTTGCCGCGCTCGAGGTCGTGGTGCATCGACGAGGTCATGTCGGGCGCCACCTGGTCGGTCAGCGCGAGCCGCACTTCGGCGTAATCGGCCGGCAACGCGACGCCCAGCGCGCGCCCGACCGCCACCACCTCGCGCATCAGGTCGAGCAGGAAGGCGCGCGTTTGCGGGTGGCTGCGGATCGGCCCGATGCGCTGGCGCATGGTCGTCGTCGCGCCCGACAGCGCAGCGAGAAACACGAACTTCTGCCAGATCTCGCGCTCGATATCGTCCGACAGTTCGGCGGCGATGCCGCCGGCCAGGCAGGCCTGGAGAAAGGCCGCGCCGCGCGCCGAGCGTCGGCCATCGGACTCGCCGAACAGCAGACGCTGCATCGGCCCGGTCTGCGCAATCACACCCGGCCGCGCGATGGTCGTCGCGACATAGCCCACGCCGCCCATCACCCGCTGGTCACCGAAGGAGGAGCGCATCGCGGTGTCCTTCAGCACGCCGTTCTGGAACGAGATCACGACCGTGCCGGGGCCGACCAGTGGGCGCATCTGCTCGATCGCCACATCGGTATCCCACAGCTTGACGCAGAACATGACGAGGTCGACGACGCCTATGGAGGCCGGCTCGTCGGTGGCCTTCACAACGGGCAGGTGCAGCGGCTGCGGGCCCTCGATGCGCAGGCCGTCCTCGCGCATCGCCGCGAGATGACGACCGCGCGCGACGAACGACACATCGGCGCCGCCCTGCGCGAGCCGGGCGCCGAAATAGCCGCCGAGCCCGCCCGAACCCATGACAGCGATGCGCATCCTCATGCCCCTTTCGAAGGTGTTGCGGTCACGGCCGCGTGCGGGTATAGCGACCGTCGAATGCGACCGTCCACGCGCCCTTGGCATCGGTCGATTCCCAGAGCTGGCGAACGCTGCGGTCCGGGTTCGGAGTCCAGGTGATGCGATGCCGGGTCTCGACGCCGTCGGCGCCGGTCGTCTGGCCCTGCAGAACCATCCGGCCGTCGACCCACTGGCCTTCGAGCATGAGCAGCAGGCCGCCGTCGTCGACCCAGGTCTGGTGCCAGAGCTTGCGCCCTGCGTCGTAGGTATTCAGGCTTTCGCCGCTGTAGCCGCGCCCGGTCGTATAGCGCTCGTGGATCACGCAGCCGCCGTATTCGCGCTCGATCCGGTTGGTGCCGGCCAGCTTGCCGTCGGCACCATGCACCTGCCACTCGCCGAGCCAGAAATCGAACTCGCGGTAAGGGGCTGCGTCGCACGCACCGGCATGCGTGGCTGGAGCGAGGCCGAACACCAAGGCCATCACGCCCAGCAGCCGCAGCAGCGGTCCAAACCGAGCGGTCGACATCTTCGTTCAACCGGAACTGCGGCTGGCGAATCGGGCGACCAGGCCTGCGAGTCGCGTCATACCGGGTCGGCGTGGCGGCGCGCGTGCAGAACGATATCGCCTGCCGCCCCGTCGTGATCGAGCACAACGTCGATCTTGCGTTCGCCCAGCGCCAGCCACAACTCGGCCCGCGGTTCGACGCGGCGCAATGCGGCCGGCGCCGGCGCCAGATCGGTCTCGATCAGCAGGTCGATGTCGCCGCCGCGGCGCGAATCGTCCAGGCGCGAGCCGAACGGCCGCGGTACGCGGCCGAAGTGGCGCATCCCTGCGGTGCGAATCGCTTGGCGCTCGGTGTCTGTGAGTCGCATGCTGTCGCAATCGTAGTGCGAGTCGCCCACCACCACCCCTGTCACGCCATTCGACTTCGCGCAGGCGTCGTCTTGGCAAACGACGGCGCGCGGCGCGCCCGAGTCGCCTGCTCGAAGGCGTATCCGAGTCCGATCAGCACGCCTTCGCTGTATGCCGGGCCGACGAACGACAGGCCGACGGGCAGGCCGCTCACGAAACCGGCCGGAACGGTGAGGTGCGGATAGCCGGCGACCGCAGCGGGCGCCGAGAAGCTCGCGCCGCTCGAATCGCCGTTCACCACATCGGTCAGCCACGCGGGGCCGCCGGTGGGCGCAACGAGCGCATCGAGCCGGTACTCGGCGAGCACGGCGTCGATGCCTTCGGCGCGCGAATAGCGCGCGCAGGTCGCGAGCGCATCGACATAGACCGGCGACTCGAGCCCGCCGGTCGCCTGTGCTTTTTCGAACAGCTCCTGCCCGAACCACGGCATGACGCGGTCCCGGTGGTCCCGGTTCCAGGCGATCAGTGCTTCGAGCGATGCGACGGGCGCACCGGGCGCGAACTCGGCAAGGTAGCGCGAGAGGCCGACTTTGAATTCGGTCAGCAGCACCTCGAGTTCGGCGTCGCCGAATTTGTCCACGTTTGGCAGCGCGACCGGATCGACGAGCACCGCGCCCTGCTTCTGCAAGGCGACCAGCGCGGCCTCGATCACCGCATTCACTCCGTCGTGCGCGCCGAACAGCTTGCGCACCACCCCCAGGCGAGCGCCGCGCAGGCGCTGCGGGTCGAGGAAGCGGATGTAGTCGGTTCCGGCGACGCTGCGCCGCGTCGTCGGGTCGCGCGGATCGGGTCCGACGAGCACGCCGAGCAGCGCCGCCGCGTCGGCCACGCTGCGTGCCATCGGCCCGGCCGTATCCTGCGTGTGAGAGATCGGCACGATGCCGCTTCGGCTGACCAGGCCGACCGTCGGCTTGAGTCCGACGATGCCGTTCACCGATGCCGGCGAGACGATCGAACCGTCGGTCTCGGTGCCGACCGCGAGCGCGCACAGCCCGGCGGCGACCGCGACCGCCGAACCCGAACTCGACCCGCTCGGGTTGCGGTCGAGCGCATGCGGGTTGCGCGTGAAGCCGCCGCGCGCGCTCCAGCCGCTCGTCGATCGGGTCGAGCGGATATTGGCCCACTCCGACAGATTGGTCTTGCCGAGCACGACCATCCCCGCATCGCGCAGCCGCGTCACGAGGTGCGCATCGCGCGGCGGCTTGGCGCCGATCAGCACCAGCGAGCCGGCCGTGGTCTGCATCGCATCGGCGGTTGCGATGTTGTCCTTCAGCAGGACCGGGATGCCGTGCAGCGGCCCGCGCACCGTTCCGGCGCGGCGTTCGCGGTCGAGCGTGGCGGCGATCGCGCCGGCTTGCGGATTGACCTCGATCACCGAGTTCAAACGCGGCCCGCCGTGGTCGATCGCGGCGATGCGCGCGAGGCAGGTCTCGGCCAGTGCCGCGGCGTTCAGCGAGCCGGCATGCATCAGCTCGCGCAAAGTGGCGACGTCGAGATCGTAGAGCTGGCGCGCCGGCCGGGCGGCGCGCGCGTCGCGCGCCGCAAGCAGGCCGAGCGGGGCGAGGACGGAGACGAGATCGCGGCGTCGCATGGCGTGCAATGTAGCGGCCGGGCCGCATCGATGCGAGCGCCTTGTCCCAGCGCAAGGCTCGGCGCGCCCGCCTGTGGCACGATCATCCGGTTTCGCCGCACCTTTTTTCGCCTTTGTCATTTCAGGAGATTCGAATGATCACGAGCAACCGCCGCACTTTCATGTTCCAGGTCGCTGCCGCCGGTGCCGGCGCCCTCGCCACGGGCCACACCCTGGCGCAGACGAAACTGGAAGAGAACGACCCGCAGGCCGTGGCACTCGGCTACAAGCACGATTCGACCAAGGTCGACAAGGCCAAGTATCCCAAGCACGAAGCCACGCAGAAATGCAACAACTGCCAGCTTTTCCAGGGCAAGCCGGCCGAT
>JBDSEG010000163.1:0-21370 GCA_039920165.1 Burkholderiaceae bacterium
CATCTTCAGGATGGTCGCGATCTCGAAATCCAGGCGCTCCTCGTAACGCGCGCGCTGGCGCTCGCGCTCGGCCGGATCGGGATAGCGCTGCGCGAGGCGAACCTTCAAGCCGGCGTGCGACGCGACGCTGAAATAGTCGGCGATCGGCAGCCGAGCGCCGTCGACCAGCGGGGTCTCGAAATCGGGCAGCTGCGGCTTGCCCAGGGTGAGAGCAAGGCTGCAGCGCTTGCCGATCTCGACGCTGTTGCGCAGCGCGCTCGGCAGGTCCGCGAACCGCGCGGCCATCTGCGCGCGGGTCTTGAAATACTGCTCGCGGCCGAAGCGCTTGACGCGGCGCGGATTGGCGAGCATCTCGCCCTCGGACACGCACACCCGCGCCTCGTGGGCCTCGAAATCGTCGGGCACCAGAAACTGCGCCGGATGCGTGGCGACGACCGGCAGGCGCAGCGCCGCAGCGAGCGCGGCGGCGGCCTGCACGTGCGCCTCCTGCCCGGGCAGTCCGGCGCGCTGCAGCTCGAGATAGAAGCGGCGCGGAAAGCGTTGCGCCATGCGCTGCGCGTAGGCTTGTGCGCGCTCCCGGTCGCCCGCCATCAGCGCCTGCCCGACCGCGCCTTGCTCGGCCCCCGAGAGCGCGATCAGGCCGTTGCCGAAGGCGTCGAACCAGGTCGGCTTGATGCGCGCCTGCGCGCGCTGCGCGTTGTCGAGCCAGCTGCGGCTGAGCAGCTCGCACAGGTTGCGATAACCGGTGGCGTCCTGCACCAGCAGCAACAGCCGGCTCGGCTGTTTCTCGCCGCCTTCGGGCTCGATCCAGACATCGGCGCCGATGATCGGCTTGATGCCGGCGGCCCGCGCTGCGCTGTAGAACTTGATCGCGCCGAACAGGTTCGACAGGTCGGTGATGGCGAGCGCGCCCTGCCCGTCGGCGGCCGCGGCGGCCACGAGTTCGTCGATGCGCAGGCTGCCATCGACGACCGAATATTCGGTGTGGGTGCGCAGGTGGACGAAATCCATGCGGGCATTCTAGGAGGCGCCCTCCGCATGGCCGACGTATCAAGCCCCACTTAAAATTGCGCCGTGACGACCTCCCGGCATCTGCGCGCCTACCGCTTCGTGACGCTGGGCGACCCCGCCGGCTGGCGCGATGCGATCCGTGCGCGCGCGGCGCAACTCGACCTGAAGGGCACCGTGCTGGTGGCCGAAGAAGGCATCAACCTCAACCTTGCCGGTGAGGCGACCGCGCTCGAGGATTTCGTCGGCTGGCTGCGTGCCGGGGCGCCCTTCGCGGATCTGCAAGCGCATTACGGCGAGGCGCCGGCCATCCCCTACCGACGCCTGAAGGTCAAGCACAAGCGCGAGATCATCCGCATGGACCGGCCGGCGATCCGCCCCGCGGCCGGACGCGCCGCGGCGCTCGCCCCGAGCACGCTCGCGCGCTGGCTGGCCGCCGGTCACGACGACGCCGGCCAGCCGTTGGCGCTGCTCGATACGCGCAACGGCTTCGAGGTCGACGCCGGGCGCTTCGCCGGCGCAATCGACTGGCGGCTGGCGCGGTTCGGCGAATTTCCGGCGGCACTCGCGGCTCACCGCGCCGAGCTCGCCGGTAAGACCGTCGTCAGCTATTGCACCGGCGGCATCCGCTGCGAGAAGGCGGCACTGCTGCTGCGCGAACAGGGTGTCGACGCATGGCAGCTCGACGGCGGCATCCTCGGCTATTTCGAGGTCGTGGGCGCGGCCCACTTCGATGGCCGATGTTTCGTCTTCGACGAGCGTGAGGCGATCACGGCACGCTGATTGCCGCTTTGCGGCACGGGAGCAATTGCATGGAGTCCTTGCCACTTCGCGATCCGGCAACCCGCCCGCGTGCTTCGCTCGCGCAACGCTATGCACGGGTGCGGCGCGCGAACCTCGCACTCGCCGAGCCGCTTTCGGCCGAGGACTGCCAGGTCCAGTCGATGCCGGACGCGAGCCCGACCAAATGGCATCTCGCGCACGTCACCTGGTTCTTCGAGACCTTCGTCCTCGCGCGTTACGCGCCGCAGCGGCCGGTCTTCGACCCGACCTTCAAGGTGCTGTTCAACAGCTACTACCAGGGCGTGGGCGCACAGCATCCGCGCGCATTGCGCGGACTGGTCACGCGGCCGTCGCTCGACGAGGTCAAGCGCTACCGCGCGCACGTGGACGAGCAGATGCTCGGCCTGCTCGAATCGCACGCCGACGACGCGACGCTGACCGAGATCGTCGGGCTCGGGCTGCAGCACGAACAGCAGCACCAGGAACTGCTGCTGACCGATATCAAGCATGCGCTGTCGCATTCGCCGGGCGCCGAGGGTTACGCGCGGCGCTGGCCGTTCGCGGCCGTCAGGCCGCAGCCGCTGCGCTGGATCGGCCATGCCGGCGGGCGGGTCGAACACGGCCACGAGCCTTCGCTCGACGGCGGCTTCTGCTTCGACAACGAGACGCCGCGTCATAACGTTTGGCTGGCGCCATTCGAGATCGCCTCGCGCCCGGTGACCTACGGCGAGTTCATCGCCTTCATCGACGACGCCGGCTATCGGCGGCCCGAACTGTGGCTGTCGATGGGATGGGACTGGGTCCATGCGCAAGCGGCACCGCGGACCTGTCCGCTCTATTGGCAGCAACGCGACGGGCGCTGGTTCAACCACACGCTGCAGGGTTGCGTCGAGGTCGATCCGCGTACCCCCGTGTGCCACCTGAGCTATTTCGAGGCCGATGCCTATGCGCGATGGGCCGGCGCGCGACTGCCGACCGAGCACGAGTGGGAGCATGCGGCGCGACGCCTGCTCCGCAACCCGTTGCAAGCGCGCGCCGGCATCCACTCCGGGCCCAATTTCGCCGAACGCGGCGCCTTCCATCCGCTGCCGCACGCCGACGCGGCGAGCGCGCCGGACGAGCCGGTGCAGATGTTCGGGGACGTGTGGGAGTGGACCCAGTCGAACTACAACCCTTACCCCGGCTATCGGCCGCTGCCGGGCGCCGTCGGCGAATACAACGGCAAATTCATGTGCAACCAGTTCGTGCTGCGCGGCGGCTCGTGTGCGACACCGGCCGGCCACGTGCGGGCGAGCTATCGCAATTTCTTCCCGCCCAATGCGCAGTGGCAGTTCAGCGGGCTGCGGCTCGCCCGCTGAAGGACGCAGCGAAGCTCACGAGGCCAGCGCGTCCAGCACATCGGAGCGGAATTCGCGCTGGTAAAGGATGTAGACCACTCCGAGCGTGGCCGGCATGAAGACCAGTGGCGAGAGAAACCAGCCGATCGCCGCGAACGCCATGTAGTAGGCGCGCAAACCGTCGTTGAAGGTTTCGGCGGCCAGCCCGACGACGCGGCCGGCCTTGTCGGCAAAGGCCTCGCGCGAGACTGCGCGCGCTTCGAACTGCGAGTTCTCCGGCGCGGCAGCAATCAGCAGCGCACCGAAGGTGTACTGGCGCATCGACCAGGTGAAGCGGAAGAACGCATAGACGAAGACCGCCAGCATCAGCAGCAGCTTCAGGTCGAAGACCAGCGTGGTGGTGCGCGCCGCGAACGGGATATCGCGCACCAGTTCGCTCGCGCGGTCCGACGTGCCGAGCACGGCGAGCAAACCGCCGATGATGAGAATGGTGGTCGAGGCGAAGAACGAGGGGCTCGTCGACAGCGCCTGGATCACCACGCCATCGAAAACACGGACCTCGCGGTAGGTCGATTGCAGCATCCATTGCCGGCGGATGCGGTTGGTGCTGGCGAGGATCGAGGGCTGGGTCGTCGAGCGGACCTTGGCGAAGTGCGCGTAGGCAGCCCAGGCAGCGAAAAAGAGCGAGAGCGCAGCCCAGTCGATCCAGGGCAGAACAGCAGCGAGGGCGAAGAGCTTGTCCACGCGGTGCACTGTAGCAATGTGCCGCGTGGGTCAACCCGGCAGCACCGGCCGCCGCCCCAGGCTCAGGCGCGCGCCGGAACGGGCTCGCGCCGCACGTCCAGACTGGCTGGTCCGGCGCCGAGCGCGGCGACCATGAGCAGCCCGCCGACGACCGACAGGTTCTTCATGAACATCAGCTGCTGCACCATCTTCTGCGCCTCGGGCACGGCCCAGAAGTTGTGGAAGATGACGCTCGCGAGCAAAGTAAACAGCGCTAAGCCGAGTGCCGCCCAGCGGGCGTGAAAGCCCGCCATCAGCGCCAGCCCGCCGCCGAGTTCGAGCAGGATGGTCAGCACCGCCAGCACCTCGGCGGCCGGGATTCCCTTGGCCGACATATAGCCCACGGTGCCGGCGAATCCGGTGATCTTGGAGAGCCCGGCCAGCACGAACATGAGGGCGAGGAGGAAGCGGCCGATGAGAGCCAGGGGCGTGCGAAGAGAGTCGAGCATGGAAACCTCGGTGAAGTGGAAAAGAGAACGCAAAGGAGTCGGTCGCCGTCGAACCGGCCGGACGCTCAACGCAGGTCAAAGAGCAGCACTTCGGCCTGTTGCCCGTCGTCGATCACGAGGTCGGGCTCGCCCTCGATCGCGAGCGCGTCGCCGGCCGCGAGCACTTGACCGTTGACGCGCGCCTGCCCGCGCACCATGTGCACATAGGTCTTGCGCGCTATATCAAGCGCGCGCTCGACCCGATCGCCAGCATCGAAGAGGCCGGCGTGGATGGACGCATCGGCGTGGATCGTCACCGAGCCGTCGCGGCCGTCGGGCGAGGCGACGAGCCGCAGCCGGCCGCGCTTGGACGCCACGTCGAAATGCTTTTGCTCGTAGCCGGGATCAATGCCCAGCGCGTCGGGCTCGATCCAGATCTGCAGGAAGTGGGTTGTTGCGCCGGCCGCGTGGTTGAACTCGCTGTGGCTCACGCCGCGCCCGGCGCTCATGCGCTGCACGTCGCCCGGAACGATCACGCCGCTCGCTGTGCCGCCGGGGTTGCCATTGCCCATGCTGTCGCGGTGCGCGAGTTCGCCCGCGAGGACATAGCTGATGATCTCCATGTCGCGATGCGAATGGGTGCCGAAGCCGGTGCCGGGAGCGATGCGGTCTTCGTTGATCACGCGCAGCGCGCCGAAGCCCATGTGCGCCGGGTCATGGTAGCCAGCGAAAGAAAAGGTATGAAAGCTCTTGAGCCAGCCGTGATCGGCGTAGCCGCGTTCGGAGGATTTGCGCAGGTTCTTCATGGTGCAGCCACTGTAATGCGACATCCCGCACCCTTGGCGCAGGGTGGATGTCGGCTGCGTTCAAATAAGATGAACCGATGCCGCCTTCGCCCGACCCCAGGCCATGCCCACAGCCCGCAGCCCGCAACGCGCTGACCCCCGAGGCGCTCGCGATGGTCGATACGATCGCGCGCAGCGGCAGTTTTGCGGCGGCGGCGCGCGAGCTCGGCAAGGTGCCTTCGGCCCTCACCTACAGCGTGCGCCAGCTCGAGGAGGCGCTCGATGTGCTGCTGTTCGACCGCCGGTCCCGCCAGGCCGAGATGACCGCCGCGGGCAAGGAACTGCTCGCCGAAGGGCGCCGGCTGCTGGCCGAGACCGATGCGGTAGCGAACCGCGTCAAGCGAGTCGCGACCGGTTGGGAGACCGGGCTCACGGTGGTCGTTGACGATGTGATCTCGCGCGCGACACTGCTCGATCTGTGCGAGCGCTTCTATGCGCTGGATCAGGAGATCGTGACCGCCGCAGGCAAGCGCGCCGGCCCGCCGACGCGGTTGCGCCTGCGCACCGAGGTGCTCAGCGGGACGCTGGAGGCGCTGGCCACCGGACAGGCCGACCTGGCGATCGGTGTTGGCGCCGAAGCCGGCTTCGCGCGCGGCTTGCAGCGCAAGGATCTGGGCGCGCTCGAATTCGTCTTTGCGGTCGCCCCGCAGCACCCGCTGGCGCTCGCCGAAGCGCCGATCAGCGATGCCGAGCTGATGCGCCATCGCGCCGTCGCGGTCGCCGATTCGGCGCAGCGCGCGGCCCCGCTCACCGTCAACCTGCTGCCAGGCCAGGACGTCCTGACGGTGGCCAGCATGCACGACAAGATCGAGGCGCTGCGGCGCGGCCTGGGTTGCGGTTTCGTTCCGGAAGCACTCGTGCGCGCGCATGTCGCGGCGGGCCGGCTCGTCGTCAAGGCGGTGCAGCGGCCGGCGCTTTCCGCGCGCCTCGTCTATGTCTGGCGGATGCCCGCGGGCGCCGTCGGGCGCGCAACGCGAGCCGCTCAGCTCGGCCTCGCTCTGCGCTGGTGGCTGGCGCAGCTCGAGCATTCGACGACGCGTCGCGCACTGCTCGAAGGCGTGCCGGCGCGCGTGCTCGCAAGCGCCGGCTGACCGCAGGAGCGCCGGTGGCCGCTGCCTATGTCGGCCGTTTCGCGCCTTCGCCGACCGGGCCGCTGCACGCCGGCTCGCTGGTCGCCGCGCTGGCAAGCTGGCTCGATGCGCGCGCCCACGGCGGGCACTGGCTGCTGCGCATCGAGGACGTCGACCGCGCGCGCTGCGTGACAGGCGCTGACCGGCAGATCATCGAACAGCTGCGCGCGTGCGGTCTGGTCGCCCATTCCGAGCCGGTGTGGCAGTCGCAGCGTGGCGCGCTGTACCGCACGGCGCTCGCTCGCCTCATCGCCGCCGGCTGGGCGTTTCCCTGCGGGTGCACGCGCACCGAGATCATGGCGGTTCTCGCCATGCAGGGACGACCGCGTGCGCGCCATGCCGAGCTGGTCTATCCCGGCACCTGCCGCAGCGGCCTGCACGGCAAGCCCGCGCGCGCGACGCGGCTGCTGTGCGCGGGCTCGCGCGAGGACCCTGCCGCGCCGCTGATCGTCGAATGGCACGATCGGCGCCTTCAAGCGCAGCGCCAGGATGTCTCGGCCGCGGTAGGCGATTTCGTCCTGCAGCGCGCCGACGGCGAATGGGCCTATCAGCTCGCGGTCGTGGTCGACGATGCGGCGCAGGGCGTGACCGACGTCGTGCGCGGCGAAGACCTGGCCGACAACACGGCGCGCCAGTGGCACTTGCAAACTCTGCTCGACCTGCCGAATCCGCGCTACTTGCACACCCCACTGGTGCGCGCGGGCGACGGCGAGAAGCTGTCCAAGCGGCACGCCGCGGCAGCGCTCGACCTGCGTGATCCGCTGGCGGCGCTGCGTGCGGCCGGCGCGGTGCTCGGTTTCGAGGCGACCGGCACAGATACCGGCACATGGCTTGCAGCTGCGACCTCTCAATGGGCAGTGCGCCACGCCGCGCTGGCATGATGCGCCACCATTGGCCTGCGCCTTATTCACGCAACACCCTCTTCACGGAACATTCGACCATGATCACCACCGCCTCCGGACTCCAGTACGAAGATTCAGTGCCAGGCAGCGGCGCCACAGCCGCGGCCGGCCAGCAGGTCTCGGTCCACTACACCGGCTGGCTCTACAACGAGGGCGTCAAGGGCGCCAAGTTCGACTCGAGCAAGGACCGCGACGAGCCGTTCGAGTTCGGCCTCGGCCAGGGCATGGTGATCAAAGGCTGGGACGAAGGCGTGCAAGGCATGGCGGTGGGCGGCACGCGAGTGCTCGTTATCCCGCCCGCGCTCGGCTACGGCGCGCGCGGCGCGGGCGGTGTGATTCCGCCGAATGCGACGCTGATGTTCGAGGTCGAGCTCCTGCAGGTCTGATCGACGCGCGCCGCGCCGGCCCCCGACGCGACCAACGATGCCCCGGCAGCCGACACGGCACATCATGGCGATCCGCTACAACATCACCCACACCACGGTGTACCGCTACCGCGCGCCGGTGCGCTTTGGCGAGCACCGGGTGATGTTTCGTCCGCGTGACAGCCACGACCTGCGCGTGCTCGCGACCGACCTGGATGTGACGCCCGACGCGAGCGTGCGAATGATCCAGGATCCGCATTCGAACTCGATCGCCCTGGTGCAGCCGCTCGCGCGTGCGCAGGAGTTGCGCATCGTCTGCACCTTCACGATCGAGCACGCGCACACCCACAACCTCGAGCTGCCGCTGTCGCCGAGCGCGCAATGGTTTCCATTCGCGTACGGCGTGGACGAACGCTACGACCTCGAGCATTACCTGCGCCCGAAGTACGACGACCCGGACGGCACGCTCACCGCGTGGGCGCGCCAGTTCATCCGCACCGACGGACCGACCGGAACGCGCGATCTGCTGGTCGCGATGAACCAGCATGTCCGCGCCAACCTGCGCTACCAGGCGCGCGACGAGGAAGGCACGCAGACCCCGCTCGAGACGCTCGCGCTCGGGACCGGATCGTGCCGCGATTTCGCGTTGCTGATGATGGAGGCCGGACGGCGCCTGGGCTATGCGATGCGCTTTGTCTCGGGCTATCTCTACGACCCAGCGCTCGACTTCGGATCGGTCGAGCCGGGCGCCGCCGCGGTGGTCGGTGCGGGCGCGACGCATGCCTGGTTGCAGGCGTATCTGCCGGGCGCCGGTTGGGTTCCGTTCGACCCGACCAACAACCTGCTCGGCGGCACCGAACTGATCCGGGTCGGCGTCGCGCGCGACCCGTCGCAGGCCGCGCCGATCTCGGGCAGCTGGTTCGGTCAGAGCGGCGACTATCTCGGCATGACGGTCGACGTGACAGTGGCGCGGCGACACTGAGCCGCGGCACCGAAGCCTCGTCGCACGAAAAAATGGCCCGCATCAGCGGGCCTCTTTCATGGCGCGTCGCGCGGGGCGCTCAGCGGTCGAAGCTGCCCGGCCGGGCGCGCTGCGGCTTGAAGCCGGGCTTGCCCGCCGGCGCTGCCGGCTTGCGAGGTCCCGCACCGACCGGCCGATCGAAGGCGCTGCGGCCTGCATCGGCGTGCGGCGCGCGCGCTTCGAAGCCACCCGCCGGGCGCTCGAACGGGCTGCGGTCGCGTGGCGCGAACGGCTTCTTGGCAAAGCCCTTGCCCGGACCGAAGCCCGGCTTGGCGAAGCGGCCGGCCGGAGCGCCGAATTTGCCGGCACCTTCCGGGCGCGCCGAGAACATGCGCGGCTCGGGGCTCTTGGGCTCGAGTCCGGCAATCGTGGCGACCGGGATGTTCTGCGTCGTGAACTGCTGGATGCGGCGGATCATGCCGGTGTCCATGCGCTCGCCGAGCGTGATCGCCAGGCCGTTCTTGCCGGCACGGCCCGTACGGCCGATGCGGTGCACATAGTCTTCGGCCTTCATCGGCAGACCGTAGTTGATGACGTGGCTGATGCTGGGCACATCGATGCCGCGCGCGGCCACATCGGTCGCGACGAGGATCTTGAGCTGCTTGTTGCGCAGGCCCTGCAGGACGCGGTTGCGCCGGCCCTGCGGATGCCCGCCGTGCAGCGAGGCCACGTGGTGGCCCATATCGGCCAGGCGGTCGGCGAGCCAGTCGGCATCGCGCTGGGTGCTGGTGAAGACAAGCGCCTGCTCCATCTCGCGCTGGGTCAGAATGTGGTCGAGCAGCGCATTCTTGTGCGTGCTGTTGTCTGCCCAATGCAGGCGCTGCTCGATATTCTCGTGGGTGTCGGTGTGCGAGGCGACATCGATGCGTTTGGCATCGCGCAGCAGGTTTTGCGCGAGGCGGCCGACGTGGCCCAGGAAGGTGGCGCTGAACATCACGGTCTGACGCGACGCGGGAATCTTCTCGGCGATCAGGTTGATATCGTCGATGAAGCCCATGTCGAGCATGCGGTCGGCCTCGTCCAGGACCAGCATCTCGACGTTCTCGAGCACGCAGCGGCCGGTATTGAGGTGGTCGATCAGGCGTCCCGGGGTCGAGATCAGGATGTCGAGCGGACCGCGCAGCGCGGCGATCTGCGCCGGATACGGCACGCCGCCCACAACGGTCGCGACACGCAGGCCCTGCACATAGCGGCCGTAGGTAGCGGCGGCCTTGGCGACCTGCATCGCGAGCTCGCGGGTCGGGCACAGGACGAGGATGCGCGGGCCGTACACGACGCCCTTCTCGCGCCGCTTGGTGTTGTCCTGGCGCGCGGCAAGGATCCGCTGCAGGGCGGGCAGGATGAACGACGCGGTCTTGCCGCTGCCGGTGCTGGCCGAGACCATCAGGTCGGCTCCGGCCATTGCGGGCGGAATCGCCTGCAGTTGGACTTCGGTGGCGGTGGCGTAGCCCGAATCGGATACGGCTTTGATCAGGGCTTCATGCAAGCCCAGGTTCTGGAAACTCATGCTCTTGTCTTTCTTCACATACACAGCGCGGCCCAGCCGCGGCGTTCGCCGAAGCAATGGTCAGCACTCGCCGTGGCCCGCAAGGGACACGACTGATAAGTCGCTGGGGAGAAGGTCCGAACCAGCGCCCGAGCTGAAGATCGGGCGACTGAACCTCGAGAACAGTCATAGCGACGGCATCGCCGCCGACCATTCCCGTGAGCAAGCAGCTCGATGGGGTTCGAACAGGCCGCACGTGGTCAGGGCAGACCGGCGTGGGAAGACTCGAGTGAGGCCGAAGGGGATGAACGAAACGCCGCGGTGTCCCGCGGCGAATGCGCATTCTAAGGGCTTGCGGGATAACCCGCAACTGCGCAGCAATGCCGATGCAATGAACTCGCGGGTCAGCAGGCCAGAAGGTGCTCGCGGTAATAGACGAGTTCGTCGATCGACTCGTGGATATCGGCCAACGCGGTGTGCGCCTGCGCCTTCTTGAAGCCCCCGAGGATGTCGGGCTTCCAGCGCCGCGCCAGTTCCTTGAGCGTGCTGACATCCAGGTTGCGGTAGTGGAAGAACGCCTCGAGCTTGGGCATGGTGCGGGCGAGGAAACGACGGTCCTGGCAGATGCTGTTGCCGCACATCGGCGACGCATTCTTCGGCACGAAGCGCTGCAGAAATTCGATCACTTGGGCCTCGATCTGCGCCTCGTCCAGGGTCGAGGCCCGGACCCGCTCGATCAGCCCGCTGCGGCCGTGCGTTCCCTTGTTCCAGGCGTCCATCGCATCGAGCGTGGCATCGTTCTGGTGCACCGCGAAGACCGGGCCGGGCGTGCGCTGGCCGAGTCGCGCATCGGTGACGACCACCGCGACTTCGATGATGCGGTCGGTATCGGGATACAGACCCGTCATCTCGAGGTCGATCCAGACCAGGTTCTGGTCGCTCTTCGCCAGGGCTGCGGCCCCACCCTGTCCGGTCGTCTCTTCGCTCATTCGGTTCTCCTGGGTCGAATTGTCTCAGGCCTACACTTGGCGACATGATGTGGACCTCTCCCGCGAGCGCACTCACGCTCGCATTTGCCACCACCTTGCTGGCCTCGATCGCCGTCAAGTTCTGGCTCGTCGGCCGCCAGATGCGTCATGTCGCCGCGCACCGCGATGCAGTGCCCGAGCCGTTTCGCGCCACGATCTCGCTCGTCGCGCACCAGAAGGCCGCCGACTACACCCTCGCCAAGGGCCGATTCGGCATGCTGGCCACGGCTTTCGGCGCCGCGGTACTGCTCGGCTGGACGCTGCTCGGCGGGCTCGACGTGATGAACGGCGTGCTGCGCGATGCGATCGCGCCGCGCTTTGGCGCCATGGTCTACCAGCTCGCCTTGCTGGCCGGCTTCAGCGTCATCAGCGCCCTGCTCGATCTGCCGTTCGAGCTGTACAGCACCTTTCGCATCGAGCAGCGCTTCGGCTTCAACCGGATGACCTGGCGGCTGTACCTCGCGGACATGCTCAAGGGCATCGCGGTCGGCGTCGTCGTGGGCCTGCCGATCGCCGCGCTGATCCTTTGGATCATGGGCGCCACCGGCTCGCTGTGGTGGTTGTGGGCCTGGGCCGCCTGGATGGCATTTAACCTCGCTGCGCTGGTGCTGTATCCGACCGTGATCGCGCCGCTCTTCAACAAGTTCGAGCCGCTCGCCGACGAGTCGATCAAGGCGCGCGTTCAGACGCTGATGACGCGTTGCGGCTTCAAGGCCAAGGGCTTGTTCGTGATGGACGGCAGCAAGCGCTCGGCGCATGCGAATGCGTATTTCACCGGGTTCGGCGCGGCCAAGCGGGTCGTCTTCTTCGACACGCTGCTCGTCAAGCTGTCGGCCGGTGAAGTCGAGGCGGTGCTCGCGCACGAGCTCGGTCACTTCAAGCACCGGCACGTGCAAAAGCGGATGCTGTCGATGTTCGCGATCAGCCTGGCCGGATTCGCACTGCTCGGCTGGCTGGCGAGCCGGACATGGTTTTATGCCGCCTTCGGCGCGGCGCCGTCGGTGACTGTGCCCAACGATGCGCTTGCGCTGCTGCTGTTCGCGCTTGTCGTTCCGGTCTTCGGCTTTTTCGTTTCACCGCTGTTCACGCGGCTTTCGCGCCGGCATGAATTCCAGGCCGACGCCTATGCCTGCGAACAGGCGAGTGGCGCGGAGCTTGCCACCGCACTGCTCAAGCTGCATGAAGACAACGCCAGCACGCTGACGCCCGATCCGCTGTATGCGAGCTTTTATTACTCGCATCCGCCGGCCTCGCAGCGCCTGGCTGCACTGAGGATGCGTGCGGCATGAAGGCGCTGAAAGACCGGCGCTGCCCGCCTTCGCAAGGCATCGCGAAGCTCGACGATGCGCAGGTTGCCGAACTGCTGGCGCAACTCGACGGCTGGTCGGTGGCCGATGGCGCGATCGAGAAGCGCTTTCGCTTTGCCGACTACCACCGCACGATGGCGTTCGTGAACGCCCTCGCCTGGATCAGCCATGTCGAGGACCACCACCCCGATCTGGCGGTGAGCTATGGCCGCTGCGGCGTACGCTACAACACCCACACCGTGGCAGGGCTCTCAATCAACGATTTCATTTGCGCAGCCAAGGCCGATGCGCTGCTTGCCGGACACGGCTGAACCGCGGGCGCGCGCTTGAGCAAGGCGGCGGAACTCGATCTCGGCCTGGTGGTGGCCGGGCACGGGCGGCACTACATCGTCGAGACGCCGGAGGGCGTTCGACTCACGTGCCATCCGCGCGGCAAGGGACGCGGCAAGGGAGGAGATAGGAGCGGCGACTGCGTCGTCGGCGACCGGGTGCGCTGGCAACCGAGTGGCGACGAGGGCGTGATCGAGCACATCGAGCCGCGCCGCAACCTGCTCTTTCGCCAGGATGAATGGAAGACAAAATCCTTCGCTGCCAATATCGACCGGCTGCTGGTGCTGGTGGCTGCGCAGCCAGTCTTCAGCGAGTCGCAACTGGCGCGCGCGCTGATCGCCGCCGAGAGCGCCGGCATCGATGCGCGCATCGTGTTGAACAAGGCCGACCTGCCGGGCATCGCGGCCGCGCGCGAACGCCTCGTGCCCTATGCGGCGATGGGCATCGAGGTGATCGAAGTGGCGCTCAAGGCGCAGCCCGCGCAGGCGCGCGCCGCACTCGATGCGCTGCTGGCCGGCGGCGCCACGCTCGTCCTCGGCCCGAGCGGCGCCGGCAAGAGCACGCTGATCAATCTGCTGGTGCCGGATGCGAAAGCGCAAATCGGCGAGGTTTCGCTTGCACTCAATTCGGGCCGGCACACGACGACGACGACGCAGTGGTACTGGCTGGCCGCGAACCGCGAGGCGGCCCTGATCGACTCGCCGGGCTTCCAGGAATTCGGCCTGCGCCAGATCGATGCGCAGCAACTGCCGGCCCTGATGCCCGACTTGGCTGGGCCAGCGAAGGACTGCCGCTTCTACAACTGCACCCATTTGCAGGAGCCCGGCTGCGGCGTCCGCGCGGCGCTCGCCGACGGGCGGATCGACGCGTCGCGCTACCGCATCTATACCGAGATCCTGGCCGAGCTGGTACGCCGCTGAAGGCGCGGTTCAGCCGATCAGATTGGCCAGCGACAGGAGCGCCAGCAACAGCATCCACAGCACGACCGAGCGCCACACCAGGCCGACGATGCTGCGCAGGTGCCACAGCTCGGGCGACGCGCCAGGGGTCGAACCTTCGGCGCCGGCGGCGTCGCTCGGTGCGCCCGCATCGAAGGTCTTCGAGCGGTCCGGCGTGACACCGGGCGCGGCCGATCCGCCAAGGCGAACGCCGACCGCGCCCGCCGCGGCGGCGAGGATGATCCCTTCGTTCGGATGCTTCCACAACGAAGCGTCGCGCCGCCAGCAGGTCACGGCCTCCTCGAAATTGCCGACCACCGCGAAGCCGAACGCGGTCAGGCGCGCGGGCACATGGTCGAACACGCCAAACAGGCGTTGCGACAGGTGCATCAGCCGCTCGTTCATCGGAACGCCGAGGGTGCGGCTCTTGAAGGTCCAGTAGCGGCTCGCGAACTCGGCCATGCGGTACAGCACGGCGCCCGCCGGTCCGAGTCCGAAGGACGACAGCACGACGAACCAGAAGAAGACGCCGAACACATGCCGGTGCGCCGCGAGCAGCGAATGCTCGATCACGTGGCGCAGCAGTTCGGAGCGCGGCAGCTCGCTCGCATCGAGATGGCGCCACTCGGCGAGCAACTCGCGCGCGCGCCGCTCGTCGCCGCTTTCGAGCGCATCGCGAATATCGGTGAAATAGTGGCTGAACTGGCGAAAGCCAAGGCTGAGGTACAGCACCGCGACATTCCACAGCAGGCCGAGAAAAACGCTGATGTGTGCCAGGCCGAGAAAGATCCCAAAAGCCAGCACCGACGGCACCCCCACCGTCACGCCCCACACGACCCAGGCGTGATGGTCGCGACCGGCGTCGAAATTGCGACCGGTCCAGCGCATCCACGCCGTCAGCACATCGTGCACCGGGTTGCCGCGCGGCAGCGGCTTGAGCTGTTCGATCAGCAGCGCGAACAGGACGGCGAAGAAACTCATGCGCGGCGATCATAGCGACGCCAGCCACGGGCCCCGGCGGTGCCCGTCGCGCGGTCAGGCCTTGAGGAAGCGGTACAGATTGCGCAGCATCGCGGCGGTCGCGCCCCAGATGAAATAGCGCCGCGGTTCACCCAGCGCATCGCTGCCCTGCCAGGGCATGGAGAAGAATTCGCGCGCGATACCGTTCACCTCGACACGATGGCGTCGATGATTGGCCGGCGTCATCAGAAATGAGAGCGGCACCTCGAACACCTCGGCCACCTCGAACGGATCGACGACCGGTTCGAAGGCGCTGCGCACCAGCGCGACGACCGGCGTCACGATAAAGCCGGTGCCGGTCGTATAGATCGGCATCGCGCCAAGGACGTCGACCTCGTCGGCGCGCAGACCGATCTCTTCGTGCGACTCGCGCAAGGCAGTCGCGACCGCATCCGCGTCTCCCGCCTCGACCCGGCCGCCAGGAAAACTGATCTGCCCGGGGTGGGCGGCGAGGTGGTCGGTGCGCTGCGTGAACAGAACGGTCAGCTCATCACGCAGGACGAGCGGCACCAGAACCGAGGCATGCACCGGCGTGCGCTCGCTGAAGCGTGTCTCGCCACGGATCTCGGGCGACCACACCGGTGGCGCGAAAAAGCGTTGCCGCAGCGCAGCGATGCCGAGCTCGACGCGGTCGACCGTCGGCAGGTGATCGTCGGTGCCGAGCACCGGCAACTGCTGCGGGTCGAAGCTCAGCGCCATGGCTTCATCGCGCGTGAGCTGGCGCCGTCGAAGACGCAGTCGGCTTCAGCCTGGCTTGTGGCTGCGCCGAAAGCCGGGCCGCTGCGGTGCAGCGCATCCGCTTGCGCGAAAGTGATTGCATCAGCCCAACTCTTGCCTGCGGCGAACGCTGGGACCGCGGCTGGGCAGCGCTTCGGCGCACGCCGAAGCTGACTTGCGTCAACCCAGCTTTTCTTTGATCCGCGCCGATTTGCCCGAGCGGTTGCGCAGGTAGTAGAGCTTCGCCCGGCGGACGTCGCCGCGGCGCTTGACTTCAATCGAGGCGATTAACGGGCTGTAGAGCTGGAACGTCCGCTCGACGCCTTCGCCACTGGAGATCTTGCGCACGATGAAGCTCGAATTGAGGCTGCGGTTGCGCTTGGCAATCACCACGCCTTCGAACGCCTGTAGCCGCTTGCGCGTGCCTTCGACGACCTTGACGCTGACGATCACGGTGTCGCCGGGGGCGAATTCTGGAATGGTCTTGTTGAGCCGGGTGATTTCTTCCCGCTCGAGGGTCTGGATCAGGTCCATGGGTTCTCCAAATGATCGTGCCGCGGTTTTTTGTGGGTATGCGGGACGCTGGGGCCCCGTTGCGCAGCAGAGGATCGAAAAGCCGACGATTATAGAGGCAGTGCGGCGATAAACCGCTCGTCGGCAGGGCTCAGCCGACCTGCCGCACGCGCCGCCACCAGCAGGTCGGGGCGCCGGCGCGCGGTCAGTTCGAGCGAACGCTGGCGCCGCCAGCGTGCGATCTCGGCGTGATGCCCGGACAGCAGCGGCGCAGGAATGCCGACCGGCCCGGCCCCCGTCGGAAGCACTTCGGGGCGGCTGTAGTGCGGGCAATCGAGCAGGCCGTTCTCGAAACTGTCCTGCTCGTGCGACTGCGCATCGCCCAGCACGCCCGGCTGCAGGCGGGCGACGCCGTCGAGCAGCGCGAGCGCCGGCAACTCGCCGCCCGACAGCACGAAATCGCCGAGGCTCAGTTCGAGGTCGACCTCGGCATCGATGAACCGCTGGTCGATACCTTCGTAGCGGCCGCACAGCAAGATGCCCCCGCTGCCCGCGGCAAATTCGCGCAGGCGCACTTGGTTCAGCGGCGCACCGATCGGCGTGAAATGAACCACCGGTGCGGCATCGTCGCGACTCGCGCGAATCGACTGAAGGGCACGCTGCAACGGACCGGCCAGCATCACCATGCCCGGACCGCCGCCGTAGGGACGGTCGTCGACGCGACGGTAGTCGTTGTCGGCGAAATCGCGCAGGGGCCACAGGCGCACCTCGACCTGCCCCGACTCGAACGCACGCCGCGTGATGCCGTGCGTGAGGTGCGCAGCGAAGAGTTCGGGGAAGAGCGTGATGACGTCGAAACGCATGGGGCGAACGGTCCGAGGTTGGCCCTAGAAGTCCAGACCCCAGTCGACGCCGATGCGGCGCTGGTCCAGGCTCACGTCGTCGATATACGCCGAGACGAACGGGATCAGCCGCTCGGCCGCCGCGTCCGACGCGTCGCGCGGTACAACGCGCAAGACGCTGTGCGGCCCGGTATCGATCAAGCCGACGACGCTGCCGAGGTTGGCGCCGTCGCGGTTGGTCACGGTAAGGCCGATCAGGTCGACCCAGTAGTACTCGTCGATCGCCGGCTTGGGGAAATGCGATCGCGCCACATGCACGCGTGCACCGTAAATCGCCTGCGCCTGCGTCCGGTCGGCCACGCCCTGCCCACAGGCGACCAGACCGGCCGCGTGCTCCTTGATCTCGACGATATTGAGCACCCGGTGCGCAGTGGACGCGAGGTCAGGCCGGACGATCGAATCTTCGGCGGGGCGGAGAAACCAGCGTCGCGCAGAAAACAGGGCCTGCGCATCAGTGGCAAACGGCTGGACCTTGAACCAGCCCTTCACGCCCCAGGCACCGCCGATGCGGCCGACCTCGACGGCGTCGTCGGGCCAGGGCACCGGGACATCGACCCGCGACGACATCGACGTCACGCGACCCGCGGCTTCATCGCCGTCGCGGCCGGGCCACCGGGGCCGACGATCAGGCCGCGGCCTTGGCCTGTGCGACCAGACGCTGCACGGTCGGCGACAGTTGCGCGCCGGTGCGGGTCCAGTGCTCGATGCGGTCGAAGGCGACGCGCAAAGGCTGCTCCCCTCCCGATGCCACCGGGTTGTAGAAACCCAGGCGCTCGATGAAACGGCCGTCGCGGCGCGTGCGCGAATCGGCCACGACGATATTGAAGAAGGGGCGCTTTTTCGCGCCGCCACGGGAGAGCCTGATCACGACCATGAGAATTCCTGAAAGTTCGAGAAGCGTTCGAAAGACCTTTGCAAGGCCGCCAGTCCCTGCACACCCGCGACCGAAAGGCGAACTTGCACGCGTCCGCTGGCGGGCGAAACCGGGCATTATAAACTCGTCGACCCCGCTTTACTCACCCCATGCCGACGAGCCCGCTCACGATCCGTCCCAGCACCGACGCCGATGACGCCGCCGTGTGCGACATCTATGCCTGGAACGTGCGCAATGGCACCGGCACCTTCGAGCTCGCGGCACCGAGCGCCGCCGAGATGGCACGCCGCCGCGACGACGTGCGCGGCAAGGGGCTGCCGTGGCTGGTCGCCGAGCGTGGCGGGATGCTGCTCGGCTATGCCTATGCGAATCACTTTCGCCCCCGTCCGGCCTACCGCTATTGCCTCGAGGACTCGATCTACCTCGCGCCGCAGGCGCAGGGCCAGGGCGTCGGCCGCGTCCTGCTCGCCGAACTGTGTGCGCGCTGCGAAGCGGCCGGCGCACGCCAGATGCTGGCCGTCATCGGTGACTCGAACAACCTGTCGTCGATCGGCGTGCACCGCGCACTCGGGTTCGAGTCCACCGGCATCCTGCGGTCGGCCGGCTGGAAATTCGATCGCTGGCTCGATGTAGTGCTGATGCAAAAAGCCCTGGGCGCGAGCGACCGCGCAGTACCGGCGTCGCCGTGAGCGCCGCACCCAAATCCAGGACCCTGGCGACCTGGCTCGCACTGCTCGGCGGCAGCCTGGGTCTGCACCGCTTCTATCTTCATGGCTTTCACGACGCCTGGGGCTGGCTCTTCGCCGTGCCGACGCTGCTCGGCGTCTATGGCGCGCAGCGCATGCGCGAGTTCGGCATGGACGATCGCCTCGCCTGGCTGCTGACGCCGCTGCTCGGCGCGATGCTCGCGGCGACCATGCTGACGGCCATCGTCTACGGCCTCACGCCCGATACGGCCTGGAACCGGCGCCACAACCCGGTCCATCCGGCTGCCGCGTCGGGCTGGGCCGTGATTTTCGGCGTCGTCGTCGCACTGGCCCTCGGTGCGACCGCACTCATGGCGACGATCGCCTTCACGGCGCAGCGTCTGTTCGAACTCCAGGCCGCAGCGCCGCCGCCAGCGCGAATCGCACCTGCTGCAGCAGGCCGCTGAGGTCGGTGTCCGAACGCGCCGGGTTGAAATGCTCGGAATCGATCGCCAGCACCGGCGCGCCGTCGTAGGAGCGGAAGTGCTCCACATACGCTGCGCACAGTCGCTCGAGATAGGCCTCGTCGATACGTTGCTCCATCGCGATGCCGCGCGCGCGGATGCGCCTGGCCAGCGTCGTAGGAGAGGCCTGCAGCCAGATCACCAGATCGGGTTCGCTCACGTCGTGCGCCAGCTGCGCATACATCTGCAGATACAGCCGGTGTTCCTCGTCGCTCAGTGTCAGGCGCGCGAACAGCGCATCCTTGGCGAACAGATAATCGCCGACGACCGGACGCGAAAACAGACCCGCTTGCGCCAGCTCGCGCGCCTGCTTGGCGCGCTGGAACAGAAAGAACAGCTGGGTCTGCAAGGCATAGCCGGACATGTCGGCGTAAAAGCGCTGCAGGAACGGATTTTCCTCGGGCCGCTCGAGCATCAGATCGGCATCCAGCAGCGGCGCGAGCTGGCGCGCGAGCGTCGTCTTGCCGACGCCGATCGGGCCTTCGACGACGATGTGGCGCCAGCCGATCATCCCGCGATGCGCTCGATGGCTTGCCCGGCGACGCTGGCCAGCAACGCGCGCACCGAGCCGAGTCCCGGCACTTCGCAGTCCGGTGCGATCTCGGCCAGCGGCGCGAGAACGAAGGCGCGCCGGTGCAGCCGCGGATGCGGCAAGGTCAGCTCGGGCGTGTCCAGGCGGACCGCGCCGTGCATCAGTAGATCGAGATCGAGCGTGCGCGGCGCATTGCGCGCGCCGCGCGCGCGGCCGTGCGCGTGCTCGATGCGTTGCATCTGGGCGAGCAGCACGTGCGGTTCGAGTTCAGTACGCAGGCACAACACTGCATTGAGATAGTCTGGCCCGGGCGCGTCGAGCGGCGCGCTTCGGTACAGGCCGGAGCACCGCACGAGTTCACTCTTCGGCAGTGCGGCCAGCTTGTCGATGGCCGCGCGCAGCGTGGCCGCCGGATCGCCCAGGTTGGCGCCGAGCGCGACGAAGGCGTCGACCGCCTCAGTCGAGTGCCGCATATACCAGCGATCGAAACAGATCCCACAGCTCGGCCATCTGGCCGGGGGCCTGGACCATCAGCAGGGCATACACGCGCTCGGTGGGATCGACGACGAAGATCGATCCGGCGGCGCCGCTCCAGCCATAACTGCCGACGCTGCCCGGATCGGTGGCAAGGCCGGCAGCGGTGCGCACCGCCACGCCGAGGCCGAAGCCGTACCCGGGCGGCAGGATCGTGCCGTCGTGGCTGATCGCACCGAGATGGTCGCTGGCCATCCAGTCGACCGTCTTGCGCCCGAGCAGGCGAACGCCGTCGAGGCTGCCGCCACCCGCGAGGCAGCGCACGAAACGACCGTAGTCGCGCACCGTCGATACCAACCCGCCGCCGGCGCTTTCGAAGCGGGGTTCTTCGAGCGGATCGAACAGCTTTACCGCGGCGCCGGTGTCGGGATCGGTCGCAAACGCCTGTGCGACGCGCCCGGCCCGCTCCGCGCTCACGAAGAAGCCGGTGTCAGTCATGCCGAGCGGGTCGAAAACAATCTTCTGCAGGACGATGCCGAGCGACTCGCCTGCGATCACCTCGAGTGCCCGGCCGAGCAGGTCGGTGGCGCGGCTGTATTCCCAGCGCGCACCCGGCGAGCAGATCAGCGGCAGGCCGGCGAGGCGCGTCGCGAACTCCGCCGTGCTGCGCTGGCGCGAAAAGAGGTCCGCGTCGACATAGCGCTGCCGCACCGGGTCGGGCGGAAGAAATTCGTAGGTCAGCCCGGCCGTGTGGCGCAGCAGATCGTGCAGCGTCATCGGCCGCTGCGGCACCGACCCGTCGACGCCGACCCGCACGTCCGCGAACTCCGGCAGGTGGCGCGCGACCGGATCGGCCAGGCTCAGCCGCCCCTGCTCGTAGAGCGCGAGCGCCGCGACCGACACGATCGGTTTCGTCATCGAATGGATGCGAAAGATCGCATCCTCGCGCAGCGCGCTCGTGCGCGCCGCGTCCTGCCAGCCGACGCAGTCGACCCGATCCGGCACAGCGTCGCCGCCGAGCAGCCACACCGCGCCGGGGATGCGGCCGGCATCGACGCGATCGACGAATGCGCCGCGCAGGCGCGTGAGGCCGCGCGGATCAAAACCCGCCGCAGCCATCACTCGGCCGTGGAAGGCGCGGCCGGACCGCGCTCGCCCGATGCATCGGCCGCATCGGACCCGCCACCCGGCCGGCGCCGGCGCCGCCGTCGCTTGCGCGGCGCTGCCTCGTCGGTCGGCGCGTCGGCATCGGTGGCCGCGTCGCCGGCGGCTTCGCTCGCAACCACAGCCGGCGCCGCGCCACGCGAGCGCGCCGGCGGCGATGCGATGCGTGGTTCACGGCTCGGTCCCTCGTTCGCCCCGGACACGTGCGAGGCAGAGCTCGCGGCGCTCGGCGCTGTGGTGCATCGCCTCGACGACGCACCCCTGCTGGATCGC
>JBDSEG010000164.1:0-14167 GCA_039920165.1 Burkholderiaceae bacterium
GCCAAGCAGTTGATGTTCACCGGCGATCTGCTCGACGGCCGGCAGGCCGCCGACTGGGGCCTCGCGAACCTGGCCGTGCCCGCGGACGAACTGGAAGCCGCGACGATGCAGCTCGCGCTGCGCATCGGCGGCGTTCCGCTGTCGCACCTGGCGATGCACAAGCTCGTCGTCAATTAGGCGATGCTCGCCATGGGACTCGAGCAGACCCAGATGTTCGCGACCCTGTTCGACGGCGTGAGCCGGCACAACCCCGAGGGCCTGTGGTTTCGCCGTCAGGCCCAGGTGCACGGCTTCAAGTCGGCGGTCGAATGGCGCGACAGTGGCCGGCCGATCCCGGAGGGCGACGACGCCCGCGCGCGCATCGCCGAACTCGAGGCCGAACTCGCGCGGCGCGACCGCGGCGGCTGAGCTATTTTCCGATCGTCACCCACTGCACCTCGAACCAGTTGTCAGGACGGTGCACGACGCTGACGTTGCTGCGCGCCGCCCACGGGATCACCTGGCGGTGCAGCGGGATCACGGCCACCTGCTCCTTGAACTCGCGCAGCGCCGCCTTGACGAGCTGCTCGCGCTTCTTCGGGTCGGCCTCGGTGCTCGACTGCGCCGCCAGCGCATCGCCCTTGTCGTTGCGCGCGTGGCCGTAGTTGTAGAAACCCACGCCCTTGTCGCCCAGGTTGTTGCGAAATACCGGCGTGAGCGTGGTCTCGGCGTCTGTGGTGGCGCCGCCCCAGCCGAGCATGTACATGCTGAAGTCGTACTTCTCGAGCTTGGGGAAGTAGGTCGCGCGCGGCATGCCCAAGACCTTGACCTTGACCTTGATCTGCGACCACATCGCCGCCAGCGCGATGCAGATCGGCTCGTCGTTGACATAGCGGTTGTTCGGGCAGTCGAGCTGCACCTCGAAGCCGTCCGGGTAGCCGGCCTCGGCCATCAGCTTCTTCGCCTGCGCCAGGTCGAACGGCAGGCGCTTCTCGATCTCGGGGTCGTTATAGGCGCCGAGCGGCGAGACCGTCAGGCCGCCGGTGGGCACGCTCTGACCATTCATCAGCTTGGTCTTGAGCGTCTCGATATCGACCGCGTGGTAAAGAGCGCGGCGCACCCGCAGGTCCTTGAACGGGTTCTTGCCCTTGACGCTGCTGTAGAGCAGCTCGTCGCGGCCCTGGTCCATGCCAATGAAGAGGATCCGGTTCTCCGGGCCGTCGATGATCTTCACGCTAGGCGTGTTGCGCAGCTTGGCGACATCGCGCGGTGCCGGATCGAGCACGAAGTCGACCTCGCCCGAGACGAGCGCGGCCAGCCGGGTCGCATCGTTGGCGATCGGCGTGAAGACGATATCCTGCACATTGCCCTCGGCCTTGCCCCACCAGGCCGGGTTGCGCTTGTAGGTGCTCTTGATGCCCGGCGCGCGGCTCACCAGCATGTACGGCCCGGTGCCGTTGGCGTTCTGCGAAGCGTAGCTCTCCTCCTTGTTCTTGAAGTCGAGCGGCTTGACGACCTTGTTCTTCTCGGACCAGGCCTTGCTCATGATCCAGGCCGAGTCGAGGTGATCCATGAAGATCGGGTTGACCGCCGCGAGCTGGAATTCGACCGTCAGGTCGTCGACCTTGCGCGGCGTGCCGACGCCGGTCACATAGTTGTTGATCTGCGACGTCGGCTGCTGGCCGCGGATGATCGAGAACACCACGTCGTCGGCGCTGAACGGGCTGCCGTCGTGGAACTTGACGCCGGGGCGCAGCTTGAAGCGCCACAGCAGCGGGTTGACCTGCTCCCACGACAGCGCCAGGCCCGGCACGATGGCCAGCGCCTTGTCGCGCGAGGTCAGGCGTTCGTAGACCTGCCCGTTCATCATGTTGGTCATGGACTCGTTCTGCGAGTGCGGGTCCATGGTCTGCGGATCGCCCTGGCTGGCCCAGCGCAGGGTCTGGGCGTGCGACGCAAGGCAGGCGGCGGTCAGGACGGCCGCGCTGAGGATTCGCTTCATCGGGGATCTCCGGGCTTCGGTCTCCGAAACGATAGCAGTGCCGCCAACGGGGCGGCTTCGCGACTCAGCGGAAGTGCGACTGCTCGATCGTCTTCAGGTCGCCGGGCTGGCTCGAGATATAGGACGCGACCGCCTTCAGCTGCGCATGGCTGAAAGGCTTGACCATGCCTCCCATGATGGCGTTGGCGCGCCCCACGTGCGGGTTGCCGGCGGTCTGGTATGCCTTCAGCGAGACGAACAGATAGTCGGCGTGCTGGCCAGCGATCTTCGGGTACGACGGGTCGATCGGCTGGTTCAGATTCGCACCATGGCACGAGACGCAGTTGCCGGCCTTGAGCACTTCGCCAGCGACGGCGGGAACGTCGGCCAAGGGCGCGGCGGGCGCGCTGGCGGTCGAAACGAGCGCCACGCCGCCGGCCCGACCCTGCTGCTCGTAGTGCGCCGCGAGATCCGCCATATCCTTGTCGGTCAGCGATGCCGCGATGGCGCGCATCGTCGGGTGCTTGCGCTCGCCCTTTTTATACGCAGTCAGCGCTGCCACGATGTATTTCGCGTTCTGGCCCGAGATCATCGGCACCTTGTGAATCTCGGGAAAGCTCGCCTGGTAGCCCGGAATGCCGTGGCAGCCGATGCACATCGCCGCTTTCTTCACGCCTGCCGCAGCGTCCTGAGCCTGCACGGACGAGGCCATGGCGAATATCGACAACATCAACGCAACGAACACGGTCGGCAGCTTTTTCATGGGGTCGGAAGCACGCTAGGGCGAAGGTGGGGCGCAGGGTCGGCAACAGCAGCGAGCGATTATAGGGGGGCCTATATACTGGCCCGACCCCGCACCGGCGCTCGCTGCGCGCCCCTTGCGCAGCCCTCTCGAACCCCTCCCGACCCCATGAAGTTCACCGGCACCGAGAACTACATCGCGACCCACGACCTGATGCTGGCCGTGAACGCCGCGGCCACGCTGAAGCGCCCCCTGCTGGTCAAGGGCGAACCCGGCACCGGCAAGACGATGCTCGCCGAAGAGGTGGCGCGCGCGCTGGAAATGCCGCTGCTGCAATGGCATATCAAGAGCACCACCAAGGCGCAGCAGGGACTGTACGAGTACGACGCCGTGAGCCGGCTGCGCGACAGCCAGCTCGCCGGCATCGACAACTCCGAGCGCATCAAGGACATCCGCAACTACATCGTTCAGGGCGTGCTGTGGCAGGCCTTCACCGCCGACAAGCCGGTGGTGCTGCTGATCGACGAGATCGACAAGGCCGATATCGAGTTCCCGAACGACCTGCTGCGCGAGATCGACCGCATGGAGTTCTACGTCTACGAGACGCGCGAGCTGATCAAGGCGAAGCACCGCCCGCTCGTCTTCATCACCTCGAACAACGAGAAGGAACTGCCCGACGCCTTTTTGCGCCGCTGCTTCTTCCACTACATCAAGTTCCCGGACGCCGACACGATGAAGAGCATCGTCGACGTCCACTTCCCCGACCTCAAGAAGGGCCTGCTCGCCGCCGCGCTGAAGAATTTCTACGAGGTGCGCAACCTGCCCGGACTGAAGAAGAAGCCGAGCACATCCGAGCTGCTCGACTGGTTGAAGCTGCTGGTGGCCGAGGACATTCCACTCGAAGCATTGCAGAGCAAGGACGAGAAGGTCAGCGTGCCGCCACTGGTCGGTGCGCTGCTGAAGAACGAGCAGGACGTGTCGCTGTTCGAGAAGCTCGTCTTCATGCAGCGGCACAACCGCTGACGCGATTGTTGCAGCGCCGATGAGCTGGCCCGCGCCGATCACGCTCGCCGGCGCGCACGCGCGGCTCGAGCCGCTGTCGGTATCGCACGCCTTCGCACTTGCCGAAGCGGTGCGCGACGGCGAACTCTGGCAGCTCTGGTATACGAGCGTGCCCGAGCCCGCGGGCATGGGCGCCGAGATCGATCGCCGCCTGGCATTGCAGGCCGCAGGGTCGATGCTGCCGTTCACGAGCTTCGACGCCACCGGCCGAGCCGCCGGCATGACGACCTACATGAATATCGACGCCGCCAACCGGCGCGTCGAGATCGGCTCGACCTGGACCGCGGCCCGAATGCAGCGCGGCCCCTTCAACACCGAGTGCAAGCTGATGCTGCTCGGCCACGCCTTCGACACGCTTGACTGCATCGCGGTCGAATTCCGCACTCACTACTTCAATCAGCAAAGCCGTCGCGCCATCGAGCGCCTGGGCGCGCAGCTCGACGGCATCCTGCGCAGCCACTCGCGCACTGCAGACGGGCTGCTCCGCGATACCTGCGTGTACAGCATCGTGCGGGCAGAGTGGCCGGCGGTGCGGGCGCATCTGCGGTGGCAACTCGACAAGCCACGCGGCGATTAGCAGCCACTGCCGGCGCAGCCCACGGCCTGCGCTGTCTGAACTGCGACGCACCGTACGCCGTGCCCGCGCGCTTCTGTGTGCACTGCGGCCAGCGCACCGATACGAAACGACTGACGCTGCGCGACATCTGGCGCGAGCTGATGCATGCATTCGCCAATGTCGAACGCAGCCCGCTGGCCCTGCTGCGGGCGCTGTTGACACGCCCCGGCGGCTTGGCCCGCGACTACGTCGACGGCAAGCGACGCCGCCACCACGGCCCGTTCGCCACCCTCACGCTGCTGGTCGGGATCACCACGCTGGTGATCAACGTCATGGGCTTCCAGGTGCTGGCGCACGACCGCTTCGCGGCCGACGCGACCGACCTGCTGCAGCACAACTTCAACCTGCTGCTGCTCGTGCAACTGCCACTGCTCGGTGTGATTTGCGCATGGCTGTTCCGCGCCGCGCGCCTCACGCTGGCCGAGCACATGGTGCTGGTCGCGTACACACTGAGCCTGCGGGCGATCCCGCCGATGCTGGCCGCGCTGCTGCAGTGGCTGCGATCCGCACCCGCTGCGCCGACCCTCGGCATGGTCGTCGCCTTCTGGGTCGCCTGGTACGTGTATTTCGGCTGGGCTGCGTCGCAGTTCTATCCCGGCCCGCGGCTCGTCAACGCGCTCAAAGGTGGCCTCGCCGCCGCTGTCGGCCACGCCGCCATCCTTTTGCTGGTCGACGCCGGCAGCTTCGTCCACGGCTGGATCGTGCGCCTGGCTGGCGGCGCGTAGCCGCCCGGGCAAGCTTACTTGCCAGTCCAGACCGGTGCCCGCTTCGCGACGAAGGCGGCGACGCCTTCGTGGAAGTCCGCGCTGCCGTACGTCCGCTCCACCAGGTCGTCGCCGTCGGGCAGCGTGCGCGCTTCCTGGATCCGGCGGATCGCTTCCTTGGTGACCTGCAAGGTGATCGGCGCATGCGACGCGACCGTCTGCGCGAGCTCGCGCACCCGCGCCTCGATCGCCTCCGCCGCGACGATCTCGTGCAGGAAGCCGGCGGCGAGCGCTTCCTCGGCCGACAACAGACGCGCGCTGAACATCATCTCCTTCAAGCGCGACGCACCGAGCAGATCCATGAAGCTCGAATAGGCGGACATCGAGAGGCAGTTGCCAAGCGTGCGGGACATTGGCAATCCGAAGCGTGCAATCGGCGTGCCGATGCGTATATCGGCGCCGGCCGCGATGCCGAATCCGCCGCCGACCGCCACGCCCTCGATTTGCGCGATGACCGGCTTGCAGACGCGGGCAACCCGTCCGGTACGGTGGTTGTTGTCGCGCTCGTACTTGAGACCGTCCTCGCCGCTCTTGAACTCGCTGAACTGGCTGATGTCGGTGCCGGCCACGAAGGCCTTGCCGCCGGCGCCCTTGAGCACCAGCACCCGCACCGACTCGTCGGCATCGACCTCGACGCAGGTGTCGTACAGGCGCTGGTACATGTTCCAGGTCATCGCGTTGCGCGCCTGCGGCCGGTTGAAGGTCAGCGTGACGATGGGGCCGTCGCGTTCGACGAGTACCTCGTCGCGGTCAGGAGCGTCGGCGGGGTGTTGGGTTTCCATGAGGGCATGCGGAGCCGGCGGATTGCGTGCGGATCGTAGCCGCGACCAGGGTCTTTCGATGGGCATCGGGGCTAGGGCCAATACCAAGTCGGCAGGCTGGATCGCTGCGCTAGAGTGCGCCGGCACCCCCGTCCGGCGCCCCTTTGCGCCGTGGCCATCCCCGAACTCAGGACACCTCCGATGTACCCACTGCGTTCTATCGCCGCCGCCACCACCGCCTGCTTCGCGCTCGTGCTCGCCAGCCCGCTCGCCACTGCGCAGGCCAAGTACCCGAGCAAGAACATCGACGTCGTCGTGCCGTTCGCCCCCGGCGGCGGCACCGACAACCTGATGCGCATGATCACCGGCATCATCGACGAGAACAAATGGTCGCCGGTGCCGCTGGTGGTATCCAACAAGGCCGGCGGCAGCGGCACGGTCGGCTATGCCTATGTCATCAGCAAGAAGGGCGATCCGTACGTCATCGCCGGCGCCACACCGATGGTGGTGTCGGGCAAGCTGCAAGGCCGGCTGTCGGGCAACCACCGCGACGGCATGACGACGCTGATGATCGTCGCCATCGACGAACTCATGCTGAGCGTGCGCACCGATTCGCCCTACAAGACGATCGAGGACTTCGTCGCCGCGGCCAAGGCCAAGCCGGGCACGCTGACGGTGGGCGGCACCGGCATCCACAACGAGGACCACATCTTCTCCCACCTGATGGAGCAGGCGGCCAAGATCAAGGTCAAGTATGTGCCGTTCAATTCCGGCGGCGAAGTCACTGCCGCGCTGATGGGCGGCCACATCGACGCCGGCGTGATGAACCCGAACGAGATCGTCGCGCAAGTCGAGGCCGGCAAGGCCAAGAACCTCGCCGTCGCGGCCAAGAAGCGCATGACCGACGCCCCCGACGTGCCGACCTTCGCCGAGAAGGGCTATCCCTTCTACTGGGAGCAGATGCGCGGCGTCGTCGGCCCGGCCAACATGCCGCCCGAGGCCGTGGCGTGGTGGCAGGACACCTTGAAGAAGGTGACCCAGACCAAGAAGTGGCAGCAGGAGTACATCAAGCCCAACCTGCTGACGCCGACCGACTGGACCGGCGAGGAAGCCAACAAATACCTCGACAGCATCACCGGCGCCTACGAGTCCGCGCTCGGCGCCCTCGGCGGGCTGAAGAAATAAGCCGCCCGGTCGCCGACGGTGCGCCAAGCAGACCGGGTCACCGGTGCGGCCCTGCTCGCCCTCTCGGTGGCGTTCGCGGTGGGTGCGCTGCAGAACTACACCTACTGGGGTGAGAACGGTCCCGGCTCGGGATTCCTGCCGTTCTGGCTCGGCGTCACGATGGCGGTGCTGGCCACGGTGATGCTGGTGCGCGCTTTGCGAAGCACCGACCCCGGGCCGGCCTGGCTGCCTGACCCCATCGGGTTGCGCCGGCTCGCGCTCGTGCTGGGCGCCACGCTCGGGTTGGCCGCCTTGCTGAACCTGCTGGGCATGGTGCTCGCCACCGTGCTCTTCATGATCGTGATCGTGCGTGGCCTCGACCGCCATCCGTGGCCGCGCACGCTGGCGGTCGCGGCCGGCGTCGCCGCCTTCAACTTCCTGGTCTTCACGTGGTGGCTCAGGGTCCCGCTGCCGGTCGGCGTATTCGGTTTTTAGGCAGCCCGGCGAAATGTCTTCAACATTCCCGCCCCCCGGGGTCGAGCAAAGTGGCAGAGCCGCATCTCAAAGTGGCAAAGCCACATCTGCTTGAGACGTCATCCCGATGGACTTCATCGCCAACCTCTCGCTCGGCTTCTCGGTCGCGTTGACCCCCTTCAACCTGTTGATGGCGGCCTGCGGGGTGGTGCTGGGCATCCTCATCGGCGCCCTGCCCGGCGTCGGCCCGCCGACCGGTGTGGCGCTGCTGCTGCCGCTGACATTCGGCATGAGCCCGACCTCCGGGATCATCATGCTGGCCGCGCTCTACGCCGGCACCATGTACGGCGGCACCATCACCGCGGTGCTGATCAACACGCCGGGCGAATCGGCGTCGGTGGTCACCTGCCTCGACGGCTACCAGATGGCCTTGAAGGGGCGCGCCGGACCGGCGCTGGGCATCGCTGCGATCGGATCGTTCATCGCCGGCACAGTCGGAGTGGTGCTGCTGATGCTGGTCTCGCCCGCGCTCGCGCGCTGGTCGCTCGCGTTCGGCCCGCCCGAGACCTTCGCGCTGATGCTGCTCGGCCTTACCACCGTAACCCTGCTGACCGGCGAGGACGCGATCAAGGGCTACATCAGCATGGTGCTCGGCCTGATGCTCGCGATGGTCGGCTTCGACATCATCTCGGGAGACGCGCGCTATGCGTTCGGCATCCCCGAGATGATGGACGGGATCGACTTCCTGCCGGTGGCGATCGGCCTGTTCGGTCTGGGCGAAGTGCTGGCGGGCACGGAGTCGGCGGCCGGCAACGCCATCATCAAGGGCCGCTACGGCCTGCGCGACCTGATGCCAAACGCGGTCGATTGGGCCCGCAGCCGCTGGGCCATTGCGCGCGGCACCGCGCTTGGCTTCCTGGTCGGCGTGCTGCCCGGCGCCGGCCCGACGATCTCGACCTTCCTGTCGTACACGATGGAGAAAAAGCTGTCGAAACATCCGCAGGAGTTCGGCCACGGCGCGATCGAGGGCGTGGCCGGCCCCGAGTCGGCCAACAACGCGGCGGCCACGGGGGCCATGGTGCCGATGCTCACGCTCGGCATACCGGGCTCGGCAACCACCGCGATCATGCTGGGCGGCCTGATGATGTGGGGCCTGCGCCCCGGCCCGCTGCTGTTCGAGAAGAACCCCGAATTCGTCTGGGGCCTGATCGCCTCGCAGTACATCGCCAACGCCATGCTGCTGGTGCTGAGCACCGCCTTCATCCCGCTCTTCGTGCGGGCGCTGCGGGTGCCCTACGGCATCCTGATGCCGATCATCATCATCTTCTGCATCACCGGCGCCTACTCGCTGAAGAACAGCCTGTTCGACGTCGGCCAGATGCTGGTCTTCGGGGTGCTCGGCTACGCGATGAAAAAGCTCGGCTACTCGCCGGCGGCGCTCACGCTCGCGCTGGTCCTCGGCCCGCTGGCCGAGCGCGCGCTGCGCCAGTCGCTCATCATCTCGGACGCCGGACTCGGCATCCTCTTCATGCGCCCGATCTCCGCTGTGCTGACGGTCGCCGCACTGCTGGCGGTCGCGGTGCCGCTGGTGCGCGCGCTGCGCGCGGCGCTGGCGCGGCGCAGCGCGATGGCGGGCTGAAACGGCATACGAGCCTGCGGGAAACTGCCGCTGCTGCGGCGGCACCCGAGATCTCGGCACCCCAACTGGTGTGTCCGTCCTCGACCCATGAGCGACGCTCATCGCACGCAGTAGCCCGCCTCCAAGCTGACGGTCGTCCGCATGTGTGCCGTTTGGCGTGTCCACAACCTGCGCGTGCCGGCGGCTTCGCCAGCCGCCAGTGCGATCGGGCGAGTGCACCCAATCACCGGTCTGCCGCACCCCTGCTCGTTATCCCGACGATTGGACGGGGGCTACTGCCGGAGTGAGACTCAACGGCAAGTCCTGCTCCCAGGCATCTCGTTGCATGTCGCGATTCTTGGGGATTGCGGGCGGTGCATGGCAAACCTATGATCCGGAAACGTCAGGCGGCCGATAGATTCCACGCCACGAGGCCGAAGTGATTGGCGTGGCGCCGCCGGTACCTCTCCAAAGGAGACTTCCATGAAGTTCATCACCAGTTGGCAGATTCCACCGTCCACCAACAATGCGGCCATCGCACGGTTCCTCGAGACTGGCGGCGCCCCACCGGCTGGCGTGGAAATGCTCGGTCGCTGGCACGGGATGAGTGGTCAGGGCTTCTGCGTTTCGGAGTCCGACGACCCCAAGGCCATGTACCTTTGGGTTGCGCAGTGGGCCGACGTGCTGGTCATGTCGGTGACGCCTTGCGTCGAGGATGCCGATGCAGGTGCAGTGTTCGCGTCGATGGGTAAGCGTTAAGGGCGTCGCCTGTAGCCTGGGGTTGGCCACAGCACCCTATTTGAGCGTTAAGACGCACGATGGCAGCGGCACGAGAGTGCGAGACGCTGCATGAAACCTTGCCTTGGCGTCGAGCCATGCACCGTGCGATCGCGCAAAGGTTCCTTCATGTCGGGCATCACCTATCCAGCGGCGTTGCGGTACACCCACTCAGGGGTCAACGCCGGACGGTAGGCGATGAAGACCGGGGGCTGCGGAGGCGGGGCGGCGGTTCGATCCCGAGTCGTCGTTCGAGCATGCCAACGCTGCAGCCGTCAGGCGCCGTCGAGCAGGCTGCGCAGGCCGTCGATCTGCCGGCCGAGGTCTGATCCTGGCGCAGCGCCGAGCCGGTCGCCGATAGTGCCCGCGTCCGTGAGCGCCGCGCGCGCCGTGGCGATGTCACCACCGGCGAACGCGACCCTGCCCTTGGCGCACACCACCTTGGCCAGGTCGAGCGGGTCACCGACCTCGCGTAGCAAGTCTTCGCCTTCCTCGAGTGCCCGCAACCCCTCGTCACGCAGGCCACGATCGACTTGCAGTTCACCCATGCCGGCGAGCACGCCACCCTCGAAGCGGCGGTTGCCGACCTCGCGACAGATGCGCAGTGAGTCCTCGTAGGCCGCGAAGGCCGCTTCCGGCTCGCCGAGTGCGCGGTGGAGGTCACCGATCTGGCTCAAAGCGACGCCCTCGCCACGTCGGCTGCCGGTTTCGCGGTAGATAGCGAGCGCCGCGCGGTAGCACTCGGCAGCCGCGCGGTGATCGCCGTGCTGGCTTTCGAGGATGCCCAGGTTGCCGAGTGTGATCGCCTCCTGCAACACGCTCCCCGCGTTGCGATGGATGACCAACGCCTGCTCGTACGCGGAGCGCGCCGGCGCGAGCTCGCCCAGCTCGTGCAGCAGCGTGCCCAGGTTGCCGATCGAAACGGCCTCGCCGGCACGATTGCCGACCGCGCGCTGCAGCGCAATCGCAGCCTCGTAGCTGGCGCGCGCCTGCGCCATGCTGCCGAGCTCCATCTGCAAGTTGGCTAAGTTGGCGCGTACGGCACCGAGCTGGGCCTGATCGCCCACCGTCTCATGCAGCGCGAGGGCCGTTTCAAAGCACCGCAGCGCCTCCTCAGTGCGGCCATCGCGGTGGCGGGCGACTGCGAGCAGGCGCCAGGCGAGCGCCTCCCCGCGCGTGTCGCCCGCCTCCTGAGCCAGCGCGAGCGAGCGCGCCAACTCGGCGTCGGAGGCCTCGGTCTTGCCCTCGTCTCGCAGCGCGCTGGCAAGCGCTGCCTGGACTCGTGCGCCGACGCGGGGCGGCAGCGTGTCGAGTGCCGCGACCTGCCGCCCGAGGATCGAGGCCAGGTTGAACGGACCCTGCACCTCGAGTACCGCCCACGCCGCGAGGAAGCACCCGGCCGCCAGCTCGTCTTGGCGCCGCCGAACTGCCCGGCGGCAACCACCGACCAGGTTGTCTAGATCGAGCGCAAGCCGTTGGCGGCGTGCGACGCCGCCATGGCGCAGCAGGGCATCGAGCTGGTCGTCACTGCCGAACCCGGCGAAGTAACGCGCGTGGCGAAGCTCGGCGTTGTCGCCCGCCTCGTCGCCGAGCGAGCGCAGCTTCGCCGCGGCGTACTCGCGGATGCTCAGGTACATGGCGAAGAACGGCTCGCCAATGTCGAGCCGGTCCGACGACGCGGGCTGCAATGCACGCAACAGGCTCTTGTCGACCAACGAGTGGATCGCGTCGAGCACGCTCGGTGCATTGGCTTGCGTGTCAAGCACGATCACGGCCTCGGCCGCCTTGAGCGTGAAGCCGCCATCGAACACCACGCATTGCGCCAGCGCCGCGCGTTCCGAAGGTGCCAGCAGGTCCCAGCTCCAGTCGATCGCTGCCTTCAGCGTCGCTTGTCGCGCCGCGACGCCGCGCGCGCCCGCCAGCAGGGTGAAGCGATCCTTCATCCGCTCGACGATCTGCTCGACCGAGAGCACGCTTACCCGTGCTGCGGCCAGTTCGATCGCCAGCGGCAGGCCGTCGAGCAGCCGCACGATCTGGGCGACCGCGTCTCGGTTGCGCTCGTCGACGGCGAAATCCGGCCGTTGCGTGCGTGCCCGCAACTCGAACAACGTAATCGCCTCGTCGGCGAGCGGCAGAGTGTCGAGCGCGGCGATCGATTCGCCGGGAAGGCGAAGTCGTACGCGACTGGTGACGACGAAGCATGCCTCGGTCGCGAGGTCCAGCCACCGGCCGACGGCGTTCGGCGCGTGCAACTCGACCTGCTCGAAGTTGTCGAGGATCACGAGGCAGCGACCGCGTGCGGAGATCGCATGACCGAGCTGCATCCCCGCGTCGCCTTTGCCCAGCGGAACGCCTAGCGCCAGTGCGACCACGAAGTGGATGCCTTCCAGGCTGCGCGCTTCCGACAGGTCGCAGAAGTAGGCACCGCCGGGCCATTCCCCGAGCCACGCGGCTGCGTAGCGCCGCGCGAGGCGCGTCTTGCCGGTGCCCGCCGCGCCGAGCACGGTGACCAGGCGTGCGCCGCCCTCGAGCAGCTCGGCAAGCGCACGCAACTCGACCTGTCGGCCGACAAAGTCGTCACGCTCCGGCGCCAGGTTGTGGCGGACCTCACGCACCGGCCGCCACAGCCCACCGACTGCGACCACACGGTAGGCTTTCTCGCCGTCGCCGGGAGGCGTGCCGACCCGTCCCGGGGCCGCCGCCTCGACGACCTCAACCGGATCGACAATCCCTTTCAAACGGTAGTGGCCGTGGCTGCGGATTACCTGACCGTCGAGTGCTGTCGGATCGAGCACCGCCGCGGCCTCTGCCGACAGCAGCGTCCGGCCTCCCCCGGCAAGGGCCATGATGCGCGCGGTCAGCGGCTTTGCCAGGCCCTCGACCTCCAGCGGTTTGGCGCCGCGCGCCACATCGTCGGGCGGGTTGTGGCGCAGCGTCACGATTGCATGGTGGATGCCCACACGTACAGCCGCACCGAGGTCGGACGTGACGCGGTGGTAGTCCGACGCGAAGCGTAGTGCGCTGGCTGGGTGATCGAAAAGCAGAAAGAAACCGTCGCTTCGGTCGATCTCAGTCCCGCCGTACTTGGCAATGGACCGCCTGGCGCGTTGATCATGATCGGCCCAGAATCGAGCCGCACCGGCGTCACCCAAGCGGGCGATCAGCGCGGTACTGTCGATCAAGTCGGCGAACAGCAGCGTATGCGCACTCATAAGTGCATCGCGTCCGGCTAGGCGCAACATGCTAGCACCGCCGACGGATTTGGCAGCCTCTTGTGTGCTCGCAGGGTAGGGACGGCTTTGCGTCTACCGTTGCCTGGTAATGCAAGTCACCGCAGCCCGGCCGCCGGGCCGCAATCAGGAATTCGCCGAATTGCCCGCCTGGCGGCACCCGCGTTGCCAGCGCAGGTGTGCGCGGCTGCGCATGTTCACGTGTACTTGGACGACCGATGTCTGCGTTCTCCGCGGCGGCGCGGGCGGTCACCCCGACCTGGGCGTACTCGATATTGAACAGCTCGGGCACGGGAAAGCCCGAGAGTCCGGTCACGCCGATGTGGATAAAGGCAAACTGCCGCGTGCGCGACGCGGGCACGATGAAACGACGGAATGCGGCGAAGTTGTTCGCGCCCGCGTCGCCCGCGGAAACGACGGGGGTCGTCCCCTGGAAAGGCACGAGTTCGTCGGCCGGAATGCCGATCGCCGAACCGTACGGGTACGTGTGGCAGTGCACAGGCCGGGGGTCACGAGCTTGCCGCCCGCCTCCTTCACGCGCTGCGAGCGATCGACGGGAGTTGACGGCGCTATGGTTTCGATCGTGCCGAAGCGGATGCCGATGTCGCGCATGCCCGAGAGCCGCGGGCTCGGGTCCAGCACGTTGCAATTACGGATCAACAAATCGAACTTGTCATTCGGTCCCATCGCCGCGATCGCTGCGCCGGGCAACAAGCTAGAGCCCGCGAGCGATGAGCCGGCCTGAATCAACAGGCGTCGTGTGATGTCGGCCATGGCTCGTTCCCTCGCTCTTATGTTGCGCAGCCTTTCTGCGTTGCGAGGAGTCGACGTCAAGGGTGCGGGGAGCGTGTGGATTGCGGGCGGCACTCGACATCACGCGCACGGTGTTGCCGCGAAGGATCTGCGGGCGCTTAGGACTTTCAAACGCTTGTTCTCTCGCTTTGTAACGAGGCTAGCCCGGCGTGGGCACCGACCTACACGTCGTCTCAGGCAGCGTTC
>JBDSEG010000165.1:0-4874 GCA_039920165.1 Burkholderiaceae bacterium
CGTCGTCGAGCAGATCGACGAGCGGGCCGATGTTGTAGCCGCCCAGCATGGTGCCGAGAAGCTGGGTCGCGGCCTCGCGGGTGATGAGCGGGCAGACTTCGGTTCCGTGCGCGACGGCTGCCAGGTACGACGCCTTGACGCGCGCCGCATCGTCCACGCCGGCCGGAACGCGGTGGCTGATGAGGTCGAGCAACGTCGCCTCCTCGCCCGCGGGCGGCGCCTTCAGCAGCTCGATGACCTGCGCGGTCTGCTGTGCCGACAAGGGCAGCGGCGGAATGCCAAGCGCTGCGCGTTCGGCGGCGTGTTGACGGTAGGCTTGAAGCATGGAGTTCTCCGATGGAAGCGGGGGTCAGGCTTTCGGCAAAATGAACTCCGGCTTGCATACTGCAAGCCGGAGTATGTCCGCCTAGGGTGCGCTGGCCGCCGACGCCGCCGGGACGGGCGGTGCCGGCGCAGCGCTCGCTGCAGCGAGCGCCGAACGTGCAGCAGCGTCGAGGCCGGGCGTGGCCGCCGGCGTAGCCGCCACCGTCCCGGGCCCGGACAAAAGGGCCCGCGTCTCGCCCGAGCCGGGAACGGCGACCACACCGGATGCACCGGCCGATGCGGCGGCGGCGGCAAATGCCGCCGCCTCATCGAGCTTGGCCTGCTTGTAGCGCTCGACCGCCTCGCGGTGCTTGGCGCTGACGCAGTCGTCGACGATGCGCCGGCCGGCCTTGACGTCGAGCAACATCGATTTGCTCGCGATCTGCACCATCAGCGTCTGGCCGCGCACATCCTCGAGCCGCAGCGCACCGGTCGACGACAGCACGGGCTTCATCACATAGGTCGTCTTGCCCTGCTTGACGTCGACATAGCCGGGATATTTCGAATTCTTCTCGACCTGCGCGGTCTGGTTGAATTCGCAGTCATGGTTGCCGTAGAAGACCTGCTCGGAGGCGGATATCTGCTCCTCAGACGCTGCGGCCGGACCGGTTTCGACCGGTGTGGCCTTCTTGACGGGCGCCTTTGCGGAAGCCTTCGCGGGGGCCGACTGGGCGGGTTTCCGGTCGGCGGCGGAGGCACCGTTGACCAGAGCCAAGGGTGCGAGCAGGAGCGCTGTCAGGGCGATCGACAGGCGCGAAGGCAGTGGGGTGATGCGCAGCGTCATAGCAGGTGCTTCACGCCGTCTTGCTCGTCCAGAAGTTCCTTCAGCGTCGCATCGATGCGCTGCTGGCTGAAGCTGTCGATCGCCAGGCCTTCGACGAGCTTGTAGTCGCCACCGGCAGTGGTGACCGGAAAGCCGAACATCACATCCTTCGGGATGCCGTACTGGCCGTCCGACGGCACGCCCATCGTGACCCAGCGGCCCTGGCTTCCCAGGGCCCAGTCGCGCATGTGGTCGATCGCCGCATTCGCGGCCGAGGCGGCCGACGAGACGCCGCGCGCCGCGATGATAGCCGCGCCACGCTTGCCCACCGTGGGCAGGAAGGTATCCGCATTCCAGGCCGCGTCGCCGATCAGGTCGGGCACCTTGGCTGCGCCGATGGTCGCGAAGCGGTAATCGGCATACATGGTGGGCGAGTGGTTGCCCCACACCGCCAGGCGCTCGATCTCGCCGACCGGCTTGCCGGTTTTCTCGGCGACCTGGCTCAGCGCGCGGTTGTGGTCCAGACGCAGCATCGCGGTGAAGTTGCGCCGCGGCAGGTCGGGCGCGCTCTTCATCGCGATATAGGCATTCGTATTCGCCGGGTTGCCGACCACCAGCACCTTGACGTTGCGGCCCGCCACGGCATTCAGCGCCTTGCCCTGGGCGGTGAAGATCTCGGCGTTGACGGCCAGCAGTTCGGCGCGCTCCATGCCGGGTCCGCGCGGACGCGAGCCGATCAGCAGCGCGTAGTCCGCATCCTTGAACGCAGTCATCGGATCGGAGTGCGCATTCATTCCAGCGAGCAGCGGGAACGCGCAGTCCTGCAATTCCATCATCACCCCGCGCAGCGCCTGCTGCGGCTTTTCCATCGGCACTTCGAGCAGTTCCAGAATCACCGGCTGGTCCTTGCCCAGCATTTCGCCGGCGGCGATGCGAAAGAGGATCGCGTAGCCGATCTGGCCGGCGGCGCCGGTGACGGCGACTCGAACGGGATTCTTGTTCATCGAGGGTTCCCCACAGCATTGAATCGACAAGGGCGCCAAGTGTAGGCGAGTGACCCGGCGTCGCAGGGCCCGGCAAACGGCCGGTCATACATCAGATATCAATCATCCGTTCTGGACGCTGCGGTGCGCGTGTGCTGCAATCCGCGCATGCCTTCCGCCCCCTTCGCCGCACCGTCGGTCGCCGTGTCCGTCGATGGCGCGCCGGTCGAAGCCGGCCCGTCGTTCAGTCCGCTGTACCGGCAGATCAAGACGCGGATCACGGCCGGCCTGCAGGCTGGCGAATGGACGCCAGGGCAGGCCATCCCGAGCGAAACCGAACTCGCTGCGCGCTTCAAGGTCAGCCAGGGAACCGTGCGCAAGGCGATCGACGAACTCGCCGCCGAGAACCTGCTGGTGCGCCGCCAGGGCAAGGGCACGTTCGTCGCGACCCATGCCGAGGAAAAGACCCAGTTCCGCTTTCTGCGCCTGACCGCGCAGGACGGTGGAAGCGGAGCGCTGCGGCGCCGCTTCATCGACTGCCGCCGCTCGCGTGCGCCATCCGAGGTCGCGCGGCTGCTCGGTCTGCGCGCAAACGACAACGCGGTGCAGGTGCGCCGCCTGTTGTACCTTGGCGAGAACCCGGTCGTGCTCGACGATATCTGGCTGCCCGCCGCCCTCTTCAAGGGGTTGACCGCAGACCGCCTCGCCCGCTACCGCGGGCCGATGTACGGGCTGTTCGAGTCCGAGTTCGGCGTGCGGATGATCCGCGCCGAGGAAAAGTTGCGTGCCGTGGCGGCCGACGCCGGCGCAGCGGCGCTGCTCGAACTCGCACCCGGCGCGCCGCTGCTGAGCGTCGAGCGCCTTTCCTTCACCTACGGCGATCGGCCGGTCGAACTGCGCCGCGGCCTGTACCACACGGCCGATCACTACTATCGCAACGAGCTCGGCTGAACTCGCGGCGGCGGACTGCTGCATTGCAATAAACTTGTGCGGTTCGGCATGGCCGATCACCTCCGAGCTTCCCAAGGTTGCCGCATGACCAGACCACAAGCCGCCAAGCAACGCCCCGGGGCCATGCGCCTGGTCGACGCGATGTCGATGCAATACCGGCTGCCGCTGGCGGGCTGGGTGTCGATCCTGCATCGCGTGAGCGGCATGCTGATGTTCATTCTCCTGCCGCTGGTGATCTGGCTTTTCGAAACCAGCGTCACTTCCGAGGTGTCCTACGGCCAGTTCACGAGCGCCTTCACGGCCGGCATCGGCTGGATCCCCGGCTGGCTTGTGAAGCTCGCGGTGCTGGGCCTGATCTGGTCATTCCTGCACCACCTGTTCGCCGGTCTGCGCCATCTGTGGATGGATGCGACGCATGCGGTCGGGCTGGATTTCGGCCGCCAATCGGCGCTGTTCGTGCTGGCCGCCAGCCTCGTGCTCACGCTCGTGCTCGGCTTCAAGCTGTTTTTCTGAGGTTCTCTTTGGAACATTCATGGCCATGACGGGAAATATCGGTTCCAAGCGGCTCGTCGTCGGCGCGCACTACGGACTGCGCGACTGGCTGTCGCAGCGCATCACGTCGGTGGTGATGGCGCTCTTCACCTTGGCGGTCGTGGTGCAGGTGCTGCTGCCGGGCGCGATGGGCTACGACAAGTGGGCCGGCATCTTCGCGCGCCAGTGGATGAAGGTGCTGACCTTCGTCGCAATCGTCTCCTTGCTGATCCACGTGTGGGTCGGCATGCGCGATGTCTGGATGGACTATGTGCACTCGCTCGGTGGGCGCCTGCTGCTGCAGGCGCTGACCATCGTGTGGCTGGTGGGCTGCGCCGGCTGGGCGATCCAGGTCTTGTGGAGGCTGTGAGCCCGCCCGGCCGCCCGATGGGCTCACACACCGCAGTGCCAAGCACGGAGTTTGCCTCATGAGCATGCAAGACATACGTTCGGGTGTCACGACTCTGTCGGCCGGAACCCGGGCATTGAGTCGGCGACGATTCGACGTCGTGATCGTCGGTGCCGGCGGCTCGGGGATGCAGGCCTCGTTGCAGATGGCTCAGGCCGGGCTCAACGTGGCGGTGCTGTCCAAGGTCTTCCCGACCCGCTCGCACACCGTCGCGGCGCAGGGCGGCATCGGCGCGTCGCTCGGCAACATGAGCGAGGACAACTGGCACTACCACTTCTACGACACCATCAAGGGCAGCGACTGGCTCGGCGATCAGGATGCGATCGAGTTCATGTGTCGCGAGGCGCCCAAGGTCGTCTACGAGCTCGAGCACCAGGGCATGCCGTTCGACCGCAACGCCGACGGCACGATCTATCAGCGTCCTTTTGGCGGCCACACCGCCAACTACGGCGAAAAGCCGGTGCAGCGCGCCTGCGCGGCGGCCGACCGCACCGGTCACGCGATGCTTCACACGCTCTACCAGCAAAACGTCAAGGCGCGCACCAACTTTTTCGTCGAGTGGATGGCGCTCGACCTGATTCGCGATGCCGATGGCGACGTGCTCGGTGTCACCGCGCTGGAGATGGAGACCGGCGAGATCCACATCCTCGAAGCCAAGCACACCTTGCTGGCCACGGGCGGGGCAGGGCGCATCTACGCCGCCAGCACCAACGCCTTCATCAACACCGGCGACGGCCTCGGCATGGCGGCGCGTGCCGGCCTGCCATTGCAGGACATGGAGTTCTGGCAGTTCCACCCGACTGGCGTCGCCGGCGCCGGCGTGCTTCTGACCGAAGGCTGCCGGGGCGAGGGCGCGATCCTGCGCAACAGCAGC
>JBDSEG010000166.1:0-3795 GCA_039920165.1 Burkholderiaceae bacterium
TTGCAGGTGCATGCCGAAACCTGCCCGCAATACCTGTTCCTGACCGCCGAAGACCTGGGCATCGACGACAGCTACCAGGGTGCGCGCTGCGTGTGCAGCCCGCCGCCGCGCGACAAGCGCAACCAGCAGGTGATCTGGGATGGCCTCAACGACGGCCTGTTCACGATCTTTTCGTCCGACCACGCACCGTTCCGCTTCGACGACCCCGAAGGCAAGAAGCCGGGCGGCCAGGAAGTGCCGTTCCGCCACATCCCGAACGGCATTCCCGGGCTCGAGACGCGCCTGCCGCTGCTCTATTCCGAAGGTGTGCTCGGCGGTCGCATCACCTTGTCGAAGTTCGTCGAGCTGACCTCTACCAACCCAGCCAAGGCATATGGCCTGCACCCGCGCAAAGGCACGATCGCCCCGGGCGCCGATGCGGACCTGGTGATCTGGGACGAAGGCGACTTCACGGTGGCGAATGCGCGACTGCACCATGCTGTCGACTACACGCCCTACGAGGGCATGCGTCTGCGTGCCTGGCCCGCATTGACGCTGGCCGGCGGCGACGTGGTGTGGGATGGCAAGGACTTCCACCCGCGCGCGGGGCGGGGCCGCTTCCTGGCCTGCGGCACACCCACCCTGCGTCCCGTACGTCGTTGAGGCTCACCACATGAAACTCCTTCTGATCAACCCCAACACCTCGGACAGCGTGTCCGAGCTGATCCGCGACGAGGCCTTGCGCAGCGCCGCGCCAGGCACCGAGATCGAGGTGCTGACCGCGCCGTTCGGCGTCGCCTACATCGAGACCCGCTTCGAGGCGCTGATCGGCGCCTACGCGGCGGCCGAGCTGGCCGCACTGCACCACGATCGGTTCGACGCCGTCGTCGTCGCCGCGTTCGGCGACCCCGGCCTGGCGGGCCTGCGCGAAGCGCTGCCGTGCCCGGTCACCGGTCTCACCGAGGCGGCACTGGCCAGCGCCAGCCTGCTTGGCCAGCGGTTCTCGATCGTCGCCATCTCGCAGCGCATCCGCGCCTGGTACCGCGAGACCGTGCAGCACATCGGGCTCGAAGGGCGGCTGGCCAGCATCCGCGGCCTGGACGAGCCGCTGGCCGACATCGGCAATGTGCAGGGCGACCAAGGCGAGCGGCTCATCAAGCTCGCCGAGCGCTGTGTCGACGAGGACGGTGCCGACGTCATCGTGCTTGCCGGGGCGCCGCTGGCCGGGCTGGCGCGCAACTTGCGCGGGCGTTTGCCGGTGCCCGCAGTCGACGGCGTGTCGAGTGCCGTGCGCCATGCCGAGTCGCTGGTCGCGCTGCAACCCGGCCGCGCGCTTCGCGGCAGCTTCGCGCCACCACCGCTCAAACCGAATCGGGGCTTGAGCCCCGCCCTCGAAAGACTGCTGTCGAGGCGCCGCAAGGACTGACCCCGTTTCCACTCATTCCCGGAGTTCGCATGACAGCCCAAATCCTTCCACGCCTGCTGGCCTACCCGTCGATCGCCGTTGCGCCGATCGCCGCGCTGCCGACGATGGTGTATGTGGACGCGACCCGTGGGCGCCGTGCTTCTCGTCGTCAGCGGTATCACCAAGGTGCCGATGCGCGATCTTGTCAAGAGCGTCTGGACCTTCATCGCGCTGATGTACGTGGTGAAGTCAGCGATTCGATCTCTCGCTCGGCGCGGGACTTGGCATGCTGAAAGGTCGCATGAACGCCCATGGACCGCGACAGCTTCGTCGCCACCTTGGGTGAAGTCTTCGAGCACTCGCCCCGGGTTGCCGAATCAGCTTGGCGGGAACGCCCCCTTGCGAGTGTGGAAGCGCTAAACGCGGCGATGTTCGGCCGAGCTACTTCGAAAGGCGCGTTGCCGCGGCGCGCAACAGCAGAAGCGACTCGTCGGCAAGCAACGGGCCGTCGACCTGCACGGCGGGCACCGCGTGGGCCAGCAGCTCGGCGCATGTGACTGGCAGCACTGCACCGCCCAGCTGTTCGCCCATGGCGCGGTTCGGTGCCCCGTAGACGATGCGCGCGACGCCGGCCCAGAACAGGGCGCCACAGCACATTGCGCAAGGCTCACCGCTTGCGTGGACGGTGCCACCCTGCAGGGCTGAGATGCCAAAGGCGGCTTGTGCCTCGCGCACCAGCACCATCTCGGCGTGCGCGGTGCAGTCGCCGCCCGTCAGTTCATTGTTGCCCGCCGTGTGCATGATCTTGCCGTTGGCTGAGGCCAGGGTCGCGCCATAGGGCTTGTTGCCCTTCGCCAGGGCGGCACGCGCCGCGGCAATCGCCATCCGCATCGGCTCATCATCTTTGGACGTGATCGTCATGAGGGCCAGCCGCGACCCATCGGCGCACTTCCCACAGTTAAGAGCCGGGCGCCACAGCCGCGGTGGCGGGCCGCGTTGACGTCGCGCCATTCGATCACTCGCGTGAGACGTTTGAGGCACCGGAGGGCACCGCGGTACGGCCACGCGCGCCGAAGGCCGGAGTGACTTCGGCGCTGACGGCGGCACCGTCTCGGGCGGCCGACTTCGGCGTCGAGTTCGCGCAGTGCGTTGAAGCGCTGGCGGTGGTCGTCGGCGCTGCCGTGGCTGAAGTTCAGGCGGAATACGTCGAAAGAGGCGATGAAGAGCTTGCGCACGATCTCCTTGTCCGAGCTTGCCGGCCCCGGGGTGGCGACGATCTTGGCGTTTCGGGTCCTGCGCATGCTCATGGCCTCTTGCGTCCATCGATCAAGATGGCGCGGAAATCGTTGACGTTCGTCAACGTCGGCCCGGTGACTACGGCGTCGCCGAGTGCCTCGAAGAAACCATGGCCGTCGTTGTCAGCGAGGCGATCCTTCGGCTTGATGCCTTGGGCCCAGGCGCGCGCGAGCGTGTCGGGTGCGAGCGTCGCGCCGGCGATTTCTTCGAGCCCGTCGACGCCGTCGGTGTCGCCGGCCAGTGCATGGATGCGGGGGTGACCATCCAGCGCCACGCCGAGCGCCAGAAGGAACTCGACGTTGCGCCCGCCGCGGCCCTGGCCACGCACGGTCACAGTGGTCTCGCCGCCGGACAGCAGTACGCAGGGCGCCTCGAAGGGCTGGCCGCGTTCGGCCACCTGCAATGCCAGGCCGGCCATGACCTTGCCGACGTCGCGCGCTTCGCCTTCGATGGCGTCACCCAGGATGTGCGGCGTCAGGCCATTTTTACGAGCCACGTCGGCCGCCGCTTCGAGCGCCATCTGCGGCGCAGCGACCATGCGCAGCTCGCATCGCGCCAGACGCGGGTCGCCCGGCTTGATCGATTCTCCGCGCCCACTTTCGAGCGCCTCACGTGCCGCCGCCGGCAAGTCGATGCCGTAGCGGCGCACGATGTCCAGCGCGTCCTGGCAGGTCGTGGGGTCGGCCGCCGTCGGGCCTGAGGCGATGTCGATCGGGTCGTCGCCCGGCACATCGGAAATCAGCAAGCTCAGCACCCGGGCCGGGTGGCAGGCCGCCGCGAGGCGCCCGCCCTTGATCGCCGACAGATGGCGCCGCACGCAGTTCATTTCGCCGATCGTGGCACCGGACTTGAGCAAGGCGCGGTTGATGGCTTGCTTGTCTTCGAGCGTCAGGCCGTCGATCGGCAGCGGCAGCAGCGACGAACCACCGCCTGAAATCAGGCACAAGACCAGGTCGTCGGCGCTCAGCCCCTTGACCTTTTGCAACAAACGCTCGGCAGCGGCGAGCCCGGCGCCATCGGGCACCGGGTGGGCCGCTTCGACAATCTCGATGTGCTTGCAAGGCACGCCGTAACCGTAGCGGGTGACGACGAGGCCCTCCAGCGGCCCGTTCCAA
>JBDSEG010000167.1:0-5724 GCA_039920165.1 Burkholderiaceae bacterium
GCGGCGCCATGCCTACGCGCAACGGTCTATTGCTGCCGTTGCCGGAACGTTTCGTGGCAGGCGTTGCAGGCCTTGTTCAGATCCACAATCGCGGGCTTGATGCTGGCTTCATTGCCCGTCTTGACAATAGCGACGAACTTCGCCATCTCGGCGAACATCGTCTCCTGCGCGGCCTTGAACTTCGCGGGATCCGAATAGACTTCGGGCAATGCCCGGCTCTTCACACCCTGCGTGCTCGGCTCGAAGCTGTCCCAGGCCATCCTGATCAGCACATCGAGGTAGCCCGCATTGCGCGCGACGATGGCGCCGTCATAGGGAATCCTGCCCTGCGCCATGGGCAGCAGGGAATAGAGGTACTTGGCCTGCAATATCATCGCCGCCTGGCGCTGCTCGACGAGGACCTCGGGCTTGACCTGCGCTACGGCGTTAAAGGAATATCCCGCACCGATTACGAGGGCCAGTGCTGGCCCGAGAAACACTCTGTTCATGCGTTCCGTCCGTGAGGGTGCCCGAACGACCTGCGCCGCTCGGAATAAAAAAACGAGTATTCCGGTTTGCGACTTGTGGGTCAACCCGCCATCGCGCTCCAATGCGCGGGGACCATTGCCATGCCAGGAAGATCGCGGCATTGGACAGCGGATACAATCAGTCGTGGTTTCCCAGCGCGATGCCACGACCACGACTGCCGCACCTCAACGGGATGAATTACCCCGCACATCGCTTTTGCGTTGCCCCGATGATGGACTGGACGGACCGGCACTGCCGGTTCTTCCACCGCCAGCTTTCGAAGCGCGCGCGCCTTTACACCGAGATGATCACGGCGCCCGCGCTCGCGCACGGCGACGTTCCGCGCCATCTCGACTTCCATCCCGCCGAGCATCCGGTGGCGCTGCAGCTCGGCGGCAGCGACGCAGGCGAGCTGGCGCGCGCTGCGCGCCTCGGCGAACGCTGGGGCTACGACGAAATCAACCTGAACTGCGGCTGCCCGTCCGAGCGCGTGCAGACGGGGAGCTTCGGCGCATGCCTGATGCGCGAGCCTGTGCTCGTCGCGCAATGCGTCGCGGCGATGCGCGACGCGGTGAGCGTTCCGGTGACGGTCAAGCACCGGATCGGCCTCGATGCCGAGGAAGACTACGGCTTCGTTCGCGACTTCGTCGGTACGCTCGCCGCCGCAGGATGCGAGGTGTTCATCGTCCACGCGCGCAACGCGGTGCTGAAGGGACTCTCACCCAAGGAGAACCGCGAGATCCCGCCGCTGCGCTACGAGCGCGTGCGATGGCTGAAGCGCGACTTTCCGGCGCTGACCTTCGTGCTGAACGGTGGTTTGACACAAATCGATGCGATCGCGGCCGAGCTGGGTCCTGTCGACGGCGCGATGGTCGGACGGGCCGCGTACCACGATCCCTACCTGCTGGCGCAGGTCGACCGCGCGCTTTTCGGCGCCGACGCCGCGCCGCCTTCACGTGCGGAGGTTGTGCGCGCGATGATCGAGTACGCGAGCGTCGAGGTCGGGCGCGGCGTGCCGCTGCGCGCGATCGCGCGCCATGTGCTCGGGCTTTACCACGGCCGCAGCCGGGGACGGATTTTTCGCCAGCTACTGTCGGATGCCGCGCGCCTGCGTGACAACGACATCGGCCTATTGCAAAAGGCGGTCGCCGTGGTCGAACCCGCGAGCCGCTGAACGATCAAAGCTTGCGCAGATAGGCGAGCAGCGCCGGAACCTCGGCGTCGGTGAAGGGGCGATCGATGACCGGCGGCGTGACGCCCGGCTGCGTGGTGAGCAGCGGAGCTGCCGGGTTCTGGACCTGTACGCGCAGAAAGAACTGCTTGTAATGCTCAAGCATGTCTTCGAGCGTCGCGGCGGTGTTGTTGATGAAATACGGGGCGGTCCGGCTGATTCCGCGCAGATTCGGAATGTCCATGTGCTCGATGTCGCCGGGGCCTCCCGCGGCTGGGTAGCCGGTAAGCAGCAGGCGTCCCGGATCGGACGTCGTGACCCGCGTGACGCAGGCCGGCTGCGGAGCCGCTCCGCCGCAAAGCGTGCCGCTCGGCGCAACGCCGCTGTTGGTGATCTCGTAGGTGCGCACATTCTTCATCTGACTCGCGCTGCACGGTGCGAAAGAGAAGCGCGGCGGCGTGACGTTGTCGACCGGTCGGGGGCAGGCGGTCGCGATGCTGTGGTATCGGACCAGGGCGGTCGGCGTTCCCGGGGTCCCCTGCAGGATGGGCGTGCTGCCGCTGGGGTGACCGCCCATGTTGCCGTGGCATTGCGCACACGAGCGGTTGAAGACGGTCTTGCCCGCTGTCTCCAGCGCGTTCAGCGCCGGGTCAGGATCAGGCAGCGGGTTCGTGCCGGCAGCGATGGCGGCAGCGAGGGTCTTCACGGTGGGCGAGGAAAACTGTGTACTCTGGAATGCGGCCAGATCGTCCACGAAGCGAGCCGGGGGGTCGGCCAGGGTCGCGGCATGGAGGCGCAGCGCGCTGAGCGCCTGGTTCTGCAGCGTGTCGATGCGACCATCGAGCTGATAGCCACCGCTCTGGTTCGGACCCCGCGCCCAGCCAGGCGCAGCGCCGTCGGGGCCGGTGATGCTGGTGTCCAGGATCGAGGGAACCGAGCGAAAGACGTCGGCGACGGTTTCGTCGGTCGGCCGGGCCGATGGCGGGCAGGGAACCGACGAGCCGCAATCGAGAAGCTTGACGTTTGCAGGGAGCGGGATCGTGACGCGAATCAGCCCGTTCTGCGTGAGACTGGTGAAGTCGCGCGCGGTGTCTCCGTGGGTCCGGAAATCGTCAGCGTCGATGGCGCGAAACAGCGGGTCGTCGACGCCCGTCGCCATCATTTTCGCGAACCTCGCCTGCGCCGCTGCTGGGGTCAGCTGAAAGTTCTCGGAATCCATATGACAGTCGGAGCAGGCGCGGCCATTGCCTCCCAGGCCCACCAGGGTGCGGTCATGGAAGTTTGCCTTGCCTCGACAGACCGCGGTGTCGACCGCTGCGGCCGGCGCCGCGGTGCAGCCGTCGGCGTCGATGGTGGGGCCCTCGTCATCGCCACCGCCGCAGGAGGAGAGCGCAAGCCCGACGAACAGCGTCAGCGCTGCCACAAACTGGATTTTGCCTGGGCGATGTTTCATGATTGGGTGAAAGGCGTGGACGATGGCGTCACAATCGACTGAAGCTCGCTGGAAGTCGTGTGCCGCGTCTGAAAGTTTCCTGAAAAATGGCTGAACTCGGACCGATGCCGCTGTCGCATCGCTATGCCTTTGGCGACTTCGTGCTGGAGCCGTCGGAACAGCGCGTGCGTCGCCTTGACGGCGAAACCCTCGATCTCTCGCCGCGGCTGTTCGCAGCCTTGCATCTGTTCGTCGAAAGCGGCGGCAGGCTTCTCGGCAAGGACGAACTGATGCAGGCGCTGTGGCCGGGGCTGGTGGTCGAAGAAAACAGTCTCAGCCAGGTCGTCTCGGGCCTGCGGCGGGTTCTTGCCGACGATACGGTCGGTAGCCGTTACATCCAGACCGTTCCACGCCGCGGCTTCCGATTCGTCGCCACGGTGACGGTGTTGCCCGATCAGGCGAAGCCCGAGAAACGGCCGCCGGCCGCGCCGGACCCCTTGCCGGACGCTTCGCCGCCGGCCCGGAGCAACGTGGCGGGGGACATGCCGATCGGCGGGCCGGTCCGTCAAGCCTTCGGACGTCGACGCCTGCTGAGCTTCGCATGGGTGGCAGGCGCAGCGACGAGTGTGGGAGGCATCGCCTGGTGGATGTCGCGCGGCACGCCCACGACCAGCGCCATTGCACGAGCTCCCACGCTTGCGGTGCTGCCGTTCAAGCCGTTGACGGCCGAGGGCCGCGACGAGCTGCTGGAAATGGGCATGGCCGACAGCTTGATCGGGCGTCTGTCGACCGTGCCGGGGCTGGTCGTGCGCTCGATCGGATCAGTGCGCCGCTATGCCGGCGCCGACCAGGACCCGTTGCGTGCCGCGCATGATCTCGATGTGGCCTGGATCGTCGACGGCTCGCTGCAACGGCGGGGCGACCAGTTGCGGGTGACCGCGCGGCTGCTTCGCGCCGCGGACGGCGGCGCGCTCTGGAGCGGCAGCTTCGACGAAACATTCACCAGCGTCTTCGAAGTGCAGGACTTGATTTCGGAACGCGTGGCGCGGGTTCTGGCGCCCAGCCTTGCAAGCCTGGCGGATGCGCGCCAACCGCCGGCGCGCCTTGGAGGAACGCGCAACTTCGACGCGTACCAACTCTACCTGGCGGCGTCGCAACACGCGCAAGACGTGCGCGCCGAGGGCCTGCGCAAGAGTATCGCGCTGTACAACCAGGCGCTTGAAATCGACGCTGGCTATGCGTTGGCCTGGGTGGGCCTTGCCGAAACCCACCGGCGCAGCCTGTTTGGCGCCGACGCGCGGCCCTCGGCGGTGTTCGAACCGGCCGGGCTCGCCATCGAGCGTGCGCTGGCACTCGTTCCGAACCTGGCCGAAGCCCGTACCGAGCAGGCCTTCAGACTCTATTGGTTCGAATTCGACTGGGCGGGTGCCGAGAGCGCGTTTCGCCGGGTGCTTGCTATCAATCCGAACATCGCCATGGCCCACTTCGGCCTCGCCAGTCTGTTGCTGAATCAGGACCGACCCGAAGAGGGTTTCGCGCAGCTGCGGACCGCGCGCGAACTCGATCCGATGTCGCCCGTGCTCAACACGCTGGAGGCTTCCTACCTGCTCGAAGCGGGACGGCACGACGAGGCCCGTATGCGTTTGAAACGCGCCCTGGATATAGCGCCCAGGTTCTGGCTCGCCCACTGCACGCAAGGTCTGCTGCATTTTGTCGATCGGGAGCCCGCGAAGGCCATCGCCGAGATGCGCAGTGCGGTGCTGCTCGCGGAAGGCAACTCGCGTCCCGGCGCCCTGCTGGCCGTCTACCTCGCGCGCGTCGGCGAGACGGAGGAGGTGCGAGCGATCCTCGCCCAGATGCTCACCCAGGCCAAGGCACGCTACGTGCCGCCTTCATCGCTCGCGGCGGTGTACGTCGCGTTGGGCGAGATGGAACGTGCTCTCGATGCGCTTGACCAGGCTTACGTGACTCACGATACCCGTCTCACTTTTCTGAAGGACGATCCCCGGCTGGCCGATTTGCGCAGCGAGCCGCGCTTTGTCGCGCTTATGCACAAGCTGAAGCTCGATCGCTTTGGACCGGGATTGGCGCCGCTGTAAGCACTCGTCGGCCTCGATGCCGGGACAACTACGGCGCCTTCGGCATGTCGTCGGCGATGTAGGCGCGGACGATGCCGTCGAAGTCGGCGTCGGCGCGCATGCCGAGCGCGGGTCCGAGCTTCGGCGCGAAGTTCGAGGGCCATGTCGACACGATCCGGTCGATCGACGGATCGAAGTTCCATTTGACGCGGCTCGCGACGGCGTCGCCGGCGACGCGCCTTAGCGCGTCGACCATTTCGCCGACGCCGACGTTGATCCCCGGCACGTTGACCGAGCGCGTGTGCGCGAAGGACGCGGGGGGCGCTTCGTGCCCGACGACGAAGCTGTCGATCACGCTGCGCGGCGACACCACCCACATCCGCGTCGCCGGCGCGACGGGGCAGGGCGTGTCGACCCCCGAGAGCGGCTCGCGGATGATGCCGCTGGCGAACGAGGACGCCGCCTGGTTCGGCTTGCCGGGACGCACGGTCACCGTCGGCAGGCGCAGCGAGCGCCCGTCGATGAAGCCCTTGCGC
>JBDSEG010000168.1:0-4103 GCA_039920165.1 Burkholderiaceae bacterium
GCCGGCACGATGCGCTTCACGGTGCGCCGGCGCAACGGCGTGCAGATGCCCGACATCGACGTGCGCCTGAACCTGCCCGGCGAGCACAACGTGCTCAATGCGCTGGCGGCGATCGCGGTTGCGACCGAGCTCGAACTGCCCGATGCGCCGGTGGTCCAGGGTCTGGCCGAATTCCGCGGCGTCGACCGCCGCTTCCAGCGCTATGGCGACCTCGCACTGCCGGGCGGGGCCGGCCGGTTCGCACTGGTCGACGACTACGGGCATCACCCCGCCGAGATGAAGGCCACGCTCGCCGCCGCGCGCGGCGCCTTCCCCGGCCGTCGCTTGGTGCTGGCGTTCCAGCCGCACCGCTATACGCGAACGCGCGACTGCTTCGAGGATTTCGTGACCGTCATCGGCAGCGCCGACGCGGTGTTGCTGGCCGAGGTGTATGCCGCCGGCGAGGCGCCGATCGTCGCCGCCGACGGCCGCGCGCTCGCGCGGTCGCTACGCGTAGCCGGCAAGGTCGACCCGATTTTTGTCGATGCGATCGAGGCCATGCCGCAGGCCATCGTCGACCAGGCGCGCGACGGCGACGTGGTGATCGCGATGGGCGCCGGCTCGATCGGCGCAGTGCCGGGGCAGGTCGCGGCGCTGTTGAAGGGAAGGCCGGCATGAGCATCGAAATATCCGGACGCGAAGGCGCAGAGGACGCGAAGGTCGCGAAGAAGAGAAAGCAGTCGAGTTCAGGCACTACCAAAGGCCGCTTGTTTCCTTTGCATTCTTTGCGACCTTTGCGCCTATGCGTCCAAACCTCTTTGCCGAGGCCCGCCCCGTGAAGGTCGATCCGAAGCAACTCGGCAAGGTCGCCGTGCTCATGGGCGGCAGTTCGGCCGAGCGTGAGATCTCGCTCCTGTCGGGCACCGGCGTGCTCGCCGCGTTGCGCTCGCAGGGTGTCGATGCGCACGCCTTCGATCCGGCCGAGCGCGAGCTGATCGAGCTCAAGCGCGAGGGCTTCGCACGCTGCTTCATCGCCCTGCACGGCCGGCACGGCGAGGACGGCACGGTGCAGGGCGCGCTCGAACTGCTCGGCATTCCGTATACCGGCTCGGGCGTCATGGCGTCGGCGATCGCGATGGACAAGGTGATGACCAAGCGCGTCTGGATCGCCGAGGGTCTGCCGACGCCCCGCTATGTGCGGCTCGCGCCCGGCGAGCGTTCGCGCGAGCGCGTGATCGCGGTGGCCGATGCGATCGGCCTTCCGCTCATCGTCAAGCCGCCGCGTGAGGGCTCGTCGATCGGCATCACCAAGGTGATGGGCTATTCGCAGATGGTCGATGCGGTGACGCTGGCCGCGCAGTACGACCCCGACGTGCTGTGCGAGGAATTCATCGAAGGCGAGGAAGTGACCTGCCCGGTGCTCGGAGAAGGCGACGCTGCGCACGCGCTGCCGGTGATCCGCATCCAGGCGCCCGACGGCGCCTACGACTATCAGAACAAGTACTTCACCGACGTCGTGAAATATCTCTGCCCGAGCGGTTTGCCATCGGTCGAGGAAGCAGAAATCCAGCGCGTCGTGCTCGCCGCCTACCGCACGCTCGGCTGCCGCGGCTGGGGCCGTGCCGATCTGATGATTCGCGCGTCGGACCGCAAGCCCTTCCTGCTCGAGATCAATACCAGCCCGGGCATGACGTCGCACTCGCTGGTGCCGATGGCGGCGAAGGCGGCCGGGATCAGCTACGAGCAGCTTTGCCTGCGCATCGCGGCAGGCGCCGGCCTCGATACACCGTCCCCTGCTGCTTTTGACGCGCAGGCCGACTGAGCCATGGTCAAGCTGCGCGCGCTCCGCACCGATGCCGCGAAGGCCGAGGCGGCCGAGCTGCCGCCCGACGTGCGGCTGATGAATGCCTGCGCCGCGCTGCTCGCGGCGATCGGCGTGCTCGCGGTGCTGGCAGTGCTCGCGCTGTGGGGCTTGCGCCAGCCGGTGTTCGACCTGCGCCGGATCCAGATCGAGGGCGACGTAGCGCGCAACAGCGTGGCGACGCTGCGCGCGAATGCCGCGCCGCAACTCGCAGGCAACTATTTCACCTTGAGCCTGACGCAGGCGCGCAAGGCATTCGAGTCGGTGCCGTGGGTGCGTCACGCCGCCGTGCGGCGCATCTGGCCGAACCGCCTCGCCGTGCAGCTCGAAGAGCACCGCCCGGTCGCGCTGTGGGGCGGCGGCGAGGCATCGACCGACAAGCTCGTTAACAGCTATGGCGAGGTCTTCGAGGCCAACCTCGGCGATATCGAGGACGACGGCTTGCCGACGCTGCAAGGCCCGGAAGGCAGCGCGCTGCGCATGCTCTCGCTGTTGCAGCGGCTCGTGCCGGTGCTCGCGCCCATCGAAGCGAGCGTCGATACGCTGGCGCTGTCGGGCCGCGGCTCGTGGCGGGCCGAACTCGACAGCGGCGCGCATATCGAGCTTGGTCGCGGCAGCGACGACGAGGTGGTCGAGCGCGCGCTGCGCTTCGTCTCGACGCTGCCGCAGGTGCTCGCGCGGCACCAGCGCGCGCTCGAATATGCCGACCTGCGTCACCACGACGGCTATGCGGTCCGGCTCCAGGGCATATCCACCGGCGTCGTGCCGGTGGACAAGAAACCAAGGAAAAAGTGATGCCCAAGGAATACAAGGATCTCGTCGTGGGGCTGGACATCGGCACCGCCAAGATCATGGTGGTGGTGGCCGAGGTGCTGCCCGACGGCGAGCTGCGGATCGCCGGACTCGGCAGCGCGCCGACCCACGGCCTGAAACGAGGCGTGGTCGTGAATATCGACGCCACGGTGCAGTCGATCCAGGCCGCGCTGAAAGAGGCCGAGATGATGGCCGACTGCAAGATCACGCGGGTCTATACCGGCATCACCGGCAGCCACATCCGCGGCCAGAACTCCACCGGCATGGTGATCGTGCGCGACAAGGAGGTCACGCCGGTCGACGTGGCGCGCGTGGTCGAGACCGCCAAGGCGATCAATATCCCTAACGACCAGCGGCTGCTCTTGGTCGAGCCGCAGGAATTCGTGATCGACGGCCATGAGGTGAAAGAGCCGATCGGCATGAGCGGCGGGCGCCTGGAGGTCAAGGTCCACATCGTCACCGGCGCGCAGAGCGCGGCCGAGAATATCGTCAAGTGCGTGCGCCGCTGCGGGCTCGAGGTAGACCAGCTCGTGCTGAACCCGAGCGCCTCGAGCCATGCCGTGCTGACCGATGACGAAAAGGATCTCGGCGTCGCGCTGGTCGACATCGGCGCCGGCACCACCGACGTGGCGATATTTACCGGCGGCGCGATCCGACACACGGCGGTGATCCCGATCGCTGGCGACCTGATCACCAGCGATATCGCGATGGCGCTGCGCACCCCGACCAAGGACGCCGAGGAGATCAAGGTCGAATACGGCGTGGCCAAGCAGCTGCTCGCCGACCCGAGCGAGCAGCTCGAGGTTCCGGGCCTGGGCGACCGCGCGCCGCGCATGCTGTCGCGCCAGGCGCTGGCCGGCGTGATCGAGCCGCGCATCGAGGAAATCTATTCGCTCGTCCACCAGGTGATCCGCGAAAGCGGCTTCGAGGAGCTGCTGTCCAGCGGCATCGTCATCACCGGCGGCGCCGCGGTGATGCCGGGCATGGTCGAACTCGGCGAGGACATCTTCCTGAAGCCGGTGAGGAAGGGCGTTCCCACGTACCACGGCGCGCTCTACGACATGGTGAGCAATCCGCGCTCGGCGACCGTGATGGGACTGCTCGAGGAAGCCCGCATCGCGCGCAGCCGTGGCATGCGTGCGGCGCAGCAGGCAGGTTCGGTCAAGACAAGTTTCGGCCGTCTCAAGGACTGGTTCCTGGGCAACTTCTGAAGGAGCGCGCGCCATGCACGAAATGCAAATACGAAAGCGATTACGAAGACGACGACCCCGGACCCCGGCACGCGCCGGGCCACCGGGGCGGTGATAGAGGCGATGGGGTCAAACGGTTAGTAAATACCAACGGCAACTGCAACAACACACTGGAGTAAAGACATGCCTATCGAAATGATCGAGGAATTCAACCTGGGCACGCAGATCAAGGTGATCGGCGTGGGCGGCGGCGGCGGCAA
>JBDSEG010000169.1:0-9403 GCA_039920165.1 Burkholderiaceae bacterium
ACAGACGCAGGAGGCGGTTCTATGAGACATCGGCTTATTATGGGAGGGTCGCAACGCCTCTAACGATTCGCTTCAGGGGCAGCCGGCGGTTTCGGCGTTGGCGAATTATGAAATTGAACTATCAACCATTGATCGCCTCGCTTCTGCAGCACGACGGTGTTGCGAGATGGGCCCGCGGTTGACATCTTGCCATCCAGCGTGCGCTCTGATTGCCACTTCCCCGATATGGCCACGATCGTATCCGACAGAACCAGTGCTGTTTGCTCAAAAGGAGTGGCCTTTGTCGTGCCCCTTTTCCCAGACAGTGCTGGAACGAAATACTGTCGTACCCCCTCGCGTGTCGTGACAACGTCAGTCGAGCCGGTGCCGAAGAACAATGCGTCAGGCGCAAACAGCAGTGCTATCTGGTCGTGATTGTCGGTAATGAATAATTCAAAGAACCTATGATAAGCAGCTAGCGCGTCTTCCTTCGGCCCCGCAATGGCGTTGGTTGTACACGTCACGAAGAGCAAACAGACCATGGCAATTCGAGCAAGCATTTTGCGTTCTCCTTTGGAATAGAGTAATGACGACGATTTGTTTACGCTTCGCTGCGGCGACGTTGGCTGCGTCGCAACGTTTGTCTATGGCTTGGTTCCTATGACGCTCAACTTTGGAGATGATCAGCGGGCAAAAGGCACAGCCTCTTAACGTTCACTCGATCGACGGGCCGCGAAACCGGGGCGAAAGCCCGCAGTGAAGTGGTCACGTGCAACGCGCCGTTCTGCGACTCCCTGTAGCACTGAGCTAGTCAACTCAGAGCAAATAGCTTATGGAATGCGCGACGAATGGTGGCCCACGGGAAGCTAGTTTCCGTCGCGGTTCTGGAACACGAAAGTAAAGCGCGCCGGACTCGATGTTGCCTGACCATCTCGGACATCGGGAACGTGTAGTAACCTGTGTTGACACCGACGTCACCATAGACCCGAATGTGTTGCTCGCCAAAAGTGACCCTCGCATTCGGCCGTTTCCCGGCATCCTTGAAATACTCGCCGATTGCCGTTGATCTGGCGGCGACTGTCTTTGCAGATGTCCCCCAAAGTACGGCATCGGGGGAATAAATCTCCGTAATTCGCGCTGGATCACAACTATCGTATGCGGTTCGCCACGCTGCAGTAGCGTCAGACACTTGCTCTATTCCAGCGGTTCCACCACTCCCGGGAGGCGTCGCTGCGAGCTACCCAAAGAAGCAGCAGAACTCGTCGCGGTCGACGACGGCCAGAAACGCCTGAAGGGAATGCACTTCCAGATTGGGTTCATAGCCATGCCACTTTAGATCGCGGCGCATCCAGAAGACCCGCCAACGGTTCTGGGTTCTCACGTAGGTTGCCTTGGCGACGGGTGTTTCCCGCAGCTTTGAATTGTCTTGCCAGTCGGGCCGAATTTCGAATAGCTCAACACTGTGCCCACTGATTCTGCTCCCGATGTCGAGTTGCGGCCGGATGTGCGGAGGCGGCCTGCGCCGCTCCATGAACTGCGCAAGATCGCGTTCGAAGCGCTTCAACTCGAGGATGGAAAAGGCCATGCGAATGGACAGGAACTGCCTTGGATATGGAAGACTACGCGGGGCGCGTGCTCCGACATCTAACGTAAATTAGAAAAACAAACGATCGTCCGGACGGTTGGCCTAAATCGACTCCTGGATGAGACGCAACTTGCGCTTCCACCTATGGGGCTCGAGGCGGAGATACAGTGCGAGGACCATGGCAGGCAGGGTATGGGCCGCCTACATTCCGGCGGTTCAACGACGACTCGTCGTATTCCGCGGTCAGGTGAAATCCCGAAGCAAGTGCCAAGTCGAGCCGCGCGAGATACGTCCATGCGACCCGTTTCATCCGCCGCCCTGCCTTGCATTGACTGCTCCATGATTCCAACGTCGGACCGATCGAGTCGTGATGGCAAGTCCACATCAACCGTGGCTCTGCACAAGACAAGCAGGCTACGGGAGGCGCGCAGTCTTCGCAAGCCGTGGTTCTCCTGAATCCATCCGACCAAATGGCTGGCGTTCGGCGCCTTTGCTTTGGTGACTTTCATTTGGCGCGACAAATGAAAGTTACTCGCCCCCCGGGCCGAACTCCCGGCACGTGCCTGGGCGCCAGCGGGAATCGGCGCGAAGCAGCCAGAAGACGGGCGAAAGAAGCGGCCCAAGAGTCGCCCACCCGCCCGCGTCACACCTGCATATTCATGATGTCCGAATAAGCCTGCACCAGCCGGTTGCGCACCTGCAGCGTGGCCTGGAAGCCGATCTGCGATTTCTGCATCGCGACCATGGTTTCCTCGAGGCTGACCGTGGGGTTGTCGAGTTGCACCTCGCGCTGCAGCCGCGTGGCTTCTTCCTGCGACCGGCTGACTGCGCCGAGTGCCTGGGTGAGCGCGTGCTGGAAGCCCGGCGCCTCGGCGGCCTGGGCCCTGCCGATCGGCTGGCCCTGCGTGGTAAGGCCCGCACGCGCCACGGCCTGGGCGAAATCGAAGGGCTTCAAGGTGCTGACGTTCATCGGCGCGGTCTCCGGGCATCGAGGCACCGCCAGGCGACGGGCGCGAGGCGGTGGGGGATGTGGCGAGATCGTAGTGACCGCGCGGCGCGGCGTGGCAGCGAACTGGTGCCTGTTTGACGGGCTGTTCGCCCCATCCGAGCCGGGCCGGCTTCGAATAATCGCATCCATCGCAGCACCCTCGTGCCGCGTCCGAACTCCCGCCCCATGGACAAAGCAGTCGCCCTCGCTTCGCACTCGTCGAACCTCTCGACCCTGCCCCCGGACGGCCTGAGCGCCCGCCTGCTGGCGATGCCGCCGCGCGCCAAGTTCGCCGCCACGCTGGGCGTCGCCGCGCTCGGCGCGGTGGTGCTTGCGATGACGCTGTGGAAGAGTCAGGGCGACTACAAGGTGCTGTACGCCAACCTGTCGGACAAGGACGGCGGCGCGATCCTCGCGCAGCTGTCGCAGATGAATATCCCCTACCGCCACGCCGATGGCGGCGCGGCCATCCTGGTGCCGGCCGGGCAGGTACACGACGCCCGGCTCAAGCTCGCCGCGGGCGGGCTGCCCAAGGGCTCGGTGGTCGGCTACGAGCTGATGGACGGGGCGCGCTTCGGCCAGACCCAGTTCCAGGAGCGCCTGACGTTCCAGCGCGGGCTCGAAGGCGAACTCACGCGCTCGATCACGTCCATGGCGGCGGTGCAGAACGCCCGCGTGCACCTGGCGCTGCCGAACCAGAACGGCTTTTTTCGCGAGCAGCAGAAGCCCTCGGCCTCGGTGCTGCTGACGCTGCACGCCGGGCGCACCCTCGACCGCGCGCAAATCGCCGGCATCGTGCACCTCGTCTCGTCGAGCGTTCCCGAGCTGAACCCCAAGGCGGTGAGCGTGCTCGACCAGACCGGCGCGCTGCTCTCGGGCGGCGCGGAGACGAACGCATCTGCCGGCCTCGACGCGCAGCAGCTTCAGTATGTGGCGCAGGTCGAGTCGGGCTACGGCAAGCGCATCTTCGACCTGCTCGAGCCCATCATCGGGCGCGACAACCTGCGCGCCACCGTCACCGCCGATATCGACTTCACGCAGACCGAAGCCACGTCCGAACAGTTCAAGCCGAACCAGGGCGCCGATGCGAGCGTCGCGATCCGCAGCCAGCAGACAACCGATGCGTCGGCCGCGGGAAGTGCAGCGCCGAGCGGCGTTCCGGGCGCGACCTCGAACCAGCCGCCGATCGCCGCGACCGCGCCGCTCACCGGCGCCTCGCAGCCGCTGCAGACGGCACAGGTCGGCAACGCCGCCGGCGGATCGGGGCGGCGCGAAGCGGTGACGAACTACGAGATCGACAAGACCGTGCGCGTGACGCGCAATGCGAGCGGCAACATCAGGCGGCTGAATGCGGCCGTGGTGGTAAACCACCGCGGCGTGACCGACCCCAAGGGCAAGACGACGCAGATCGCGCTCACGCCGGACGAACTCGCCAAGCTCGACGCGCTGGTGCGCGAGAGCATCGGCTTCAACAAGGAGCGCGGAGATTCGGTGAAGGTGATCAACGCGCCGTTTCGGGTCGAGCCGGTGACGCAGGTCGACGTGCCGGTGTGGAAGCAGCCCGAGGTGATCGACTTGCTGCGCGCGGCCGCCGTGCCGGCCGCGCTCGCGCTGGTCGCGCTGCTGATCTTTTTCGGCCTGCTGCGCCCGGCCTTCAAGAGCGCCTTCGCGCCGCTGGCCTCGCGGCCAACCGAGCCCACGCTGGCCGCGGTCGTCAACGACGCGCAGGTGCTGCCGGCGCTGCCCGCGCCGAAGGACAACCAGCACCTGATCAGCGCGCGCGCGCTGGCGCGTCAGAACCCGGCCGCGGTGGCCGGCATCGTCAGCGGCTGGGTGAGCGGCGAGACCGCGCTCGCCAAGTCCTGATCCGCAACCGAACCGCAACCGAACAAACGCAGCGCAGAACACCACATGGACGACCAGGGACTCGAGAACGCGGCCATCCTGCTGATGTCGCTCGGCGAGGAAGACGCCTCCGAGGTCTTCAAGCACCTCGCGCCGAAAGAGGTGCAAAAGCTCGGCGAGACGATCACGCGGATGAAATCGATCTCGCGCGAGCGCGTCGACGGCGTGCTGGCGGACTTCAGCAAGGTGGCCGGCGAGCAGAGCATGCTCGTCACGGACACCGACGGCTACGTCAAGTCGGTGCTGCGCAAGGCGCTGGGCGACGAGAAGGCCGACCTTCTGCTCGACCAGATCCTGCAGGGCAACGATGTCTCGGGCATCGAGAGCCTGCGCTGGATGGACCCGCAATCGGTGTCGGAACTGCTGCGCAACGAGCACCCGCAAATCGTCGCGGCGATCCTGGTCCACCTCGATGCCGAACAGGGCTCGCAAGTGCTCAAGCTGTTCACCGAGCGCCAGCGCCACGAGGTGCTGGTCCGCATCGCCACGCTGGACGGTATCCAGCCTTCGGCGCTGAAAGATCTGAACGAGGTGATGAGCAAGGTGCTCGCGGGCAGCGACAAGGGCCGCAAAGCCTCGCTCGGCGGCGCGAAGACCGCGGCCGAGATGATCAACCTGATGGGCAACAGCGTCGAAACCGCGGTGCTCGACTACATCCGCGAGACCGACAACGATCTGGCCCAGAAGATCATGGACAACATGTTCACCTTCGACGATCTGGAGAAGCTCGACGACAAGGGCATCCAGTCTCTGCTCAAGGAGATTCAGAGCGAATCGCTGGTCGTCGCGCTCAAGGGCGCAAAGCCCGAGCTGCGCGACAAGATCTTCCGCAACATGTCCACGCGCGCGGCCGAGACGCTGCGCGAAGACCTCGAGGCGCGCGGCCCGGTGCGCGTGTCCGATGTCGAGTCGGAACAGAGGGAGATGCTGAAGGTCGTGCGCCGCCTGGCGGACGAAGGCCAGATCGTGCTGAGCGCAGGAGGCGACGATGACTTCCTCTGACCTGCACGACCGCCTCCACGCAGCGGCGGCGGCCGCGGCCCAGCCGGCGGCCAAGGCCGGCCTGTACACCCGCTTCATCCCGCGCGAAGAGCTCGGCTCGTTCGCCGCCTGGACCCCGGGCGCGCTCGGCGCCGGCCCGGCCGATGCCGTCCCCGAGGGCATGCAGCGCGCGGTGCGCGCCGAGCGACGCGCCGATGTGGCACCCGACCCCGCGATCGCGCTCAAGGCTGCGCGCAACCAGGGCTACCAGGACGGCTACCGCGACGGCCTGGTCGCGCTCGAAGGCTTCAAGCAGAGCTTTGCGCTGCAGACCACGAACCAGGTCGGCGCGCTGCTGCGATCGGTAGGCGAACAGCTCGACGGCTTGCAGCAGCAGTTCGCGCAGTCGCTCGCCGCGACCGCGGTGCGGCTGGCCCGCCAGGTCGTTCGCAGCGAGCTGCAGGCGCGCCCGGAACTGGTCGCCGCGGTCGCCGCCGAGGCGCTCGATACCTTGCTCATCAGCGCACGCCACATCGACGTGCGCGTGCACCCCGACGACCATGCGTTGATCGCGCAAGGGGCTGCCGACGCCCTGGCGGCGCGCGGCGCCCGGCTCTTCGCCGACGCGCTGGTGACGCGCGGCGGCTGCGTCGTCGAGTCCGATGTGGGCGTGATCGACGCCGGGATCGAGAACCGCTGGCACCGCGCCGCGATCGCGCTCGGCCAGTCGCTGGCGTGGACCGATGCGGCCACGCCGATCCCGCCGGCCGCGGACGGCGCCGCCCGATGACGAACTCCTCCGCCGCCGCCCCGGTGCGCGCTGGCGCAGCGCATGGTCCGGACGCCTGGCAACGCTATCTGCGCGACCTCGAACTCTTTGCCGCCGAGCCGATCGCGCTCGAGACCCAGGGCACGCTGGTGCGCGTCGCCGGCCTGGTGCTCGAGGCCTCGGGAATCCGGGTGCCGGTCGGTTCGGTATGCGAAGTGCGCATGCCCGGCCAGCCGCCGGTGCCGGCCGAAGTGGTCGGCTTCGCGGCCGACCGCGCTTATCTCATGCCCACCGGCGACGTGCACGGACTGGCCAGCGGCGCACGCGTCGTTCCACGGCCGTGCCCGATCACGCCACTGCAACTCGGCGCGATCAACCACCCATGGCGGCGCCGCGAGGACCGCACGCTGCATCTGCCGGTCGGCAGCGGCCTGCTCGGCCGCGTGATCGATTCGCACGGCGTGCCGATGGACCGCAAGGGCCCGCTCGCGCAGGTCGCCAACGAGCCGCTGGTGCGCCGGCCGATCAATGCGATGGACCGCGACCCGGTGCGCACCCCGCTCGATACCGGCGTGCGCGCGATCAACGCCATGCTCACCGTCGGTCGCGGCCAGCGCATCGGCCTGTTCGCCGGAACCGGCGTCGGCAAGTCGGTGCTGCTCGGCATGATGGCGCGCTATACCGAGGCCGACGTGATCGTGGTCGGCCTGATCGGCGAGCGCGGCCGCGAGGTGAAGGAATTCGTCGAGGACATCCTGGGCGAGGACGGCCTCGCGCGCTCGGTGGTCGTCGCCGCGCCGGCCGATTCGCCGCCGCTGCTGCGCATGCAGGGCGCCAACTATGCGACCGCGATCGCCGAGCATTTCCGCGACCGCGGCATGAATGTGCTGCTGCTGATGGATTCGCTCACCCGCTATGCGATGGCGCAGCGCGAGATCGCTCTGGCCATCGGCGAGCCGCCGGCGACCAAGGGCTATCCGCCGAGCTGCTTCGCCAAGCTGCCGCAGCTGGTCGAGCGCAGCGGCAACGGCGTGCAAGGCGGCGGCTCGATCACCGCCATCTACACCGTGCTGAGCGAAGGCGACGACCAGCAGGATCCGATCGCCGATGCCGCGCGCGGAATCCTGGACGGCCACATCGTGCTCAGCCGCGAACTGGCCGAGGCCGGCCACTATCCGGCGATCGACGTCGAGAAATCGGTCTCGCGCGTGATGACCAGCGTGACCGACAAGGACCACCAGCAACGCGCGCGCCGCGCCCGCGCGCTGCTGTCCAAGTTGAGCAAAGCGCGTGACCTGATCCAACTCGGCGCCTACGCGCCCGGCCACGACGACGAACTCGACACGGCTGTGCGCTTGCAGCCGGCGTTGACCGCGCTGTTGCAGCAGGACATGCACGACCGCGCGACGCTCGAATCGAGCCGGCATCGACTCGCCGATGCGCTGATCTAGTGGACATGAATCAACTCCCACGCTCACCGCGCCCGCTGCCTCTGCGGCGATCGCGTCAGACCCTTCGGACCGCCCGCCGGACCTGACATGCAGACCCTGAAGCCATTGCTCGACCACGCCGAAGCGCAGCGCAATGCGGCGCTGGCGGCGTTCAACCAGACGCGTGCGCAGCGCGACGCGGCACGCACCCAGGCGCACGATCTCGGCGCCTACCGCGACGACTACCGGCAGCGCTGGAATTCGCGCTTCCAGGTCGGCGCGGCGCTGGCCATCGTGCAGTGCTACCGCCAGTTCGGCGACCGGCTCGAACTCGCGATCACGCAGCAGGCGAATGCCGTCGCGGCCGCCGAACGGGCATTCACGCGTGCCAACGACACGCTGGTCGCGCACGAGCTTCGCGTCGCTTCGGTGCGCAAGCTGATGGAGCGCCGCGACCTCGAACGCTGGCGCGGCGACGAGCGGCGCGAACAGCGCAGCGACGACGAGTTTTCGCAGCGCATGGCGGCCCGCCGCGTGCCCGATGGAGTTCCGACTTGAACCTGCCCGCACTGCCCGCTGTGGCCGCACCCCGTGCATCCGGCACGCCGCCGAAGAACGCCGACGAATCCGGCGCAGCGGGCTTCGCCAAATTCCTGGACCACGCACGCGAGGGTCAGGCCGCCGAATCCGCCGCGCCCGAGGCCGCGCCACCGCAGGCAGACCCACGCGCCGCGCACCAGACCAAGCGCGAGGACGAGACGGATGCGTCCGAAGCGTCGGCCGATGCGGCGAGCGAAGCGACGCCCGATGCGCCCTGCGCGATGGTGTCCGACCCGCCGGCCGACGCGGCGCCGGTCGACGGACGCGCTCGCCTTCGCGCACCCGGCCTGGCCGATCGCGCGCGCAAGGACGTGCAACGCGCCGGTGGTCTCGCGACCGCGGGCAACAAAGGCATCGATCCGGCGGCAGCCGGCGCCGACGCAGCGCCGGACAGCGCAATCCAACCATCCCCGCCCGACATCGCTGCGCTGTTGCCCGGCTGGACCGCTGCACTGCCGTCCCCGCCGCTGAGCGACAAGACCGAAACTCTCCCCGCCGATGGCGACGCCGCCGACGCTGCCGACGACGCAGCGACGCCCACGCGCGGCGGCAGCCCTCGCGCCGCCGCTTCGACGCAGGACGCCGCTGCGGCGTGCGCCGACGCGCGCGCCGGAACGGACAAGATGGCATTTGCGCTGCCCGAACCCGCGCAGGCTGCAGCGCAAGCGCGCCCGGCCGCCTCGGCAGCGCTCGAAGCCGCCACGCCGAAGATGCGCGAGTCCGAACCGGGCATCGTCATCGCCGCGCCAGCCACGTCGGCGCCGACCATCTCCACCTTGCACCGCGCCGACGCGGTCGCCACGGCCCACGTCGCCGCTCCCCTTGATACGCCGGCCTTCGCACCGGCGCTGGCAACGCAGGTGCGCTGGCTGGCGCAAGAGCGCGTTTCGCAGGCGCAGATCACGCTGAACCCGGCCGGCATGGGACCGGTGGCGGTGCAGATCGTCATCGAGGGCGCTCTGGCGCGCGTCGATTTCAGCGCCGACCAGGCGGCCACGCGCCAGGCGATCGAGGCGAGCCTGCCGGTGCTGGCCGCCGCGCTCGACGAGAGCGGCCTGAAGCTGTCCGGCGGCGGCGTGCACGACGGCGGCGCGCAACGCCATCCCGCATGGGGCGCGCCGGCAGCATCGCACCGCACGCCGGCCGGCCTCGCGGCGAGCGAGGAC
>JBDSEG010000170.1:0-5266 GCA_039920165.1 Burkholderiaceae bacterium
TCGTGCTCGATCAGATCGAAGCGCTGCAGGATCATCGCGATCAACATCACCGCTTCCTGCATCGCGAACGGCCTGCCGATGCACGCGCGCTGGCCGTTGCCGAACGGCTTCCACGCATTCGGCGGCAGCTTTTCCATCGCTTCGGGCGCAAAGCGCTCCGGCCGGAACGCTTCGACATCGTCGCCCCAGACCGCCGGGTCGCGGTGCAGCATCGGGATCAGCACCAGCATCGTGTCGCGCCGGGTGATGGCGTATTTGCCGCCGATCTCGGTGTCCTTGTGCGCACGCAGCGTGAACACCGGCGCGGTCGGCCAGATGCGCAGCGTCTCCATCAGAACCTGCTCGATATAGCGCAGCCGGCCGATCTGCTCGACGCGCGGCGGTGCGTCGCCGAGCACCGCGTCGACCTCGGCACGCGCCTTGGCGAGCACGGCCGGGTTCTTCATCAGGAAGTAGGTCGCGAACGACAGCAGCCCGCTCGTCGTCTCGTGACCGGCGACCAGAAAGGTGACGAGCTGGTTGCGGATATTCTCGTCCGACAGGCCCTCGCCGGTCACGGTATCGCGGCCTTGCAGCATCAGGCCGAGCAGGTCTTTTTTCTGCGCCGCGTCGGGGTCGCGCCGGCGCTCGGCAATCAGCTCGTCGGCGACCGAATGCATCAGCGCGATGTCGTCCTCGTAGGCCCGGCGGGTGCGCAGCAAGAGCTTGCTCGCGATCTCGGGCCGGCGCGTGCGCGCACCGGCTTCGCCGAGCGCATCGACCATCGCGCCCACGAACGGATGCATCTCGCGCTGGTAGAAGCTGTTGAAGCGGTAGTCGAATGCGCACAGGGCGATCGTGTCGAGCGTCATGCGCGTCATGTCCTCGCTGACCTCGATCACGTTGTCGGGTCCGAAGCGCTCCCAGCGCGTCACCATCTGCTCAGCGATATCGAGCATGCGGCCGAACATGTCGCGCATGCCGATCGGGCCGAAAGCCGGCATGAGCAGGCGGTGCGCTATAGCCCAGTTCGGCTCGTCGGAGCGGGCGGTGAACAGGCCGTCGCCGGCGAAGTCGCGGATATTCTTCAGCGCCCCCGAAATCCGCTTGCCGAAGCGGCTTTCGTCGCACAGCTCGTCGACGAGCGCCTGCGAGCTGACGACGATGAGCGGGCTGCCCGAGAAGTCGAGCTGGTAGATCGGGCCGTGGATGCGGGCCAGCCGCATGAAGCCCTGGACCGGCGCATCGCCGTCGACCGTGCGCAGGTTGCCGATGAACGGGTCGCCCTTGGGCTGTGGGATGAGGTCGGTACGGGACATGCTGGCTCCGGGTTGTCGAGGTGCGGACGCGGTCAGGAACCGCACGAGCGTATGCCGGCGGCGGGGGCGCGGCAACGGTATCAGGCCCTAGATCGCGCGGGCCGCGCTTGCGCTACCCTGAATCCATGAACCCGCCCATCACTGAACACGTCGTGCGCAGTGCGCGCCACACGAGTTTTTATCTCGCCTGCGGCCCGGCCGACGGCGCGCCGATCGTCTTCGTGCACGGTTGGCCCGAGCTGTCGATTAGTTGGCGGCATCAACTCGCGTGCTTCGGCGCGCTCGGTTTTCGCGCCATCGCACCGGACATGCGCGGCTATGGCCGCTCGACGGTCCATCGCGAACTGGCCGACTACGCGCTCGAGGAGTGCGTGACTGACCTGATCGAGTTGCTCGACGCGACCGGCCACGAGGCCGCCGTGTGGGTCGGGCACGACCTCGGCGCGCCAGTCGTCTGGGGCCTCGCATCACATCATCCGCAGCGCTGCCTGGGCGTCGCGGCGCTGTGCGTGCCGTACCTGCCGCAGGGCATGGCGCCGGCCCACCTGATGCCGCTGATCGACCGCGAGCTGTATCCGGCCGACGTCTTTCCCGCCGGCCCGTGGGACTACCAGCTGCACTACGAAGAGCACTTCGAGAGCGCCTGCGCCGAGCTCGATGCGAACCCGCTCAATACCGTCAAGGCGATGTTCCGGCGCGGCGACCCGGCGGCGGTCGGCAAGCCGGCGCCGACCTCGGCGCATCGGCGGCGCGGCGGCTGGTTCGGCAAGGCCGGGCAGGCGCCCGACGTGCCGCGCGACCCAGCCGTGATCGGCGAGGAAGAGCTGCACCAGTACGCCAGCGCCCTTGCGCGCAACGGCTTCTTCGGGCCGAACGCGTGGTACATGAATGCGCAGCGCAATATCGACTACGCAAGCCACGCCGAATCGGAGGGTCGGCTTGCCATGCCGGTGCTCTTCTTCCACGCCCAGTACGACCCCATCTGCGAGACCCTGCGCTCGCCGCTGGCCAGCCCCATGCGCGCGGCCTGCGACCAATTGAGCGAGCTCAGCGTCCCGTCGGGCCACTGGATGGCGCAGGAGCAGCCGCAGCGCGTGAATGCCGGCCTCGCGCGCTGGCTGGCGCAAGAGTGGCCGCAGCACTGGCGGGTCTGACGACGCCGCTTGATGTCCCGGGAAGCGGTCGCGGCGTCCGGTCACGGACGCGTGGCCGCCACGAATCGCCAGCGGCGCCGCTATGACCTCACGCGGTCCGGTCTTCGGCGATCCCGAGCTCGCGCTTCATCGCTTCGCGCATCACGAACTTCTGGATCTTGCCGGTGACGGTCATGGGGAACGCATCGACGAAGCGGATATAGCGCGGCACTTTGTAGTGTGCGATCTGCCCCTGGCAGAACTCGCGCAGGGCTTCGGCGGTGGCGCTCGCACCGGGCTTCAGTACGACCCAGGCACACAGCTCTTCGCCATATTTGTTGTCGGGCACGCCGATCACCTGGACATCCGCCACCGCCGGGTGCCGGTAGAGGAACTCCTCGATCTCACGCGGGTAGACGTTCTCGCCGCCGCGAATCACCAGGTCCTTGATCCGCCCGACGATGTTGACGTAGCCCTCGGTGTCCATGGTGGCAAGATCGCCGGTGTGCATCCAGCCGTCGGCGTCAATCGCCTCGCGCGTGCGCTCCTCGTCGCCCCAGTATCCGCGCATCACCGCGTAGCCGCGGGTGCAGAACTCGCCGGATTCGCCCGGATCGACGGTGCCGCCGCTTTGGGGATCGACGATCTTGATCTCCAGATGCGGTTGCACCTGACCGACCGTGCTGACCCGGCGCTCGAGCGGCGAATCGGTCGAGCTCTGGCAGCTGACCGGGCTGGTCTCGGTCATGCCGTAGGCGATCGTGACCTCGGCCATGTGCATCTTGTCGACGACCTGCTTCATGACCTCGATCGGGCACGGCGAGCCGGCCATGATCCCGGTGCGCAGCGTCGACAGATCGAACTCGGCAAAGCGCGGATGATTGAGCTCGGCGATGAACATCGTCGGCACGCCGTGCAAGGCGGTGCACCGCTCGGCCTGCACCGTTTCGAGCACGGTCAGTGCGTCGAACCCGTCGTTCGGATACACGATCGTCGAGCCGTGCGTGAGGCAGGCCAGGTTGCCCAGCACCATGCCGAAGCAGTGGTACAGCGGCACCGGGATGCACAGTCGGTCGCGCTCGCCGAGCTTCATTGCCTCGCCGACAAAGAAGCCGTTGTTGAGAATGTTGTGATGGGTCAGCGTGGCGCCCTTCGGGAAGCCCGTGGTGCCGCTGGTGAACTGGATATTGATCGGATCGTGGGCGTCGAGCCGCTCCCCGGCCGCCGCCACCTGCGCATCGGCGGCGTCGCCGCGGGCCAGGAGATCGGCGAATCGCATCATCCCCGGGAGCGCTTCGCCGCCGAGATGGACGACCGTGCGCAGGGCCGGAACGCGCGGCGCATTCAGTTCGCCGACGCGAGCCGACGACAGCTCGGGCACGAGATCACGCAGGATGCCGATGTAGTCGCTGGTCTTGTAGGCCGTCATCGTCACCAGCAGCTTGCAGCCTACCTTGTTGAGTGCGTATTCGAGTTCGGTGATCCGATAGGCGGGATTGATGTTGACGAGGATCACGCCGATCTTCGCCGTGGCCAGTTGCATGAGCAGCCACTCGGCGCTGTTGTGGGCCCAGATGCCGGCGCGCTCGCCGGTGGCGAGGCCGCTGCGCAGCAGTGCGCTTGCCAGCATGCTGCTGCGCCGGTCGAGTTCGGCATAGCTCATGCGCACGTCCTGGTGGCGCGACACCAGCGCTTCGTTGCCGGGCAGGCGATCGGCCACCGATCGAAAGTAGGTGCCGATCGGCGCATCGATGAGCGCGGGCGTCCGGGCCCCGATGGCATGGCTGGTCTGGAGGCGCTTCACGGAGGGTGTCCTTTCGTGCAGTCTGGATGCCGAATCTTCATCATCGCCCAGCGCCATGCCGTGGACCACCGGTGATTGCGCGCAGGCCCGCAAGTTTCGTCCACGCCGGTCCGGCGACCGCAAAGGGAGGATCGGCAAGGCCGGACCCGACCCAATTGAGTCGGGTGCCTTCAATGCTCGATCGATGTCCGGGTTTGCAACGGTCGTTCCAAATGATTCGGGGTGCTATGTTCGTGCCAAACATGAACAGCCTCTCGCGCCAATCGGTTCGCCAGATAATCGCCAGCCGCTTCGACAGCCTCAGCCCCGAACTGCGGCCTGCCGCGCGCTGGGTGTCGCGGCACGGCGAGGCACTCGCGCTGCATTCGATGCGCGACGGCACGGACCGCCGGTGTGACGCCGGCGACGCTGACGCGATTCGCGCGTCGCCTCGACTTCGAGGGCTTCGAAGACCTGCGCGAACCGTTCCGCCCCCATTTCGCCGGCCCCGCCTCGGGCGCCGAGTTCGAGTGCGTGCTGCGGCGACTCCGGCGCGGCGCGGTCGACGCCGACGTGCTGGGGCTGCTCAACGCCCTGCAGCAGGCCAACGTCGCGTCCGTCTACCGCCTCAACCGGGCCGCGGAAATCGACGCGGCGGCGCAGGCCATGATCGGCCCCCAGCAGGTGCATTTCCTCGGCATGCGGGCGTGCCGCGGCGTGGCCTGCTGTCTCTCCAATGCCTATGTCGTGCTGCAACCGAACGGCCGGCTCGTCAGCGGAACCGGCGGCACGCTGAGCGACCATGTCGAGAGTATCGGCCCGCAGTGCGTGCTGGTGGCCGTGAGCCAGGCGCCCTATACGCGGTCGAGGCCGTGGCGCTGGCGCGTGCGCATCAGTCCAGCGTCGTCGCAATGACCGACAGCGCGTCGTCTGCGTTGGCACGCGACGCTCAGCACGTGCTTTTGAACGACACCGAGTCGAACGCCCTCTGCCATTCCACCCCCGGCGCGCAGGCGCTTGCCCAAGCGCTCACGGGGGCGGTGGCCACCCAC
>JBDSEG010000171.1:0-5230 GCA_039920165.1 Burkholderiaceae bacterium
CGCTGGGCCGAAGGGCGCTACGACCGCCTGCCCGGGCAGGCGGTCGAACTGGTGCGGCGCAAGGTCGACCTGCTCGCCGCGACCGGCGGCGAGAACAGCGCGCTCGCGGCGAAGCAGGCGACGGCACTGATTCCGATCGTCTTCGCCATCGGCGGCCACCCGGTCGACCTCGGCCTGGTCGCCAGCCTCAGCCGGCCGGGCGGCAACCTCACCGGCCTCACGCAGTACACCGGGCCGCTCGATTCGAAGCGGCTCGGGCTGTTGCGCGAACTGCTGCCCGGCGCCGCCCACATCGGCCTGCTCGTCAACCCGCGCTTTGCCAATTCGGCGGCGCAGCTTGCCGATCTGAAGGACAGCGCGCGCCGGCACGGAGTCGAGATCGTCACCCAGGCGGCGACCCAGGAGTCCGACCTCGAGCCGGCATTCGCCGCGCTCGCACGCCAGCGCATCGACGGTCTGGTCGTCAGCTCCGATCCGTTCTTCAACACGCGGCGCGACAAGCTCGTCGCCCTCGCCGCGCGCCACCGCCTGGCCACCATCTACGAGTTCATCGAATTCGCGCGTGCCGGCGGGCTGATGAGCTACGGCGCCAACCTGGCCGACGGCTATCGCCAGGTCGGCGTATATGCCGGGCGCATCCTGCACGGCGCGCGGCCGGGTGAATTGCCCGTGCTGCAGCCGACGCGCTTCGAATTCGTCGTCAACCTGAAGACCGCCCGCGCGCTCGGAATCACGCTGCCGCAGTCTTTGCTGCTACGGGCCGACGAGGTGATCGAATGATCGATCGACGGGACATGATCTTCGGGACATGGGTTGCCCCTTGGTTCGCGGCGGCTGGCTCGGCGCAGCCGCTTGCGCGGCGGGCAAAGATCGGCGTCCTGTCGCCAGCAGGGTCGGAGATTCTGGGCCGTCCGACTTCGTCTCTGGCCAACTTCGTCGCCGGCCTGCGCAACTTCGGACGCGTCGACGGCGACACGCTGGACATCGGCTACCGCTTCGCGGATCAGGCGATCGACCGGCTGCCGGCGCTGGCACGCGAGCTGGTCGCGTTGCAGCCGGAGGTTATCTACACCCACGCCTCGGCCGCGAGCCCGATGGCGCGAGCTACGGCGACGATCCCGATCGTCGCCGGGCCCACCGACGAGCAGACCATGCTCGCGTTGGCCGGGAGCCTTGCGCGGCCGCAGCACAACGTCACGGGCACGACGCTGAACAACACCCAGCTGAACCAGAAGTGCATCCAGCTGCTCAAGGACATCGCGCCACGCAGCCGCCGCGTGGCGGTAGTCGTCAATCCCGGCACCAGCTACGCCCACCAGTTGCCCGATTTGGTCGCGGGTGCCCTGCTGCTCGGGCTGGAGCTGCTGGCAGTCGAGGCACGCCAGGCGAGCGACGTGCCGCGCGCCTTCCGCGCCATCGCGGCCGGCGGCGCCGATGCCGTCTTCCTGCCGGACGACCTGGTACTCGCCGGTACGCCAGCGGTGCGCGCACGATTCATCGAGGCAGCGGTACGGCAGCGCCTGCCGCTGGTGTCGAGCCACGGCCCGCTTGCCGCGGCGGGCGGTCTGATGTCGCTTGGCACCGACATCGGTGCCCTGGGCCGCCGCGCGGCTTTCTACGTCCACCGCATCCTGGAGGGCGCGCGGCCTGCCGACCTGCCGGTGGAACGGCCGACGACCTTCAAGCTCACCATCAACCTGAAGACCGCCCGCACGCTCGGACTGACGGTGCCGTCCTCGCTGCTGCTGCGCGCCGACGAGGTGATCGAGTGAGGCATCCCAGTTGCGTCCTGGCCGGTGCGGCCGTTGCCTTGGCAGACGCCGCGCTGTGGTGCAAGCTGCTGGCCGGTATGCCGGCGCGAATGACGAAGGAGATCGAATGAATCGAAGAGGATTCCAGCAGGCACTTCTGTTGCTGACCGCCGCGCTGGCGACCGGCGCTTCGGCGCAACCTGCACGGCCGTTGCGTGTGGCGTGGATGTCGACCGAGCACCGCGACCGCCCGTCGCAGAATCTGGCGGCCTTTCGGGAGGGTTTGAAAGAGCTCGGCTACACCGAGGGGCGCAACCTGACCCTCACCGCCTGGTGGGGCGACGGCTCGGGCGACAAGCTGGAAGGCCTGGTACCGCAAATGCTGCGCACGTCGCCCGACGTCGTGCTGGCCTCAGGCGGGCCGGTGATGGGGGCACTGCTGCGCACCGGCGTGAAGCTGCCGATCGTATTCAGCGTCAGCGCCGACCCGGTCGAGGCGAAGTTTGTCGCCAGCTTCGCGCGCCCGGGTGGCAACGTCACCGGCGTCAGCCTGTTCACGCTGGCGCTGGTGGGCAAGCGTCTCGAATTGCTCAAGGAAATCCTGCCGAATGCGCGCCGCGTTGCATTGATCGCCAACCCGCAACATCCCGGCCAGACGCTGGAGTTCGATGCCGCGCAAGCCGCGGCATCGCGGCTATCGCTGACGGTGCGCCACTTTCCAGTGACGAGCGAGGCTGAACTGGAGACGGCACTGGCCGACATCGCCCGGCAGCGCGACGATGCCGTGATCGCCTTTGCCGATGGCTTCACGATGGGATTTGCCGCGCGCATCGCGGCGTTTTCGCTGCAGCACCGGATTCCCTCGATCGACGGCTGGGCGCAATTCGCCCGGCAGGGCAATGTGCTGATCTACGGCCCCGTGGTGCAAGAGGTTTACCGCCGGCTGGCCTCCTATGTCGACAAGATCCACAAGGGCGCCAGGCCGGCCGATCTGCCGGTCGAACTTCCCACGAAGCTGGAACTCGTCATCAACCTCAAGACAGCACGAGCGATCGGACTGGTCATCCCCCCGTCGGTGCTGCTACGCGCCGACGAGGTGATCGAATGAGGCGTGCAGGTGCCGCCGGGTCAGCCAGACGCGCGGCGCTGCGCAGCATTGCGCTGGGGACTCTCGGCAGCCTCGCTTCGCTGCGCAGTCGCGCCACGCCGCGCGACAGCCGCACCTATCACGTGGGCATCCTGCGCCACGGTCTGCCGCCGCTCGCGTTGACGGAAATACAGCACCAGGGGCCACCGAAGGCGCTTGCGGAGCTGGGCTACGTTGAAGGGCGCAACCTGATCCTTGAGCGACGTTATACGGACGGCGACGCGGCCCGATTACCCGCGCTGGCGCGTGAACTTGTTCGCGCGCGTGTGGACGCCATCGTCGCCGTCACGGAACCCGCGATCGTGGCCGCGAAGGTCGCCACGACGAAGATTCCGATCGTGATGTTCGGCAATTTCGATCCGGTTGCGCTCGGCCTCGTTACCGACCTGGCGCGCCCCGACGGCAACGTCACCGGCGTGCTGATCGCGCCGGACGGAACGCTGGCGGGCAAGCGGCTCGAACTGCTGCTTGCCATGCTGCCGCACTTGCCGCGCGTGGGGCTGCTGGTTCCGGCGCGCTACCAGTCGGTGCAGGCGCAGATCGAGGAGACCCGGCGTGCCGCGACGCAGCTCGGTGTCGATCTCGTGGTTGTCGAGGTCGAGGACGGCGACTACGCCCGCGCGTTCGACGTACTCGTCGCGCAGCGCTGCGGAGCACTGCTGGTGGGGACGCATTCGTTTTTCGTGCGCGATCGGAAACAAATCATCGACCTCGCCACGAAGCACGTGCTGCCGGCCATGTACGAGTGGCGCGAACAGGTCGTCGACGGCGGTCTGATGTCGTACAGCACCAATCTGTACGGGCTGTACCAGCGCCTCGCGGCGCAACTCGATCGGCTGTTCAACGGCGCCGCCCCGCGCGACATTCCGGTCGAACGGCCGGCGCGTTTCGATTTGGTCGTCAACCGCGCGACGGCGCGCAGGCTTGGCCTGGAGATTCCGGCCGCGCTGCGCCTGCGCATCGACGAGATCATCGAGTGAAGCCCCGGCGCACGCTGCTGTTCGGGGTGGCTGCCGCACTGGCGGGCGTGGGAAGGCCGCTGCATGCGCGGTCCGACGCGGTGCCGGTACGCATCGGCGTCCTCGCGCCCAGCACGCGCGCCAACGAAGCGATCACGCTCAAGCCATTCTTCGACCAGATGCGCGAGCTCGGATGGGTGGAAGGGCGCAACGTCGTCTACGACCACGCGTATGCGGACGATCTGCGCGGCAACCTCGATCCCCTGGCGGGCCAGCTCGTGGCGCGCAGTCCCGACATCATCTTCGCGCCCCCGTCGCCGGCCGCCGTGGCTGCGCGCCGTGCGACACGCCGTATTCCCATCGTTTTCGCGACCGGCACCGACCCCGTCGGTACCGGGCTGGTCGAAAGCCTTGCGCGACCCGGGGGCAACGTCACGGGCGTGCTGAGCGTGATCGACTCGCTCGCACCCAAGCTCGTGGAGATCATCCGCGCAGTTCTTCCCGCGGTACGCCGGCTGGGTTACCTGAGCGATCCGGCCGACCCGCGTTCACGCACCGATCTGGCCGCGCTGGGGCCGCCGCTGGCGGCGTGGAATATGACCATCGTGGTGGCGGACGTCGTCGAACCCGGCGCGCTGAATCGCGCACTTGGCACGCTGATCGAGCGCCGGGTCGAGGCCATCCTCACCGGAACGTCGTTGACGTTCAACTTGCGCAGGCAGGTGATCGAACGCAGTCACGCGGCCGGCATCCCGGTCTTCGGACACCGCGCCGAGTTCGCCGAGGCCGGAGCGCTGGTGGCCTACGGCGCCCCGCTGCCGCAGCAGATGCGACGCGCCGCCGAACTCGTCGACAAGATCCTGAACGGCGCGCGGCCCGCCGACATTCCGGTCGAGCAACCGAGCGTGTTCGAGATGGTGGTCAACCTGAAAACGGCGCGCGCGCTGGGGATCACACTGGCCCCCGCCGTGCTGCTGCGCGCCGACCGGGTGATCGAATGAACCATGGAATGATCGACCGCCGTGCCGTGTGGCTCGGCCTTCTCGGTTGCGCTGCGACCACGGCGTCGGGCCTGCGTGGCGCGCAGGTCGGCATCCTGCGGTTGTCGGCGCCGCCGGTCTCGCCCGATGATCGGCAGGCGGGCGGCATCCCAGCCGCGCTGCGCGAGTTGGGCTATGTCGAGGGACGCAAAGATCAGCGCCTACCCGGTCGTCGCCGCGGGCGTCGAGCATGCGCCGCACGTTCGCGCGCAAGGTCGGGAGATCTTGCTCGATCATCGACCAGACGGCGTCCAGGCTCACGCTGAAATAGGCGTGAACGAGACGATCGCGCGCACCGGCGATCAGACGCCAAGGGATCGCCGTCTCACTCGC
>JBDSEG010000172.1:0-23459 GCA_039920165.1 Burkholderiaceae bacterium
TCCTGCAGCCCGGCGGCAGCGTCGAATACAACAACGAGGAAGCCGGCGCCGAGTGGCTGGCGCGGCTCACCAACGCCTTTCCGAAGTTCGCCTGGATCAATCCCGAGCCGCAGGGCGTGTGGGGCTATCGGCAAAGCATCGCGGTGGTCCAGCAGCTCATGAACCAACGCATGTTTCCCCTCACCCTGCCCGGGTTGGAGGGAGCGATGCGCCTGCTGAGCAAATGACGGGGAAGTGCGCAGGACACGCCTTCGGCTGGAGAGTCGTTGCGTCGCTGGGCCTGACCTTTTTGCTGGGCGGATGTGCGCTGCTGCCGGGCGGCAGGTCGGACGACGCCACCTCGCGCGCTGCCGAGGAGGCGCCCCGCAAGGAGGTATACCGACTCGAAGTCGACGCTCCGAGCGCGTTGCGCAGCATGCTGCTCGAGTATCTCGATCTGGCGCGCTTCCAGAAGATTCCGGCCGATGACGCGCTCGACCCGAGCGAACTCGAGCGGCTGCGCCGTGCCGCACCCGCGCAGGCGCGCGAACTGCTGGAGACCGAGGGTTATTTCCATGCCGAGGTGACGGTCGAGCGCGACGGCGTTGCCGCCCCGGCCGGCCCGTCGTCCGCGGCTTCGGCGGCGTCCGTAGCCGCCTCGGCACCGGCCGTCGAGGGCGCCGCGGCAGGTCCGCTTCCGGTGCTGCGCATGGTGGTCGAGCCCGGCCCGCGAACGAGGATCGCCTCGGTCCGGATCGATGCCAAGGGCGAACTGCGCGAGCGTGCGGACGCCGGCAACGCCGCCGCGTTGGCCAAGCTCGAACAGCTGCGCTCGGACTGGTCGCTGCGCAGCGGCGACTTTTTCCGCCAGGGCGCCTGGTCCGGTGCCAAGAGCACGTCGATTGCGGGTCTGCGTGCCCAGGGCTATGCAAATGCCGATTGGGCCAGCACCAATGCGCGCATCGATGCGCCGCTGAACAGCGCCGATCTCACCCTGCTCGCCGACAGTGGGCCGCTGTATCGCCTCGGGCCGTTGCGCATCGACGGCACGAGCCGCTATGGCGAGACGACCTTGCGGCGACTCGCCCAGTTCGGTCCGGGCGAGCCTTACACCGAGCAGGCGCTGCTCGACTACCAGGAGCGCATCCAGAAGGTCGGGCTGTACGAAGGCGCTTCGGTGCAGATCGACCCCGACGTGAAGACCGCCGACGCCGCGCCGGTGCTCGTCTCGGTCAAGGAGGCGCCGCTTCAGCAGGCCACCCTCGGCCTGGGCTACAGCGCCAACACCGGGCCGCGCGGCTCGCTTGAATATACGCACCGGCGCATATTCGGGTTCGACTGGATCGCCAAAAACAAGCTCGAGCTCGGTCCTGACAACCAGAACGTGGAGACCGACCTTATTTCGTACCCGCACGAAGACCTGTGGCGCAACCAGGTGTCGGGCAGCCTGACCCGGCTGAAGTCGAACGGTCAGACGCTGACCGGCTGGACCGGGCGGGTCGGCCGTTCGAAGGAATCGCCGCGCTTCGACCGGCTTTATTACCTCGGCTACAGCCACGCCCGCGTCGTGTCCGACACGCTCAACAGTGATGCCGATGCGTTGTCGGGGCACTACCACCTGATCTACCGCAACATCGACAGCCTGCTCCTGCCCACGACGGGAATCACCGCCTCCCTGCAGGGTGCGCTCGGCTATGCCACGGGCATGCGCACGTTCGCCGGCGAAGTTCCCGAGGAGGCACGAGGGCCGTTTGCGCGGCTTTACTCGCGCCTGACTTGGTACCGCCCGATCGGCGACAAGTGGCTCGGCATGGCGCGGGTCGAAGCAGGACAGGTCATCACCAAGAGCGTGATCGGCATCCCGGACACGCTGCTGTTTCGTGCCGGCGGCGAGAACTCGGTGCGCGGCTACGGCTACCGCACGCTCGCACCCGCCGAGCGGGGTGAAGCCGTCGGCGGGCGCACGCTGTTCACGGCGAGCGTGGAGATGGCGCGACCGTTTCTGGACAAATATCCGCAGTACCTTGGCGCCGTCTTCATCGACGCGGGCGATGCCGCGAACCGATGGGCCGACCTGTCGCCGAAATTCGGCTACGGGGTGGGCGCGCGCTGGCGCAGTCCGCTCGGCCCGTTGAGCCTGGACCTGGCCTACGGCCAGCACGACAAGCGCTTTCGCATGCACCTGAGCGTGGGGATCACATTCTGATGGTGCAGCCGCGGGTCGCGACCGAGAGCGAAGCGCCTGCACGCCCGCCTGTCAGCCGCAGCGCTGCCCGGCGGGTCGCGGTGGTGTTGCTGATCGTCGCACTGATTCTGGTGAGCGGGTTCGCCGCCACCGCATGGTGGAGCCTTCGCACCGAGCGCGGCAGTGCCTGGCTGGTATCGGTGCTTCCGGGCGTGCAGGTTACCGGCGAGCAAGGCGCGCTGCTCGGCGGCGACTTCAGCGCGCAACGGATCGTGGTGCAGTTGCCCGGCCAACAAGGTGACCGAATCACGCTCGAAGGTTTCGGCTGGCGCGGCCTTGATATCTCGCGCGGCTCGTCCGGCCGGTGGGCACGCGTGGTGTTCGACGCGCTGTATGCCCGTCGCATCGACGTGCACCTGGCCGCGGACCGGAAGAACGACCCCACGCCCCGCCGGGCGCCTGCCGACCTCGAGCTGCCGATCGAGATCGAGCTGCGATCGATGAGCGTGGGCGAGCTGCATGCCACGCCGCTGGGCGACCAGCCGGTGCGCGATCTCCAGGCGCGCCTGCACCTGGGCGCGCAGCAAGGCACGCAGCACCGCATCGAGAACCTGAAGTTCGCGTGGGACCGCCTGACGGTCGATGCGAAGTCGCACATCGAAAGCGCCGCGCCGATGGCGCTGTCGGCCGCGGTCGACATCAGCCAGCCCTCCAGCGATGCATTGCCGGCCTGGAATGCGCATGCGGCGCTGGACGGACCGCTGGCCGCTCCCGTGTTGCAGGCCACGGTTCGCGCCGCGCCCGGCGCAGGGCACCTCGAACAGGCGTTGGATGCGCGCGCCACCTTGCGCCCGTTCGCGCCCTGGCCGCTCGGCGACCTGCAGGCCAGCGCGAAGGCGCTCGACCTGGCGGCGTTCGCGAGCGCTGCGCCCCGCACCGCGCTGACCTTCGAAGCGCACGCCGCCACCACGGCGGCAGACCGTCCGGCGTTGCTCAGCGTCGAGTTGACGAACGCATCGGCGGGACGCTACGACGAGGGCTTGCTGCCGGTGCGCAGCGCCAAGTTCGAGATCGCGGCGCGCCCCGACCAGCCGAGCATCATCGACATCCGCACGCTCGACGCGGAGCTTGGAGACACCGACCAGGCGGCGGGGCGCCTGACCGGCAGCGGTCGCTTAACCCCGGATGCCTGGAACATCGAGGTCGTGGTGGCGGCGCTGCGGTCGGCGCGGCTCGACACGCGCTCGCCCGTGGTGGTGCTCGAAGGGCCGATCTCGATGCGCGGCGGTAGCGCCGACAACGGCAGCGTCCATGCGAAACTGGACCTGAAGGGCGAGCTCATCGAGGCCGGGAAGAAGCGACCGGTGAGCGTACAGATGGACATGTCGGGCAATCCGCAGCGCGTCGAGGTCCGTGCGCTGCAGGCGAAGGCGGGCGCAGCGAGCGCAACCCTGACGGGTGTCGCGACCCGCGCCGACGCCGCCGCGCCATGGCAGGTCAAGGCATCCGGGGCGATCGCGGGGTTCGATCCTGCCGCCTGGATTCCGGGCGATGCATCGCCCTGGCGCAAGGCGCGCAACGACGTCAACGCCAAGCTGGCCGTCGATCTGGGCGTGCCGCTGCCAGTCGGTGGACAAAGCACCACGCAGTGGCTCGCAGCGATGCGCGGCACCGCGTCGCTCGCGCTCCAGGACAGCGTGCTCGCCGGCGTGCCGCTGCGCGGCGAAGCGACGCTGCAAAGCGCCGAGGCCGGTCAGGCGAAGGTGGCGCTGAATGTCGACAGCGCCGGCAACACCGTGAAGGCCGATGGCCGCCTGGCGACGTCGGGCAGCGGCGCGGACGATTCCTTCGACGTCGTCGTCGACGCCGGCGCGCTGGCCAAGCTGGAACCGGTCTTCGCGCTGTTCCAGCCCGCCGGCGCACCTGCCGGCCTGGCCGGCAGCGTTCACGCCAAGGCGCACATCACGGGGCGCTGGCCGGCCCTGTCGACGCAGGGAACGCTCGCCGCCGAAAGACTTCGCGCGGGCACGCTGAGCCTGCGCAAGGCCGACGCGCGCTGGTCGATGGCGACCTCGGCGACTGCGCCGGTGGAAGCCGACGTGAGCATCTCGCAGCTGAGCTTCGGCGCGGCGAGCGGCAGCGCGCCCGATGCCGGCGCTGCTGCGGCGGCGACGCTCGAATCGGCGACCTTGCGGCTCACGGGAACGGCGCGCGCGCACACCCTCGCGCTGCGCGCCGAATCGAAGCTGCGTCCGCCAGCGCCGATCGAAGCCCTGGCGCGCAGCGCACCCGCCGCCACGGCAGCAACCACCTCGGCACCACCGGCCTCGCGCACCGTGGCGGTACTGAAGGCGCAAGGCGGGTTGGTCGATCCCGGTCGGGCCGTGCTGGGCGGGTGGCGCGGCTCGATCGACGAGCTCGACGTGCGCAGTTCGACCGAGGCCGCGCTGCCGCTGCTGCACACCGCGCGGGTCGCCATCGAAGCCGCATGGGCGGGCGGGCCGGCGCGCGTCACGGTCGGACCGGGGCGGGCCGAGATGCTTTCCGCCGCGCTGCGCTGGGACCGCTTGGTCTGGCAGGGCGCGACCGAGGGCGGCGCTCCGGCGCGCATCGAGGCCGATGCGCAACTCGAGACGCTGCGCATCGCACCGTTTCTGGCGCAGCTTCAGCCGGACTTCGGCTGGGGCGGCGACCTCGCGATCGGCGGCACGCTGAAGCTGCGCAGCACACCCGGCCTGGAAGCCCGCGTGCTGGTCGAACGGGCGACGGGCGACCTGACCGTCACCGACGAACTCGGTACCCGTGCCCTCGGCCTGACCGATCTGCGCGTCGGGTTGACGGCCGACAAGGGCACGTGGCGCTTCGATCTCGGACTCGCCGGCAGGTCGCTGGGCGCCGCCACGAGCACGGTCGTGGTCCGCGCCGACCCGGCCGCCCTGTGGCCTGCGGCGAGCGCGCCGATCGACGGCACGCTGGAGGTCCGCGTCGCCGACCTCGGCAGCCTGGGTGCGTGGGTTCCGCCGGGCTGGCGGCTGGAGGGCGCGGTGCTCGCGAATGCGGCGATCGCAGGACGCTTCGGCGCACCGCAGTACACCGGCACGGTGGTGGGTACGAAGATCGGCGCGCGCAATTTTCTCGAGGGCGTGAAGATCACCGACGGCGACGTGGCGATCCGGCTGCAGGGCGACAGCGCCAGGATCGAGCGCTTCAGCGCCAAGGGCGGCGACGGCACCCTCAAGCTCGCGGGCGGCGCGGAATTCGGCAGCACGCCCACCGCCAACCTGACGGTATCGGCGCAGAACTTCCTGCTGCTCGGCCGCGTCGACCGGCGCATCGTCGTCAGCGGCGACGGCAACCTGCGGCTGGACGCGCAGGCCGTCGCCTTCGACGGCAAGTTCGGGGTGGACGAAGGGCTGGTCGATTTCAGCCGTGGCGATGCGCCGAAACTCTCCGACGATGTGACCGTGATCCGTGCGCCGGGCGCGCAGTCGCCCCAGGCGGCGGCGTCGGCGGCGGCCACGGCGAAGGCCGCACCCGCGCCGATCGAGGCCGCGGCGGCACCCAAGCGTGACGTCCGCCTGAACCTGCGGGTCGCGCTCGGCAAGAAACTGCGCCTGCGTGGCCGAGGCCTGGATACGCGACTCGAAGGCGACCTGCGCATCACCGCGCCGCAGGGCCAGCTCGCGGTCAACGGCACCGTAAACGTCGTCGACGGAACCTACCAGGCCTATGGGCAGCGGCTGGCCATCGACCGCGGTGTCGTCGCCTTCAACGGCCGCGTCGACAGCCCGCGCCTGGACATCGAGGCGACGCGGCCGAAGACCGGCGACGTCCGGGTCGGCGTCAAGGTCACCGGCCAGCCGGCGACCTTGCGGGTGCGACTCTTCTCGCAGCCCGAGATGTCCGAGGTCGACAAGCTCAGCTGGCTCGTGATGGGCCGGGCGAGCGATGCGCTCGGCGGGACCGAGACCGCGCTGCTGCAACGTGCCGCGCTGGCGCTCGTATCGGGCGAAGGTCCCGGCGTGACCGATCAGATCACCAAGGCGCTCGGGCTGGACGAGCTGGCGGTGAGTTCGGGCGGCGACGTCAAGTCCACCGTGGTCACCGTGGGCAAGCAGATCTCCGATCGCCTGTACGTCGCCTATGCGCAGGGCCTGAACGCCGCCGCCGGCAGCTTCCAGCTGATCTACAAGATCGCCCAGCGCTTCACGCTGCGCGCCCAGTCGGGCAGCGACAACTCGCTCGACCTGATCTGGACCTGGCGCTGGCAGTGAGCGCCCTTGCACGAGGACGATCCATGAAGAACCACGCCATCGAGATCGCGCGCTTCAAGTCGATCGCGCATGCGCACGGCCTGCTCGAACTGCAGGTCGATGCAGGCGTGCTCGCGACGCCGCCCGGCGCCGAATCGAGCGTGCTGCGCATGACCGAAGAGAACGCGCGCGTGCTGCAGGCGCTGCTGCGCGGGCAACTCGCCGAAGTCGATCGGCGCAAGGGCCGCAGTCAGCGCTGAGGCGGTCCGCGCGGTAGGAGCTTTCCCACCGGGTTCGGCGATGAAGGGCGATAGCGCCGCGTGACCGCCGCAGCCAAACTGGGCGGCACCTGCTCTTTACGCATGACCCATGGCTGTACCCGCTCCCCCCACCTTCCGTACGGCCCACGGGCCGCTGCGAACGTATATCGTGGAAGACAGCGCGATGATCCGCGAGAACCTGATCGATACGCTCGAGGAGATGGCGCCTGTCGAGGTGGTTGGAACGGCCGACAACGAGACCGGCGCGGTCAACTGGATCACGGCGCAGGCCGATATGTGCGATCTCGTGATCGTTGATATTTTTCTCAAGGCGGGCTCCGGCCTTGGCGTTCTGCAGGCCTGCTCGCAGGCGTCGCGCACGCGCGATCTGAAGATGGTCGTGCTCAGCAACTATGCCACCCCCGACATGCAGCATCGCTGCCGCAAACTCGGCGCCGACCAGGTTTTCGACAAGTCGAAGGATATCGACGCGCTGCTGTCGTACTGCAACGCGCTCGCGCAGGGTACGAGGCGCAACGGCTGAAGCCGCGCTCAGCGACGCGGCAGCCGCATCCGGATCAGCGCCAGCTCGGCGATCGCCCGAGCATGCACGGCGTCGCCGCCCGGAAGAAATCCGTGACTGTCGAAATGGCGCGATGCAAGCGCTTCCGATACTGCCGTATAGCGCTGCGCCAGCGCGCTGCCGGCACGCCCGCCCGGATGGTGGGTGAGCGCCTCGCGCAGGCGCCGCGCATACAGCCGGTATGCAATCGGATGCATGGGCACCGCAGCGCATTCCATCTGCTCCAGGCGTTCGGCAAGGTGCTGAATGAAGAGTTGTTTGATGTCCGCCGGACCGGGTTGACTCATGCCCGACAGCATCGGCGCTGCGGGCCGGCGCGATGCCGCGAAAAAGGCTTCGAAGTCGGCTCTATTGGGCCGACGCGCAACCATCGGGCGATCAGCGGGGCCGCGGCTAAACTTCGCCGCGCAGTGCATCGCCCGCCGTAGTTCAATGGATAGAACGAGCGCCTCCTAAGCGCTAGATGTGGGTTCGATTCCCGCCGGTGGGACCACCGCGCCGATGCCCGGCGCACGTGCGCCTGCCAACCCGAGCATCCATCCCATGGCCTTCATCAACTACATCACCCAGATTCACCTGGACCGCGGCGTGCTGCGCCTGCTGCGCGCGCAATGCGAGCGCGTCGGGATCACCCGGCCGCTGGTCGTGACCGACGCCGGCGTGCGCGCCGCCGGGGTGCTCGACCAGGCGCTGGTCGGATTCGAGGGCCTCCCGCACGCGGTCTTCGACGGCACGCCGTCGAACCCGACCGAAGCCGCGGTGCGCGCGGCGGTGGAACGCTTGCGCGCCGAAGGCTGCGACGGCCTGGTCGCGGTGGGCGGCGGGTCGAGCATCGATCTGGCCAAGTGCGTGGCGATCGCCGCCACCCACGACGGCCCGCTCGCGAGCTACGCGACCATCGAAGGCGGCAGCGCGCGCATCACCGACCGCGTGCTGCCGTTGATCGCGCTGCCGACCACGGCGGGCACCGGCAGCGAAGTCGCGCGCGGCGCGATCGTCATCGTCGACGACGGCCGCAAGCTCGGCTTTCACAGCTGGCACCTGGTGCCGCGCGCCGCCCTGCTCGACCCCGACCTGACGCTCGGCCTGCCCGCGTGGCTGACCGCCGCGACCGGCATGGATGCGATCGCCCACTGCATGGAGACCTTCATGTCGGCTGCCGTCAATCCGCCCGCCGACGGCATCGCGCTCGACGGCCTGGCGCGCGGCTGGCGCCACATCGAACGCGCGACCCGCGACGGCCAGGACGCCGATGCGCGCTGGAACATGATGAGCGCCAGCATGCAGGGTGCGCTCGCTTTCCAGAAGGGCCTCGGCTGCGTGCACAGCCTGTCGCACAGCCTCGGCAGGGTCGATCCGCGCCTGCACCACGGCACGCTTAATGCCGTCTTCCTGCCGGCGGTCGTTCGCTTCAACGCGCAGGCCGAATCGGTGCGGCGCGAGAACCGCCTGCAGCGCATGGCCGACGCGATCGGCATCGGCCGATGCGATGCCGACGGGCACACGCTGGCCGATGCGATCCGCGACCTCAACGCGCGCCTGGGCATCGCGCCCGGGCTGGCCGCACTCAACGTCGGTGCGCAACTGCACGAACGCATCATCGACGGCGCGATGGCCGACCATTGCCACGCCGCCAATCCCCGCCTGGCCTCGCGCGACGACTACCGCGCGATGCTCGCCGCCTCGGCCTGAACCCGCGAAGCGACTCCATGCCTCACCTCTTCGACCCCTGGCGCATCGGTCCTCTCGACCTGCCCAATCGCATCGTCGTGGCACCGATGTGCCAGTACTCGGCCCGCGAAGGCAGCGCCACTGACTGGCACCTGATCCACCTCGGCCATCTCGCGCTCTCGGGCGCCGGGCTGCTGATCCTCGAAGCGACCGCGGTCTCGGCCGAGGGCCGCATTTCGGCCGGCGACCTCGGCCTGTACAGCGACGCCAACGAGGCCGCGCTGGCCAGCGTGCTGGCGGCGCTGCGCCGCCATTCAGCAATGCCGCTCGCGATGCAGATCGGCCACGCCGGGCGCAAGGCCTCGTGCCGTGCACCCTGGGACGGCGGGGCCCAGGTGGCGCCGCACGAGCCGGGCGGCTGGCAGACGTTGGCGCCCTCGCCGCTGCCGCATGCCGCGGGCGAGAATGCGCCGCTCGCAATCGACCGCGCCGGGCTCGCCAAGATCCGCGCCGATTTCGCGGCCACTGCACGACGCGCCGCTAGGCTCGGTTTGCAAGGCCTGGAGATCCACGCCGCACACGGCTATCTGCTGCACCAGTTCCTGTCGCCGATCGCCAACCGGCGCAGCGACGAGTACGGCGGCAGCCTCGAGAACCGGATGCGCTTTGCGCTCGAAGTGTTCGACGCGGTGCGCGAGTCCTTCCCGGCCGAGCATCCGGTGTGGGTGCGCGTCTCGGCGACCGACTGGGTCGACGGCGGCTGGGATCTCGAAGCCACGCTCGCCTTCGCGCAAGCCTTGATGGCGCGCGGCTGCGCGGCGATCCATGTCTCGAGCGGCGGCATCTCGCCGGCGCAGAAGATCGTGCTCGGGCCGGGGTACCAGGTCGACTTCGCGCGCTGCCTCAAGGCCGAGGTCGGATTGCCGACGATCGCGGTCGGACTCATCACCGAGCCCGAGCAAGCGAATGCCATCGTCGAGAGCGGCGCCGCCGATGCGGTGGCGCTCGCCCGCGCGATGCTGTTCGACCCGCGCTGGCCGTGGCACGCCGCGCAGCGACTCGGCGTGCGCATCGCGATTCCACGCCAGTACCTGCGCGCGCCGCCGCGCGAGGCCAAGGGGCTGTTCGACCTGGCGGCGCCGACCCCCGCCTGATGCCCGACACCCAGCGCACCGCCGCCGCCGAGCCGCCTGCCCAAATCAGCGGCCTGCGCCATTGGCTCGGCGCCTTCGTTCCGGCGGCGCAGGCGGTCGATGCGCGCGAGCGGGTGCGCGTCGCATTCGGTGCCGGCATCGGCATCCTCGTCACGGCCTGGCTGTGCCAGTGGCTCGCGCCCGGCAGTGGCGCAGGCCCGGCCTGGCCGTGGCTCGTCGCGCCGCTCGGCGCCAGCGCGGTGCTGGTATTCGGCGTGCCGGCCAGCCCGCTCGCGCAGCCGTGGGCGGTGCTGGGCGGCAACGTGCTGTCGGCGCTGGTGGGCATCGCCTGCGCGCGTTGGATCGCGCCGACGGCGCTGGCCGCCGCAGTCGGCGTGGGCGTAGCAACCGCGCTGATGTTCGCGCTGCGCTGCCTGCATCCGCCCGGCGGTGCGTCGGCGCTGCTGACCGTGCTGGCGGGCGTGACCGACCCGGCTTTCGCGCTCTTTCCCATCGGCGTCAATTCGCTGCTGCTGGTAGCCGCCGGCATCGGCTACAACCATGCGACCAGGCGCGACTATCCGCACCGCCAGCGCGCTGCGGGACTCGCACCGAAAGCCGCCGCGCAAGACCCGCTGGATGCCGATATCGACGCCGTCGTCGCGCGCTACAACCAGGTGCTCGATATCGGTCACGACGATCTGAAGGCGCTGCTCGAGGACACCCGCCTGCAGACCTACCAGCGCAAGCTTGCCGACCTGCGCTGCGCCGATATCATGTCGCGCGACCCGGTTGCGGTGCGGCGCGAGACGCTGCTGTTCGAGGCCTGGGAGCTGTTCCGCCAGCACCGCATCAAGGCGCTGCCGGTGATCGACCATTCGCGTCGCATCATCGGCATCGTGACGCCGGCCGATTTCATGCGCACGGCCGAGGTCGAGGGCGGCGACGGCTTCGAAGCGCGCCTGCGCAAGCTGCGCGAATGGACCCAGCGCAACAGTGCGCTCAAGCCCGAACGCGTCGGCGAGATCATGACCCGCAGCGTGCGCGTCACGCACGTCGACCGCCACCTCGCCGAGCTGGTGCCGCTGTTCGGCAGCAGCGGGCACCACCATATCCCCGTCCTTGATACCGACGGCCGGCTGGCGGGCATCATCACGCAGTCGGACGTGGTGGCGGCGCTGGCGCGACCGCAACGTCAAGAACCGCGACCCAGCACTAGCACGCCCTGAACCCGGAGCTACCGCCATGCCCGTCATCACCGAAATAGAAGACCTGCGCCGGCTCGCCCAGCGCCGCGTGCCGCGCATGTTCTACGACTATGCCGATTCGGGTTCGTGGACCGAGGGCACCTACCGCGCGAACCAGGCCGATTTCCAGGACATCCTGCTGCGCCAGCGTGTCGCGGTGAATATGGACAACCGCAGCACCGCGACCACCATGGCCGGCGTGCCTGTCGCGATGCCGGTCGGGATCGCGCCGACCGGTCTAACCGGCATGCAGCACGCCGACGGCGAGATTCTCGCGGCGCGCGCGGCGCAGCGCTTCGGCATTCCGTTCACGCTGTCGACCATGAGCATCTGCTCGATCGAGGACATCGCGCAGGCGACGCGCGCGCCGTTCTGGTTCCAGCTCTACTGGATGCGCGACCGCGACTTCATGGACAGCCTGATGGACCGCGCGAAAGCGGCCGGCGTCTCGGCGCTGATGCTCACGCTGGACCTGCAGGTGCTCGGCCAGCGTCACAAGGACCTGAAGAACGGCCTCACCGCGCCGCCCAAGCCCACACTAGCCAACATCCTCAACCTGATGGGCAAGCCGCGCTGGTGCCTCGGCATGGCGCGCACCAAGCGGCACGGTTTCGGCAACCTGATCGGCCACGCCAAGGGTGTGAGCGACATGAGCTCGCTCGGCACCTGGACCAAGGAGCAGTTCGACCCGCGTCTGGACTGGAACGATGTCGCGTGGATCAAGAAGCGCTGGGGCGGCAAGCTCATCCTCAAGGGCATCATGGATGTCGAGGATGGGCGATTCGCCGCCGACTCGGGCGCCGACGCCCTCGTCGTCTCGAACCACGGCGGGCGCCAACTCGACGGCGCGCCAAGCTCGATCCGCGCGCTGCCGGAGATCGCCGATGCGGTCGGCCCGCGCATCGAGGTGTGGATGGACGGCGGCATCCGCTCCGGCCAGGACGTGCTCAAGGCCTGGGCACTCGGTGCCCGCGGCACGTTGATCGGCCGCGCGATGCTGTGGGGCCTGGGCGCGATGGGCGAAGCCGGCGTCGCCAAGGCGCTCGAGATCATCCACAAGGAACTCGATATCACGATGGCCTTTTGCGGCCACACCGATATCCGCAATGTCGACCGGAAGATCCTGCTGCCGCGCGGTTGAGCGTCAACCCCGGCTCATTGCGGCTTGCAATCGCACTCGGCATTGCCCTTGTCGAACACGATCTCCCAGGTGCTCGACGACGTGCGGCGCCAGATCGACGTGAAACGGGCGATCAGCTTGCCGTCGGGGTTGTGCACCGGGCCCGAACTGAGCGCGAGGCTGCCACCAGCGAGAACCTCGACCGTATCGGGCTCCCACGAGAACGGCGCCTTCGGGTCGGCATACAAGCGCGCCCAGCCGTCGACCACCGCGCGCTTGCCGCGCAGCGGCGTCGGGCCGGTGAAAAAGATCGCCTCGTCGGCGATGAAACGAGCAAAGCCGGCGTGGTCGCGCTCGGCCATGGTTCGCGCGAACGCACGCTCGGTCGCCATCACCTCGGTGCGGGCATCGCCGACGGGCGCGCCCGGCATCACGGCGCAGCCTGCGAGCAACCCACCGACCAGCGGCACCCAGCAGAGCGACCGAATGCCGGCCGCGCCGATCGACAAGCCGCCGCACTTCACCGGTAGAACGCCTCGACCCGGCCCTTGAGCTGGATCAGCAGCGGTCGGCCCTTGCGGTCGACTGCCTTGCCGGCGGCGACCTTGACCCAGCCTTCGCTCACGCAGTACTCCTCGACATCGAAGCGCTCCTTGTCGTTGAAGCGCACGCCGATGGCATGTTCGAATACGGCGGGCACGTGGTGCGGGCTGCGCGGATCGACCGCCAGGCGGTCGGGCAGATCGGGGCGCTGGGGCGCTTCGGGGGTGTCGTTCATGCGGCGATTTTCATGCACCGGCGGGCGCGCCGGCCGCGGGGTCTACCGGGGCGGCGACGGCTTCGTCAGCAGCACGTGGGTGGCGCTCGAGCTCGCAACATGACGCGTGCAGGCGAAACCGAGCGCCGGCAGATCGATGCCCGCGAGCAGCGCCTCGCCGCGGCCGAGCAGCACCGGCGAGATCGCAAGATGCATTTCGTCGACGAGGCCCGCATTCAGATACTGCCGCACCGTCGCCACGCCGCCGCCGATGCGGACGTCTCGGCCGGCCGCCGCTTGACGCGCCCGATCGAGCGCGGCGGGGATGCCGTCGGTGACGAAGTGAAACGTCGTTCCGCCTTCCATCTCGAGGGCCGCACGCGGGTGGTTCGTCAGCACGAAGACCGGCACGTGATACGGCGGGTTCGCACCCCACCAGCCCCGCCACGCATCGTCCGGCCACGGACCGCGCAACGGGCCGAACATATTGCGGCCGAGGATCCACGCGCCGACATTCGCAAAGCTCGCCGCCGCGAAGTCCTCGTCGATGCCGGTACTCCCGTCGGCGCCCTGCGCGCCATGCATGCGCTTGAAGGTGCGGGTGTGGAGAACCCAGCCGTGCAGGCCCATGCCGCCGACGCCCATCGGGTTCTCGAGGCTTTGCTGCGGCCCGGCGCCATAGCCGTCGAGCGAGACTGAAAAGGCATTGACGCGAACGCGGGACATAGGGCGATCCTCCATTGCACGATTCTCGCAAGAACCGCCTGGCGGCACGACTGCCGCGTCTGCTCCGAGAATGCGAGCGACGCATGACTTCTCGAAGGGCGAAGGCTAAGGCGATGGCGGCAGGCCGCAACAAGCACGGGCAGACGAAGGTGGACGCAGCGCCCTCCGCGCCGACGGGCGTGGCCGCGGGAAGCGCCGTCGCGGTCGATGCGCGCGCCGCGCCGGCTTCGCCCGAAGCACTTCGCTTCGCGACGTTGACAACCGAGGTCGAACGGGCGCGCGCCGCCCTCGCGCATTGGCAGTCGCAGCTCGCCGCCTTCGACCAGGCGTATGCGCGCTCGGTCGCACCGCTGTGGCGCCGGCTGCATGCCCTTCGTTCCACCGCGGCGCAAGCGCTCGAACGCCAGCTCGACACGCCGGAATGGAACCGCGCCGAAGAGGCCGCCCTGCGCGAACTGCTGCGCGAGCGGATCGCGCAGTTGCGCCGCGATGCCGGCGACGAGATCGAAGCCGGTCTCGTCGATCTGCTCGGCCGTCATGCGGCGGCTGCGTCCGCACTCGCGCGCGACACAGACGAGCAGGCACCCGCGTCCATCGAGGCCGACAGCGCCGACGCCGACGGTTTCGACTGCGACGAAGCCGACCTCGAGCGCCGACGCGAGCAGCGCGAAGCCGATGCCAAAGCGCGCTTGCAAACCCGTCGAGCGCGCCGGCTGGCGGATGCCGCCGTCGCCGCCGATACCGACGCCGAGCCCGCCGGCCGATCGCTGCGCGAAGTCTTTCGCCGGCTCGCGAGCGCACTGCACCCCGACCGTGAGATCGATCCCGCCCGGCGCAGCGCCAAGTCCGCCCTCATGCAGCAAGCGAACCGCGCGCACGGCGAGAAGGATTTGCTGGCGCTGCTCGAGCTGCAACGCCAGATCGGAAGCGCCGGCGTGGCGGGGGATGCGAGTGCGAGTGCGAGTGCGAGTGCGAATGCGCAGCGCCTCGCCCACTACAACCGACTGCTCGCCGAACAGGCTGCTGGAATGAAGGTCGAAATCGACCGCCTCGAAGCCGCGTTTCGGAACGATATCGGCCTTCCTGTCGGCCGCGGGCTGAACCCGGCCAAGCTGGTCGCGTATGCGAAGCAGGACGCCCGACAGCTGCGCGAAGCGCTGGCGGCCATGGAAAGCGAAGTACGGCTGTTCATCGACACTGCTGCGCTGCGAGCATGGCTGCGCAACGGGCGGCAGCGCCGGCGCGAGCGCCACTTCTGAAGCGATCTCGGCCGCCCGCGCGGGCAGAATCGAGCCCGCATCCGAGGCCACGTCGGTAAATTTGTGGTGGATCACCCTCGAGCCGCCACTGAGAATGACCGACACCTCCAGCATCGTGATGCTCATAGGCCTCACATTCGTGGCGGCCGGCTTTGTCAAGGGTGTCGTCGGGATGGGACTGCCGACGGTGGCGATGGGTCTGCTCAGCCTCGTCATGGAACCGGCCGCGGCCGCGGCGCTCTTGATCGTTCCCTCCCTGGTAACGAATGTCTGGCAGCTCGTGACGGGCGCGAAGTTCGCAGCCCTCGCGCGCCGTCTCGCCACCCTGATGCTCGCGATCCTGATCGGAACCTCGCTCAGCATCGGCGTCCTGACCGGAACTTCGTCGACCCAGGCCAGCGCCGCGCTCGGCGTCGTCCTTGCGGTCTACGGTGCGACAGGGCTCGCGGGTCGCCGGTTTACGGTGCCGCGCAGGGCCGAGTTGTGGCTGTCGCCAGTTGCGGGCCTGGCCACCGGCATCATTGCGGGCGCGACAGGCGTCTTCGCCATCCCTGCCGTCCCGTATCTGAATTCACTCGGTCTCGCCAAAGAGGAACTTATTCAGGTCCTCGGCCTGTCATTCACCGTTTCCACTGTTGCTCTGGCTGCCGCCCTGGCACTGTCCGGCAAATATCAACTGGTCGCCGCAGGGTATTCGCTGCTCGCTGTCGCCCCGGCGTTGGTAGGCATGTTCTTTGGTCAGGTGGTGAGAAGCCGGCTTCGGCCGGAAGCGTTTCGACGCTGGTTCTTTGTCGGTCTGGTCGCACTGGGCACCTATATGTTCGCCAGAGCGCTGCTGCAGGCGTGACGCCTTTGTCCGAGCCTCATCGCAAGAAGCGCTTGCTCTGGCCATACCGTGCTCGCCACGCTCGGCCGGGGGCCGATCCCTGCGCACGTCGGAATAGCTGTTCCTGGGTATGAGGGCCAGCGCGTCAGGCTCGGGTTCAAGCGCAAGCCAAGAACGACCCGTCCGTGGACCGGCGAAGATAGACATCGATCTGGAAAAGCCCTGCTTGCGACCACCAGATATGGCACTCCGCTGCCGCTACCGATCCGCCCGAGGCGCCACCGATGCACCCTCGATTCCGTGCCGCTTCAACGACTCGGCGACGAAGCCGCTCGCTTTCATCGCCTCGACATAGCGCGCCAGCTCGGCGGCGACCTCGGGTCCGCGCGCCTTCGGGCTGCCCATCGCCTGCTCGATCACCATGAAACGGCCCGGCAACAGGCGCAGGCCCGGCAGCCGCCGGGCGTCGAGTTCGAGCTGCTGGCGCACGCCCGCCGCGACGTCGGCCTTGTCGGCGAGGAAAGCGTCGACCACCTTGGGCGAAGTGGGTGCGCGCACGATCTTCGCCTGCTTCAATTCGCGCGTCAGGTACAGGTCGTAGGCGCTGCCCAGGCCGACCATGACGCTGGTGCCGGAACGATCGATCTCCTCGTTCGCGCGCAGCGGTGAATCGTTGCGCACCAGATAGGCGCCTTCGATCAGCACATAGGGTGCGGTGAAGGCGATGCCAGCGCCGCGCACCGGGTCGACGGCGAAAAAGCCGACATCGACCCGCTGCGCGGTGAGTGCCTCGACCGATTTGCCGGCGGCGTCGAACACCACCAGTTCGACCGGCACGTTCAAGCGCCGCGCGAGGCCATTGGCGAGGTCGACCGAAACGCCGGCGGGCCGGCCGGTGGCCGGGTCGATGCGGGCGAGGATGGGGTTGCCGATATTGATTCCGGCGCGCAGCGTGCCGGTAGGAGCGAACTGGGCGGACAGGGCGGCGGCGGGGTTCATCGATGATCGTGGGGCGGGTCGTGGGGGCACGGCGCAGGCGCCGAGCAGCAGGGCGAGGGCGATCGAAAGCGGGCGTCGAGCGACGGACGCGACGCTGCGGTGCGCGGTGGTTGGGGGCATGCGGGCAATTCGGTTGACACTCGATTTTCGATCGTAACGGCGCGGCGCTGCGCGGGCCGGACGCTCCGAATGAAAAACCGGGTTTCTACCCCCTTGTCTGACGAGGACCGAAGCGTCAGCCTGCACACCCTTCGAGCCCTGCATCAGGCGGCGCCGCATCCCAAGGAGATTTCCGTGAGCGTTCCCATCTCGCTGACCATCAATGGCAAGACCTGCAAGGCGGATATCGACCCGCGGACCCTGCTCGTGCAATTTATCCGCGAGGAGGTCGGCCTGACGGGCACCCACGTGGGCTGCGACACGGCCCAATGCGGCGCATGCACCGTGCACGTGAACGGGCGCGCCGTGAAGTCATGTTCCATGCTGGCGCTGCAGGTCGCCGGCGCGCAGGTGACCACGATCGAGGGCCTGAGCCAGAACGGCACACTGCACCCGATGCAGGCGGCATTTCGCGAGTGCCACGGCCTGCAGTGCGGCTTCTGCACCCCCGGCATGGTGATGTGCGCGGTCAAACTGCTCGAGGACAAGCCGAACGCGACCGAAGCCGAAATTCGCGAGGGGCTGGACGGGAATATCTGCCGCTGCACCGGCTACCACAACATCGTCAAGTCGATCCAGCACTGCCAGTCGGGCAAGGCAGCGACCCCGGCCTGAGCCGTGCGCCCGCGCCGCCGCCCCATCCTCTTCCGGAGCACCCCATGACCGACATGTCCCAACCGCCCGTCGACCCGATCGGCCAATCCGTCCTGCGACGCGAAGACCAGCGCTTCCTGACCGGCGCCGGTCAGTACACCGACGACGTCAACCTGCCGCGCCAGACCTATGCCGCCTTCCTGCGCTCGCCCTACGCGCATGCTCGCATCAAGGCGATCAGGCTCGACGCCGCGCGCGCCGCGCCGGGCGTGCTTGACATCTTCACCGGCGCCGACCTGGCCGAGGCCAAGGTCGGCGGCCTGCCGTGCGGCTGGTTGATCCACAGCAAGGACGGCACGCCCATGAAGGAGCCGGCGCACCCGGTGCTGGCGCAGGGCAAGGTCCGCCATGTCGGCGACCAGGTCGCGCTGGTCGTGGCCGAAACCCTGCTGGAAGCGCGCGACGCGGCCGAGTTGATCGAGGTCGACTACGAGGAACTGCCCGCGGTCATCGATATCGGCAAGGCCGACGGCGCCGGCTCGTCGGTGCACGACGACGTGGCCAACAACGTCTGCTACGACTGGGGCCACGGCAACAAGGACGCCGTCGACGCCGCCTTCGCCAAGGCGCACAAGGTCACCAAGCTCAGCTACGCCAACAACCGCCTGGTGCCCAACGCGATGGAGCCGCGCTGCGCGAACGCGGTCTACACGCGGCACGACGAGAGCTACACGCTCTACGTCGCGAACCAGAACCCGCACGTCGAACGGCTCTTGATGTGCGCCTTCGTGCTCGGCCTGCCCGAATCCAAGGTGCGCGTGATCGCACCCGATGTGGGCGGCGGCTTCGGCTCCAAGATCTTCCTGTACGCCGAAGAGACCGCGCTGGTCTGGGCCAGCAAGCGGGTCGGCCGGCCGATCAAGTGGACCAGCGACCGCAGCGAAGCCTTCCTGACCGACGCGCACGGCCGCGACCACCTCACCACCGCCGAGCTGGCGATGGATGACAAGGGCATGTTCCTCGCAATGCGGGTCAAGACCATCGCCAACATGGGCGCCTACCTCTCGACCTTCGCGTCGAGCGTGCCGACCATCCTGTATGCGACGCTGCTCGCCGGGCAGTACAAGACGCCGGCCATCTATGCCGAAGTGAAGGCCGTTTTCACCAACACGGCACCGGTGGATGCCTACCGTGGCGCAGGCCGCCCGGAAGCGACCTACGTCGTCGAGCGGCTGGTCGAGACCGCGGCGCGCGATATGGGCATGGACCCGGCCGCCATCCGGCGCCAGAACTTCATCACCCAGTTTCCGTACGCGACGCCGGTCGGACTGACCTACGACACGGGCGACTATGCGGCGCACCTCGACAAGGCGATCGATACCGCCGACGTGGCCGGCTACCCGGCGCGCAAGGCAGCATCCGCTGCCAAGGGCAAGAAGCGCGGCATCGGCTACAGCTGCTATATCGAAGCCTGCGGCTTGGCGCCGAGCAATATCGCCGGCGCACTCGGCGCGCGCGCCGGGCTCTTCGAAGCCGGCGAGGTGCGGGTCCATCCGACCGGCACCGTCACCGTCTTCACCGGGTCGCACAGCCACGGCCAGGGCCACGAGACCACCTTTGCGCAGGTGGTGGCGTCCAAGCTCGGCATCCCGGTCGAGAACGTCGAGATCGTGCACGGCGATACCGGCCGCGTGCCGTTCGGCATGGGCACCTACGGCAGCCGCTCGCTGTCGGTCGGCGGCACGGCCATCGTGAAGGCAGTCAACAAGATCATCGCCAAGGGCAAGAAGATCGCGGCCCACCTGTTGGAAGCGGCCGATACCGACATCGAGTTCGAGCACGGCGTCTTCAAGGTCGCGGGCACCGACAAGTCGGTGCCCTTCGGCAGCGTCTCGCTCACCGCCTACGTGCCGCACAACTACCCGCTCGACAAGCTAGAGCCAGGCCTGAACGAGAACGCCTTCTACGACCCGACCAACTTCACCTACCCGTCGGGCACGTACGTGTGCGAGGTCGAAGTCGATCCGGATACCGGCAAGACGACGGTCGAGCGCTTCACCGCGGTCGACGATTTCGGCAACATCGTCAACCCGATGATCGTCAGCGGCCAGGTGCACGGCGGCATCGCCCAGGGACTCGGCCAGGCGATGATGGAAGGCTGCGTCTACGACACCGAATCGGGTCAATTGTTGACCGGCTCGTTCATGGACTACGCGATGCCGCGGGCGATGGACCTGCCCAATTTCACGGTCGGTCACACGGTCACGCCGTGCACCCACAACCCGCTCGGCGTGAAGGGCTGCGGCGAGGCCGGCGCAATCGGCTCACCGCCAGCTTTCATCAATGCGCTGACCGATGCGCTCGGGGTGCGCGATATCGCCATGCCGGCCAGCGCCGAGCGCGTCTGGCGCGCCGCCAACAACATTGCCTGACCGCGCATTCGACCTTCAAGGAGAAGCATCCATGTACGCTTTCGAATACCAGCGCCCCACCGACCGTACCGCCGCCAGCGCGGCGTCCAACGCCGATGCGCGCTACCTCGCAGGGGGCCAGAGCCTGATCCAGGCCATGCGACTGCGCCTGTCGTCGAGCGAGCGCCTGATCGATCTCGGCGGCGTCGCCGATTTGAAGGGCATCCGCGTCGACGGCGACAAGATCGTGATCGGCGCGATGACCACGCACGCCGAGGTCGCCCGTTCGGCCGAGTTGCGCAAGGCGCTGCCGGCGCTGGCCGAACTGGCCGAAGGCATCGGCGACCCGATGGTGCGCAATATGGGCACGATCGGCGGCTCGATCGCCAATGCCGACCCCGCGGCCTGCTATCCGGCAGCGGTGCTCGGCTTGGGCGCGACCATCCAAACCGACAAACGAAGCATCGCCGGCGACAGCTTCTTCCTCGGTCTGTACGAAACGGCGCTGCAGCCCGGCGAGCTGATCACCGCGGTCAGTTTTCCGATCGCGCAGAAGGCAGCGTATATCAAGTTCAAGCAGGCGGCGTCGCGCTTCGCGCTGGTCGGTGTCTTCGTCGGCCAGGGCAAAGACGGCGTTCGCGTCGGCGTGACCGGCTGCAAGGGCTCGGCTTTCCGCGCCACGTCGATCGAGCAGGCCCTGGCCAAGAGCTTCACCGCCGATGCCGCCAAGGCGGTGAAGATGCCGGCCACCGACATCAACGGCGACATGCACGGCTCGGCCGCGTACCGCGCAGCGATGATCAGCGTGATGGCATCGCGTGCCGTGGCCGCGGCGCTGGCGCGCTGAACGGCTTCGTCATCGCGCGTGCCGATCGCAAGGGTTGGGCGCGCGCGGCGCTCGTTATCGACGCGAAGGGGTATGCGCCTTTGCGTCCTGTCATTTCCCTCGCGAACCAGCATCGTTGGTCCCTCCCATGACCGCCCCCGAAGTCGCACCAGATCCACTCGCTCTGCCCCCCACCGTCGATGCCGTGATCGAGCTGCTGGCGCAGGGCAACTACATTTGTGACCGGCGCCTGGCCACTGCGCTGTTCCTGAGCCTCAAGCTGCAGCGCCCGCTATTTCTCGAGGGCGAACCCGGCGTCGGCAAGACCGAGCTCGGCAAGACGCTCGCTGCCGGCCTTGCTACCCGTTTGCTGCGGCTTCAGTGTTACGAAGGCCTCGATGTGGCGCAGACCGCTTACGAGTGGAATGTGGCGCGCCAGATGGTCGAGATCCGCCTTGCCGAAGCGGCGCACGATATCGGCGACGCCGAACAACGCGAGCGCCTCACGCACAGCCTTTATTCGCGCAGCATGTTGATCGAGCGGCCGTTACTCCAGGCCCTGACACAAGCGCGTTCGCCGGTGCTGCTGATCGACGAGCTCGACCGCGCCGATGAGCCCTTCGATGCCTTCTTGCTCGAGGTGCTGGCCGAGAACCAGCTCACCATCCCCGAATACGGCACGGTGCACGCGACCGCCAAGCCGATCACCCTTATCACCAGCAACCGCACGCGCGAAATCCACGATGCGCTCAAGCGCCGCTGCCTGTACCACTGGGTCGATTTTCCGAGCGTCGAACGCGAACTCGAGATCGTTCGGCGCAAGGCGCCGGGCGCCTCGGAACGCCTCTCGCGCCAGGTCGTCGAGTTCGTCCAACGCATGCGCAGCCTCGATCTGTTCAAGGCCCCCGGCGTCGCCGAGACGATCGACTGGGTGAATGCCCTCGTCGCCATCAACGCCTTCTCGCTCGCCCCCGAGAACGTCCACGATACGCTCGGCGTCCTGCTCAAGTACCAGGACGATATCGTCAAGATGCAAAGCGGCGACACGGTCAAGCTGCTCGACGAGTTGAAGGCACGGGCGCTTCTGGACGCTTAGAGGGTTAGGGGGACGAAGTTTCGGGACGCGAAGGCGCTTTGCGCCTTTGCTCCCAAAGTAACCTTCACCCCTACCCGACTTGCTTCTCGACCTCCTTCCACATGCTCGCCGTCAACCTCGTCCACTTCACCCGCATCCTGCGAAGTGCCGGCATGCCGGTCGGGCCGGACCGGGCGCTGGCGGCGCTGGCGGCGCTCGAACAGGTGGGGCTCGATCGGCGCGATGACGTGCACGCCGCGCTCAGCGCCGTGATGCTCGACCGGCACGAGCAGCAGGCGATCTTCGATGCCGCCTTCGATGCCTTCTGGCGCGACCCGAAGCTGCTCGAACAGCTCATGTACCTGCTGCTGCCCAAGATCAGCGGGCGCGGCGAGAAGCCGGTCGCGCCGCGCAGCAACCGGCTCGCCGAGGCGCTGGCCGCGCCTCGCAAGCCCGCGCCGCCGAACCCGGCGAATGCGAGCGCCGACGAGGAACTGAAGTTCGATACCGTGCTCACCTTCTCGGACCGCGAGCGCTTGCAGCAGGCCGATTTCGAAAGCATGACGACAGCCGAATTCGATTTGGCGCAAAAACTCGCCGAACAATTGCCGCTGCCGGTCGATCCGGTGCGCCGGCGCCGCCACGAGGCCAGCGCCGACCGCCGCCCCGGCGGGCGCATCGACCTGCGAGCGACGCTGCTGCGCATGGCGCGCCAGCCGCACACGCTGTTGCCGGCGTATAGCCGGCCGCGCACCGAGACGCCCACGCTCGTCGTGCTGCTCGATATCTCGGGCTCGATGGACCGCTATGCGCGGCTGCTGCTGCACTACATCCACGGCCTGACCCGGCGCTATCTGAAGGTCCATACCTTCACCTTCGGCACGCGCCTCACCAACATCACGCGCAGCCTGCGCCACCGCGACCCCGATGTCGCGCTGGCGATGGCCGATGCGCAGGTGCACGACTGGCGCGGCGGCACCCGAATCGCCTCCAGCCTGGCCGAATTCAACCGGCTGTGGGCGCGTCGCCTGCTCGGCTCGAACGCGGCGGTGCTGTTGATGACCGACGGCCTCGACCGCGACGACCAGGGCGACCTGGCGCGGGCTGCGGCGCACCTGCGTCGTGCCGCGCACCGCATCGTGTGGCTCAATCCGCTGTTGCGCTTCGACGGCTTCGAGCCGCGCGCCGCCGGCGTGCGCGCGTTGCTGCCGCACGTCGACCGTTTTCTTCCGGTGCACAACCTCGCGAGCCTGGCCGATCTCGGCCGCGCGCTGCGGGCGCCGCCACGGCCCGTCCCTTCTTACATCGGATAAACCCAGCATGGAACTCCAAGGCGAACGACTCATTCCGGCCACGGTCCCCGCGACCTGGGCCGCCCTCAACGACCCCGAGGTGC
>JBDSEG010000173.1:0-43364 GCA_039920165.1 Burkholderiaceae bacterium
TTCGCGCGCACGATCCTTCTCGGGCCGCAGCAGCCAGCCGCACATCATCGGCGTGGTGGTGAGCGAGATGACGAGCGAGATCACCACCGCCACCGAAAGCGTGACGGCGAATTCGCGGAACAGCCGCCCGACCTGGCCGCCCATGAAAAGCAGCGGAATGAACACCGCGATCAGCGACAGGCTGATCGACAGCACCGTGAAGCCGACCTCGCGCGCGCCGAGCAGCGCGGCTTCGAAGCGGTCCATGCCGCGTTCGATGTGGCGCGCGGTGTTCTCGAGGACAACGATCGCATCGTCGACGACGAAGCCGGTCGCGACCGTCAGCGCCATCAGGCTGAGGTTGTTCAGGCTGAAGCCGATCAGGACCATCACGCCGAGCGTGCCGAGCAGCGAGACCACGGTCGCGACAGCCGGGATCAGCGTCGCGCGCGCGCTTCGCAGGAAGACGCCGACCACCAGCACGACCAGCGCGATCGAGATCAGCAGCGTGATCTCTATCTCGCGCAGCGAAGCGCGGATCGAGTGGGTGCGGTCGGAGGCGACGTCGATCTTGATGTCGGCCGGCAATTGCGCGGCGAGCTGCGGCAAGAGCGCGCGCACGCCGTCAACGGTCTCGATCACATTCGCGCCGGGCTGCGTCGTCACGAGAACGATCACCGCCGGGTTGCCGTTGAACAGGCCGAGCGTTCGCACGTCTTCCGGGCCGTCGGTCACGCTCGCGATATCGGACAGGCGCACCGCCGCGCCGTCGCGCCAGGCGACGATCAGGCCGCGGTAGTCCTCGGCCCGGCGCCCGCCCGTTCCGGTATAGATCTGCAGCCGGCGCGTATCGGATTCGATCGCGCCTTTCGGCCGGGTCGGGTTCGAGGCCTGGATCGCGGCGCGCACGTCTTCCAGCGGAACGCCGAGCCGGTTCAGCGCCAGCAGGTTGAGGTCGACCCGCACCGCGGGCAGCGAGCCACCGCCGATCTCGACGTCGCCGACGCCGTCGACCTGCGCCACCTTCTGCTGGACGATATTCGATACCGCCTCGTAGATCTGCCCCGGGGTGCGGCTCGGCGACGTGAGGGCGAGGATGAGGACCGGCGACGCCGACGGGTTGGCCTTGCGGTAGGTCGGGTTGCTGCGCAGGGTCGAGGGCAGGTCGGCGCGGCTCGCATTGATGGCCGCCTGCACCTCGCGCGCCGCGGCGTCGATCTCGCGGTTCAGCTCGAACTGCAGGCTCACACGTGTCGATCCGCGCCCGCTCGACGAGGTCATCTCGTTGACCCCGGCGATCACGCCGAGGCGGCGCTCGAGCGGCGTTGCCACGCTCGACGCCATGGTCTGCGGGCTCGCGCCGGGGATGTTGGCCGAAACCGTGATCGCCGGGTAGTCGACCCGCGGCAGCGGTGCCACCGGCAGCACGAAGAAGGCGGCGATACCGGCGAGCGCGATGCCGATCGTCAGCAGAACCGTCGCGATCGGCCGGCGCACGAAGGGCTCGGACAGGTTCATCGAGCGCTCAGGAAGGGGCCGCCGCCGTCTTGCCGCGCAGCCGCTCGCCCAGGCGGTCGAAGGCGAGGTAGATGACCGGCGTGGTGAACAGGGTGAGCATCTGGCTCACGATCAGCCCGCCGAAGATCGCCAGGCCGAGCGGGCGGCGCAACTCGGCGCCGTCGCCCCAGCCGAGCATCAGCGGCAACGCCGCAAAAAGCGCCGCAAACGTCGTCATCAGGATCGGCCGCAAGCGCATCAGCGCGGCCTGGTGGATCGCTTCCTGCGCTGTCTTGTGGGCGTGCCGCTCGGCGTCGATCGCGAAGTCGATCATCATGATCGCGTTCTTCTTGACGATGCCGATCAGCAGGATGATGCCGATGATCCCGATCACGCCGAGATCGTGGCCGCCGATCAGCAGCGCGAGCAGCGCGCCCACGCCGGCCGAGGGCAGCGTCGACAGGATCGTCAGCGGGTGCACGAAGCTCTCGTACAGCACGCCGAGCACGATATAGACGCACACCACCGCGGCGAGGATCAGCCAGAGCTGGTTCGCGAGCGAGTTCTCGTAGGCACCCGCCGCGCCGAGGAAGGTCATGCTCACGCTGGCCGGCAGCGCGATCTCTTTCGCGGCTGCGCGGATCGCATCGACGGCGCGGCCGAGCGAGACGCCCGGGGCGGTATCGAAGCCGATCGTGGTCGCCGGATATTGCGCGACGTGCGTCACCTGCAGCGGCGCTTCGATCTCGCGGATGCGCGCGATCGCCGAGAGCGGCGTCGCCTCGCCGCTGCTCGTCATGACGTGCAGGTTGCCGAGCAGCGCGGGGCTGGACAGTCCCTCGGGCCGCGCCTCGAGGATCACGCGGTACTGGTTGGTCTCGGTGAAGATGGTCGAGACGATGCGCTGGCCGAATGCGCTGTACAGCGCATCGTCGATCGCGGAGGCGCTGATGCCGAGGCGCGACGCCGTATCGCGGTCGATCGACACCTGCACCGCCGCACCGCGCTCGTTCGCATTCGATGTCGCAGCGCGCAGCACGTTGACGCTTTGCAGTCGCTGCGTGAGGCGGGTCGCCCAGTCGGCAACGGTGGCGTCGTCGGCACCTTCGATCGAGACCCGGTACGGTGTCGGCCCGGTCTCGGCATCGATGGTCAGGTCCTGCGTCGGCTGCAGATAAACCGTGACGCCGGCGATCTTCGACAGCCGCTCGCGCAAGCGCTCGGTGATCGACTGTGCGCTGCCGCTGCGCCCTGGCCGCAGGTTGATCAGCATGCGGCCGTTGTGCAGCACGGTGTTGTTGGCTGCGTCCACGCCGACGAAGGAAGCCAGATTCTCGACCGCCGGGTCTTCCAGCAGCAGCCGCGCTGCCTCCTGCTGCAGCGCCGCCATGCGCGCGAAGCTCACCGACTGCGCAGTCTCGATGCGCGCCTGCAGCTGGCCGGTATCCTGGGTCGGGAACAGTCCCTTCGGAATCACGATGTACAGGAACACCGTCAGCGCGAAGGTGGCCAGGGCGATCCACAGCGTTAAAGTCTGGCGTGCCAGCACCCACTGCAGGCCGTAGTCGTACTGCGCGACGATGCGGTCGAAGCGCATCTGCATCCACTGGCCGAAGCGGTTCGGTGTCTCCTCGCGGCGCAGCCAGCGCGCCGCCATCATGGGCACCAGCGTCAGCGATACGACGGCCGAGATCAGGATGGTGATCGACAGCGTGACCGCGAATTCGCGGAACAGCCGCCCGACCACGTCGCCCATGAACAGCAGCGGGATCAACACCGCGATGAGCGAGACCGTGAGCGAGACGATGGTGAAGCCGATCTGCTTGGCGCCCTTGAGCGCGGCCGCTATCGGCGCCTCGCCCTCCTCGATGTAGCGGGAGATGTTCTCGATCATGACGATCGCGTCGTCGACCACGAAGCCGGTCGCGATCGTCAGCGCCATCAGGCTCAGGTTGTTCAGGCTGTAGCCGAGCAGGTACATCGCGCCGCAGGTACCGATGAGCGAGATTGGCACCGCCAGGCTCGCGATCACGGTCGCGCGCAGGCTGTGCAGGAAGGCGAACATGACGAGCACGACCATCACCACGGCAAGTACCAGCTCCATCTCGACATGCTCGACCGACGAGCGGATGCCGGTCGTGCGGTCGGAGAGCACGTCGACCCGGACCGATCCCGGCAAGGCCGCCTGCAGTTCGGGCAGGCGCTTCTTGATCGCATCGACGGTGGCGATCACGTTCGCACCCGGCTGGCGCTGCACGTTGACGATGATGGCCGGCTTGTGCAGCGATGCGACACCGGCGCAGCGCGACGCGCCTTGCGCATCGGAGGCGACGCCGCAGTTCCAGCCCGCATACGCGCCGAGTTGCGAGTTCTCGGCGCTGTCGACCACGCGCGCCACGTCCGACAGGCGCACCGGCGCGCCGTTCTTGAAGGTGACGATGAGCTTGCGGTAGTCGTCCACCGTGAGCAGCTGGTCGTTCGCATTGATCGTGTACGAGCGGCTCGGTCCCTCGAAGCTGCCCTTCGCGCTGTTGGCATTCGCCGCCGTGATGGCGCTGCGCAGCGTGTCCAGTCCCAGGCCGTACGACGCCAGCGCCTGTGTATCGGCCTGGATCCGCACCGCCGGCCGCTGCCCGCCGGCGAGCGTCACCAGCCCGACGCCCGAGACCTGGCTGATCTTCAGCGCGAGGCGTGTCGACACCAGGTTCTGCACCTCGGTCAGCGGCAGCGTGTCGGAGGTGATGGCGAGCGTGAGCACCGGCGCATCGGCCGGATTGACCTTGGCATAGACCGGTGGGCCGGGGAGGTCGGCGGGCAGCGTCGACGTGGCGGCGTTGATCGCGGCCTGCACCTCCTGCTCGGCCGAATCGATCGCCAAGCCGAGGTTGAACTGCAGCGTGACGATCGAGACCCCGGCCGCGCTGGTCGAGGCGAGGCGCTGCAGCCCGGCCATCTGGCCGAACTGTTTCTCCAGCGGCGCGGTCACGGTGCGCGACATCACGTCGGGGCTGCCGCCGGGGTACAGCGTCTGGACCTGGATTGTCGGGTAGTCGACCTGCGGCAGCGCCGACAGCGGCAGAAAGCGGAAGCCAACGATGCCGGCGAGGACGATCGCGATCATCAGCAGCGAGGTCGCGACCGGCCGCAGGAGGAACGGCCGCGACGGACTCAGTTCGCCAGCATCCGTGGCTTCGTCCTGCGGCGGCCGGCCGGCCGCAGCTTGCGTCACGGCGCCGGCACCTCGCTGGCCCGCCGGCCGTAAGGCCGGCTGGCACCGTCGGACGGGCCGCGCGGACGGCTCGCGCCATCGGCCGAACCCTCGGTCGCCCGGCGTGCACCCGACGCGCCGTCGCCGCGTCGTCCTCCCGAGGCGCCACGCCCCGGCATGCCGGCCGCGCCAGAGGCAGCGCGTTCGCCCGGCAGCACGACGCGGGCGCCGTCCTTCAACCGGTCCGCGCCTTCGGTGATGACGCGCTCGCCGGCTGCCACGCCCGACGCGATCACGACCTTGTCGCCCACCGCCTGCCCGGCCACGACCTTGCGCTGCAAGACGGTCTGGTCGTCCTGCAGCACGAAGACGAAATCGCTTTCGGCGCCGTGGCGCAGCGCTGACGTCGGCACCACCACGGCGCCGGCGAGCGTATCCAGCAGGAGCCGCACATTGACGAACTGGCTCGGAAAGAGCGCGCCCTGCGCATTCGGAAACCGCGCTTTTGCGCGCACCGTGCCGGTCTGCGTATCGGCCTGGTTGTTCAGGGTCGAGAAGCTGCCACGGTCGAGCTCGCTCGTGCGGTTGCGGTCGAGCACCGTGACCGGCAGCGCGGCGCCTGCTGCGACGCGGCGCTGCACTTCCGGAACGCGGTCCTGCGGCAGCGCGAATTCGACATCGATTGGCGCGAGACGCGTGATCACGGCGATGCCGTTAGCGTCACCGGCCGAGACCACGTTGCCCACATCGACCGTGCGCAGTCCGACCCGCCCGGCGATCGGCGCGACGACGCGCGTGTAGCCCAGGTTCAGGCGTGCCGTGCCTTCGCTGCCCTGGCCGGAGATCACGCTGCCCTCGAGCTGCTTGACGAGCGCGGCCTGGGTATCGACATCCTGGCGCGCGATCGAGTCCTGCTTCCACAGCGTCTCGTAGCGCTTGAGCGTGAGGCGCGCGTTGTCGAGCTGCGCCTGGTCGCGCAGGCGCGCGCCCTGCGCCTGCATGAGCGACATCTCGAACGGCCGTGCATCGATCTCGGCCAGCAGCTGGCCCGCCTTGACGAGCTGGCCTTCCTCGAAGCGTACCGATTTCATCGTGCCCGAGACCTGCGGGCGCACCGTCACCGTGGCCGATGGCGTGACCGTTCCCAGGGCGTCGATCAGGACCGGCACGTCCATGCGCTCGGCGACGGCGACGCCGACAGTCGTCGCCGGAGCGCGGCGCCCGCCGGGGCCGCCCGCGGCGCCGCCCGGACGGGCGCCGGACGCGGCACCTGCGCCCATCGCCCCGCCGCCAGCGGCCGGATGCGTGAGGTACCACGCGAGCGCGCCCAGCGCCGCCAGCGCAACGACCGCGATCGCGCTGCCGAGCCAACGGCGCGGAGGTCGGGGCGCGGCTGGTGCGCTGGCGCCAGTCTGCGAAGGCGGGGAAGAAGGCGGGACGGGCGTGGGCATCGTAGGGGGCGGCTCGTGAAGGCGGGTGCTGCACGGCCGTGCGCGCGACTGCCGGCAGCACCCGCATTTGCCGCAAGTCTCGCGCCAGCGTGTGTCCGCCCGGCTGCTCGGCGGTCAAGCGATGTAAACCCACGCAGCGAAACCGATTTTGCCCGTGGCGTCGCGAACGCGCCGGACCGGGGCAATGACGCCTGTGCCGGATCGCTCGGCACAATGGCGCGCCACGCTTCGAGGACCGCCATGCCCGACCGACCCGCATCGATCGACGCCCTGCCGCGCGAACGCCTGCCCGCGCTGCTGCGCGCCATGCCCAAGGCCGAGCTGCACATGCACATCGAAGGTTCGCTCGAGCCCGAGCTGATCTTCGCGCTCGCGCAGCGCAACCGGGTCGCGCTGCCCTATGCGGATGTCGACGCACTGCGCGCGGCGTATGCGTTCACCGACCTGCAAACCTTTCTCGACATCTACTACGCCGGCGCGAGCGTGCTGCTGAACGAGGCCGATTTTTACGAGATGGGGATGGCGTATTTCCGGCGTGCCGCGGCCGACCACGTGGTCCACGCCGAGATCTTCTTCGACCCGCAGACGCACACCGACCGCGGGGTGCCGATCGGCGTCGTGATCGACGGCTTGCACCGCGCCTGCGAGACAGCGCAGCGCGAACTCGGCGTGAGCGCGCTGCTCATCCTGTGCTTTCTGCGCCATCTGAGCGAAGACGCGGCGCTGGCCACGCTGGATGCCGCGCTGCCGTACCGCGCCAAGTTCATCGGCATCGGCCTGGACAGCAGCGAGCGCGGCCACCCGCCGGAAAAATTTGCCCGCGTCTTCGTGCGTGCCGGCGAGCTCGGTCTGCACCGCGTCGCCCACGCCGGCGAGGAAGGTCCGGCGGCCTATATCGAAAGCGCGCTCGACGTGCTGAAGGTTGAGCGCATCGACCACGGCGTGCGCTGCCTGGAAGACCCGGCGCTGGTCGCACGGCTGGCGCGCGAGCGCGTTCCGCTCACCGTGTGCCCGCTGTCCAACGTCAAGCTGTGCGTCTATCCCGCGCTGGCACAGCATCGCATCAAGGAACTGCTGGACGCCGGCCTGTGCGTGACGATCAATTCCGACGACCCGGCGTATTTCGGCGGCTATGTCAATGCCAACTACCTCGAGACCTTCGCCGCGCTGCCGCAGCTGACCGCGCAGCATGCGTGGCAGCTCGCCGCGAACAGCTTCGAGGCCAGCTTTGCCAGCGACGCGCACAAGGCGAGGTGGCGCGGCGCGCTCGAGCGTGCTTTCGATGCCGCCTGAGGCGTGACAGCCGTCGCCGCCGCGGCGCCGCCGGCCGCCTTGCGCAGCGCGCGCCTGCAGTTCGCCGCGCTCGGCATGGTGGCGGGAACCTGGGGCGCGCACATCCCGTCGGTGCAACAGGCGCACGGGCTCAACGCGGCGCGCCTGTCGTTGGTGCTGTTCGCGGCAGCACTCGGTTGCGTAGCGACGCTGTGGTTCGCCGGCGCTGCGGTCGCCCGCTTCGGCATCCGGCGCTGCGCGCGCGTCGCGGCGCTGTCGATGACGTCGATGCTCGCGCTCGCGTTGGTCGTCCCCGGCCTGGCCGCGCTCATGCTGTGCGCGCTGCTGCTCGGCGCGGGCATGGCGATGTTCGACGTCTGCATCAACTGCGAAGGCGCCGAACTCGAACGCAGCGGCGGGCGTCGCGTGATGAGCCAGCTTCACGGCCTGTGGAGCGTCGGCGCGATGACCGGCGCGCTTGCCGCGGCGGCGCTGTTCGCCGCTGGCGTCGCGCCGCGCATACAGCTCGGCGCACTCGCGCTGACGATTGGCGCGACCCTGCTCGTGGCGACGCGCAGCATGCCGGGCGTGATCACGCAAGGCGATGCCGCCGCGCCGCGCCGGACCTGGCCGACGCCGGCGCTGTGGCTGATCGGTGCGCTCGTCTTCGCGGGCATGACGGCCGAGGGGGCGATGCACGACTGGACCGTGCTGTACCTCGCGCAGGAGCGCCACCTCGCGCCGTCGCCCGCGGCCATCGGCTATGCGGTGTTCAGCGTCGCCATGGCGCTGGCACGTTTCGCCGGTGATGCGCTGCGCGAGCGGGTCGGCGATACGCGACTGATTGTCGCGGGAGCGCTGCTGGCGGCGTCGTCGATGACGCTGGTGCTCATCGCGCCGGCGCTGGCCCTCGCATTCGCCGGGCTGGCGCTCGTCGGCGCCGGCGTCGCACCGATCGCGCCCATCCTCTACAACGCCGCCGCGCGCCGCGGCGGCACACAGCCGGCCGCTGCGATCGCCGCGGTGACCGCGATCGGCTACGGCGGCCTGATGCTCGGCCCGCCGCTGGTCGGCGTGATCGCGCAATCCGCTTCGCTCACGCTCGCGCTCGCCGTCGCCGTGATCGGCCCGGCGCTCGCCCTCGCGGTTGGCGCGCGGCTGCTCGAACGACATATCGGTTGAGGTCGCGCCCGCGCGGCACCTTGGCCGCCCTGCGACAATCACCCGACCGCCTGCGTGCCCCCGCAGGCGGTTTGCCTTTGCGCATCCGTTTCGGGGCCATGTAGAGGAACACCATGTTCAAAAACCTCGACCGCGTCCGCCTGTCCCGGCGGATCGCGATGACCTTGATTGCTTCCTGCACGGCGTCCGCAGCCAACGCGCAGATCGCGTCCGAGCCGCTCAAGATCGGCTTCGTCTATGTCACACCGATCGGCGATGCGGGTTGGACCTTCCAGCACGAGCAGGGACGCATCGCGATGCAGCAGGCCCTCGGCGCGCGCGTCACGACGACCGTCGTCGAAGGCGTGGCGGAAGGCGCCGACGCCGAGCGCGTGATGCGCGAGCTCGCGGCGAGCGGGCATCGCCTCATCTTCGCGACCAGCTTCGGCTATCTCGAGCCAGCATTGCGCGTCGCGGCCGACTATCCGGCGGTTCGCTTCGAGCATGCCGGCGGCTACAAGACCGCATCGAACCTCGCGACCTACGACGCGCGCTACTACGAGGCGCGCTATCTCGCCGGCATGCTGGCCGGCGCGACGAGCCGCAATGGGATCGCCGGCTATGTCGCGGGCTTTCCGGTCCCCGAGGTGGTGCAGGGCATCAATGCCTTCACGCTCGGCATGCTCGAGGTCAACCCGAAGGCGCAGGTGAAAGTGCTGTGGCTCAACACGTGGTTCGATCCGTCGCGCGAGCGCGAGGCGGCGCTGACGCTCATCAACCAGGGCGCCGATGTGCTGACCAACCACACCGCATCGCCGGCGGTCGCGCAGACGGCGCAAGAGCGCAAGGTTCGCGTGATCGCGAACCAGAGCGACATGCGGCGCTATGCCCCCGACGCGCAGCTCGCCGCGGTGACGCATCACTGGGGCGGCTACTACACGCGTGTTGCGCAATCGGTGCTTGACGGGCGCTGGACCGCGCAGCCGGTGTGGGGCGGCATGAAGGACGGGCTGGTCGCGCTGAGCGCGATCGACCCGTCCGTGCCGACGCCGGTGCGCGAGCGAATCGAGGCGCGCCGCAAGGAGATCGAGTCGGGCCGCTTCAAGCCGTTCTCGGGGCTGCTGGTCGACAACGCGGGCGCGCTTCGCCTCGCATCGGGCGAACTCGACGACCGCGCGATCGGCGGCATGAACTGGTTCGTCAAAGGGGTAGCAGGGGCGGTGCCGCGGCCCTGAGGGCAATCCGGGCTCATGGCCTTCGCGTTTCTGCGCAGCATCTTGATCCAGCGCGGTGCGTTGCAGGCCACGCTCAACGCCTCGTAGTCGCCGCTCCTGTCTTGGTAGGGGGTGCCGCTGGCGAGCATGGCGTAGTTGGGTCGGAGCATCCTATGTCCGCAGCGATCTCCACCAGCAGCAGGGCAGCACCCTGGATCTCGATGCCGGGCCGCTCGTGCGATCCAACACCTCGTGCATGGGCTGGGCCGCGGTGAGGGCCTTGACCATGACGCGCGCGCTCTGGCCCGTGGATGTCGGCCAACAGGAAGTTGATGCGGATGCCGGCATCCCCCAGCACCTTGCGCAGCCGGTTCTTCTCGGCGCTGCACATGCCCGCCAGCTTTTGCCGCTGGCTCGGTACGGCTTGGCTCGGACGAGACATCGAGGTACAGCGCCTCAAATCGTCCCGCTGCTGTCCGCGGGCGCGCTGGTGTGCTTTGCGATGTATGTGGGCGCCGGCCAGCGTCGCTACATGGTGCTGGCGGTGCGAATCGTCAAGTGGCCCGTGATCGCTGCGCTCGGCTTCTTCGCGGTGCTGATCCTGGAGCGGATGGCGACTGTTCGTTGACGTCTCATGCGAGGCCGAGGAAGCGCATCACGCCAGGCAGGCGCAGGTCGAAGTCGGCGATCGCGTGATCGCCGCCTTCGATAAGTTCGATGGCGCCGCCGGTGGGCAGGAAGGCGACCATCTCGAGCCAGTCGAGCACCTCGTCGCCCTTGGCCACGATGGCGAAGTAGCGCTCGGCGCGTGTCAGCTTCGGCGGTGCCATCGCACGCAGCTCGTCGACGAATTCGGGCCGGAAGAAGAAGCGCTCGTCGCTGTGCCAGGCGCTGATCTCGCCGACGTATTTGGCAAGATCGCGTGCCGGATGCGGTGCCGGATTCAGTAGCACGGCAGGGCAGTCGGTGCGCTCGGCAATCACTGCGGCGTAGAAGCCGCCGAGCGAACTGCCGATCACCGCCATGCCGTCGCGCGGCCAACCCGCGGTCAGCTCGTCGACCCGATTGATCGCTTCGCGTGGCGAGGGCGGAAGTTGCGGGCAGCACCATGTCACGTCGGCGTGACGCGTTGCTATCCAGGCAGCGACCTGCCGCGCCTTGGTCGATTGCGGCGACGAGCGGAAGCCGTGCAGGTACAGGAGGTGAGTCGTTGCCGGCATGGGCGCGGGCTGTTCTAACGCACGACGTTGACAGTGAGCGTCCCGGCTGCCTGCCGGGCGTGCAGTTTGCGGGTCAGCTTGGGCAGCGAGAGGGTCAGATTCGTGAGGTTGGGCAGGCCGTCGAGGGGCGAGAGGTCCTGCACAGGCGTGAGCGAGATATCGAGCGTGTGCAGATTCTTGGAACTCCTCAGCGCGGCAAGCGACTCGATCTTCGTCCCGGAGAGATTCAGGACTTCGAGCCGCTCGAGCTTGTGTAGGGGGCCAAGGTCGCTAAAGGGCCCGTTGTACAAGGACAAATATTCGAGTCGGTTCAATGTCGATAAAGGAGCCAGGTCCAACGCCGGGACACCAACTAAGAACAGACTCCTGAGATGCGTGAGGCGCGCGAGCGATGCGAGGCTCGTCACGCCAGGCGCCGCCAACCATAGCCCTTCCAGCTTTGGAAGCCGCGCCAGGGCAGCGAGATCGCTAAAGCCCAGCAGACTGATGTATAGCTGCCGAAGGCGCTGAAGCGGGATCAGTTCGCGCGGATCGACATCCCATGACCCAACAAGGTTGAGCACAACCGGATCGAGCTTGCGAACTGCCGCCCAGAGCATCTCACTTGACTCGCTGGAGGCAAGAACACGTCGCAGCACGCTGGTCTGGTAGCTGCCATGAAGAACACCGGCAAAGCGCCCTTCGACACTATCCAGATAGAGCATCACCATGTCCATGGCCGCACCTCGCTCGGCCTTTGCCAGACCTGCGTGCGGGTTGGTGACGATTCGCGACAGCAACTCGCCTCGGGCTGCCGCCTCGCGACGCCTCCAGGGCGTATTGGCAATCCCGCTGTCCGTCAGCGATTTCATGTCGTACCGAAACGCCGAATACCCGTCGCCGAACAGCCAGCTGGACAACCGTCGCGCGCCCTTCGAGTCGTGCGCGAAGGATTCCTGCGCAAAGACCAGCGTCTCCTGCCACAGCGTATCCATCGACCATTCGGACAGCGCCTGCGCATTCACGCGCGCATCGCCGTCGGAATAGGTGGAGCCCTCGCGCTGCGCGATCACCCAGTCGGCATCGCTCAGGTGCTCGTGCAAATACAGCGCGGCGCAGTACTCCTGGAACGACAGGTGGACAAAGGCGAACAGGTCTTCGCCGCGCGGCAGCAGAAGGCCGCTGCGGCGCGCGACCCAGTCGAGATAGCTTTCGGCAAAACGCTCGTCGGCCGGGTAGCTCGAACGCTGCATGGCGTCGCGCACCCAGCCCAGCACCTGCGCACGGGTGGCGAGCAGTTCGCGCTCGGCGCCGTTCGTGTCGTTGTCGGCGCCATCGCGCGCGTCGCGCCGCTCGCGCCGCAAGAGTTGCATCTCGAAGCCGACGCGGGCGAGCCAGCGCCGCTTCTCGCGCCAGGGGAATTTGTCGACCAGGGTGCTGCTGCTCTTGTCGACCATCCGCGCGCGGTCGATCGATTCGAGATAGGCCTCGGTAATCATGTCGTACAGCATCGCCCGGCCGTCAGGGAGGTGGGCACGAACCCGATAGACGAGCGCCATCAGCGTCAGCAACTGGGGCGTGCGCGCGAGTTCGAGCACGCTCGCCTCGGCCTGCAGCGCGCGCACCAGCGCATTCGCATCCTGCTCGGCGGTCGGTTTGATGCTGCGAAGGCGATACCACTGCTGCGCGAAGGCGGCGATGCGCGCATCGTCGAACGGCATGACGTAGAACACCGCGGCGGCGCTGCCGTGCATGTAGTCCTGAGCCGAAATGAGCTGGCGCAGCAGCTCGCTCGCCGAGTCCGCCGGCTCGTCGAGGCGCGGTGGCTCGGGCTGGCGCGCATCGAGCCGGCATTCGTCGTAGCCGACGATGCGCGAAGTCGCGAGAAAGCGCGCCGTCGGAAAGCGGTCCCAGCCGTCGAGCACGGCGTCGCGCAACGTCTCGCGCAGGGCAAGCGGGACTTCGTCCAGGCCGTCGAGCAGGACCAGCGCCCGGCCTTGTTCGAGTGCGCCGACGAGCGCGTCGCTCTGCCTGCCCAGGCGTTCGGCGACCGGCCGGTCGAGGAATGCGTCCAGCAGATCGTCGAAGGTCCGCACGCCATCGAGCTTGAGTTCGCGCGCGACCAGCGGGATCGGCAGCACATCTTCGAGCCACGGTGGCAGCACGCTTTCAGCGCCGCCGGCCAGCAGCCAGGCGAGCCAGTTGACGATCATCGACTTTCCGCTTCCCGGGTCGCCCAGCACGACCAGACGGCGCCGCGATTCGAGCGCGCTGAAGACATCCTGCCCGACGGGCCAGGTGCTGGTCGCAGATTCGGGCATGACCCGCTGCGGCGAGAGCAGCGGCGCGACGAAAAGGTCGGACAGCGAAGTATCGGGGTGGTCCTGGATCGTCGGCAGGCCGAGGAAGCGGACATAGCCGTGCCAGGCGCGCACATCGTCGAGGTAGCCGCGCAGGTTCGAATCGGACAGCAGGCGTTCGGCCATGGCTTCTTCAGGCCCTGATCGCGAGCAGCGCACGAAATTCTTCGGCAACCGCATTGCTGAGCGGTGTCTGCTGGAGCAGCGGTGCGATCCAGAAGATGCCCGGCGCGGCGGGGTCGGGAAAGCGGCTCTCGACGCTCGAGCTGCTCGGCGTCGGGCTGGCGGTATTGGCCTTCAGCTCGGTCGGCAGGGAGAGGCGGAAGAAATACGGCTCGGTCTTTTCGTCGGCCGCGCCGGTGCCGGACCATCCCTTCATCTTGTTGAAGAAGTTCGGGTCGTAGTGCCAGCGCTGGAACAGGTCGGAATGGAACTGGTAGACATAGGCCACCACCAGCAGGCGCAGGTTGATATCGGTGGTGTAGGAGTCGGTCTTGGCGTTGTGGCGCAGACGGTTGTAGACATTGGCCAGCGCGCGCAGCCGGCGCGGATTGGGCGGCAGGTACGACGGCCCGACCGCCTGACCTGGGGCGGCGCCGCGGGTTGCAGTGATCGCCTTGCGCGCCGGTTCGCTGTCCACGAGGCCGACGAAATAGCCCACCGGATCAGCCGGCAACGGCAGGCGCCAGATATTGCTGCACAGCTTTTCCAGGTAGGCCTCGGCGCGCAGCAGCACAGTCGTATCGCGGTCGTCCTTCTTCAGCCGCTCGGCGATCGCCTCGGTCACCATCTGCTGATTCATGCCGAGGATGAAGACGCAGTTGGGCAGGCTCAGGTAAATCTTCAGCCCTTCGAGCAGGCGGAAGGCGGCCTCGGCCGAGCAGCGGTCCAGGTCGTCGATGAAGACGACGACGCGCGGCGTCTTGAAGCCGTCGCGTTCTCCGGGCAGCAAACGCTCGATGGCTTGTGTCAACACGCTCTGGACCGAGTCCGTCTGTAGGATCGTCGCGTAATGCTCCTGCTCCCACCGTTCGCCGATCGACCTTATCGATTGCGGCCCGACCGGTGCGCTCTCCCAGCCGATCAGTTTGGCGACCTTGTCGACGCTGTCGAGCAGCGCGGACACCGTGACGCTGCCGATCTTTTGGGTGGCGGAAAGAATGCGCGAGGGCAGCGACAACTCGCGCCGTATTTCCTGGATCAGTGCGACGACCGGCGCAGTCTCGTTCTGATAGCGCCAGGCTTCGAACCAGACCGAGACGACATGACCTGCGTAGACACCGCCGATCAGATCGTCCGGCTTCTCGCCGAAAACGTCGTCGCCCGTCAAGTGGTAGCGGATTGCGCGCAGCGTGCTGGTCTTGCCCGAGCCCCAGTCGCCGTGCAGGCCGAACACTTGCGGCGGACGATCCTTTGCCACCACTTCCGCGATGCTGCGAACCAGAGCGCGCCGGTCGAGCTTGTCGGTGACGGTGTAATCGTCGCGGTGCATGCCGTAGCCGATGTAGTCGAGCGCGACGGCGCCGACCCGGTGCGGGGCGATGGCGATGGCGATCGGTGGCTCGGGTACGGACATGTCGACACCTCGGTGAGGGGCGTAATCCTCGGGTCAGACGCGGCTCGGGGTTCGCGCGGCCAAGGCGTGCAGCAGCTTCGCATGCACCCCGCCGAAACCGCCGTTGCTCATGCACAGCACGTGGTCGCCGGGACGCGCCGCGGCGACGACGCGCTTGACGAGATCGTCGATGTTCGGGCTGACGATGGCCTGCGCCCCCATCGGCGCCAGCGCCTGGGTCGCGTCCCAGTCCAGACCGGCGCTGTGGCAGAACGCGAGGTCGGCCTCTTCGAGCGACCACGGCAGCTGCGCCTTCACCGCGCCGAGTTTCATGGTGTTGGAGCGCGGCTCGAAGACGGCGAGGATGCGCGCCGAGGGTGACGCCTGAAGGGCGTCGACCTTGCGGCGCAGACCATTGACGGTGGTCCGGATGGCGCTCGGATGGTGCGCGAAATCGTCGTAGACCGTCACGCCGTCGGCCTCGCCCCGCACCTCGAGGCGCCGGCGCACGTTGCGAAAGTCGGCCAGCGCGCGCGCCGCGGCATCGGGTGCGACGCCCAGGTGCTCGGCGGCGCCGAGGGTCGCGAGCGCATTCATCTGGTTGTGCTCGCCCAGGAGCGGCCAGTCGACGCGCGCGATCTTCAGGCTGCCGCGCAGCACGTCGAAGGCGTGCGGCTCGCCGCGCGAGCGCAGCGCGCCCGGCACTTCCTTTTTCGCGCCGAATCGCAACACCTCGCTCCAGCAACCCATCGCCAGTACGCGGGCAAGACTCTCTTCGCGCGCATTGACGACGAGCCGGCCGCTGGACGCAACGGTGCGCACGAGGTGATGGAACTGGCGCTCGATCGCGGCGAGGTCGGGAAAGATATCGGCGTGGTCGTACTCGAGGTTGTTGAGGATCGCGGTGCGCGGCCGGTAGTGAACGAATTTGCTGCGCTTGTCGAAGAACGCGCAGTCGTATTCGTCGGCCTCGATGACGAAGGGCGCGTCGGACTTGCCCAGGCGCGCCGAGACATCGAAATTGATCGGCACGCCCCCGACCAGAAAGCCCGGTGCGAGGCCGGCTGCTTCAAGCACCCAGGCGAGCATCGCGGTGGTCGTCGTCTTGCCGTGCGTGCCGGCGACGGCCAGCACATGGCGGCCCTTCAGAACGTTGTCGGCCAGCCATTGCGGGCCGCTCGTATAGGGCAGCCCGGCGTCGAGTACTGCTTCCATCAGCGGATTGCCGCGCGTCACGACATTGCCGATGACAAAGAGATCGGGTCGCAGCGCGATCTGATCGGCACCCCAGCCTTCGACGAGTTCGATGCCCAGGCCGCGCAATTGGTCGCTCATCGGCGGATAGACATTCGCGTCGCAACCGGTGACGGTGTGTCCAGCCTCGCGCGCGAGCGCCGCGAGGCCGCCCATGAAGGTCCCGCAGATGCCCAGGATGTGGATATGCATCGGTCGATTCTAGGAGCCGACCCTGGGAATCAGGGCCTTGGGGCGGTGGCGTGGAAGGCTATGCGCGCAGCGCCTGCGCGGCTGCGGCGAGCGTCGCGTCGATCTCGGCAGCGCCGTGCGCCGAACTCACGAAGCCGGCTTCGTACAGTGCGGGCGCGAAATAGACGCCGCGCTCGAGCATGGCGTGGAAGAAGCGGTTGAAGCGCTCCTTGTCGGTCGCCATCACCTCGGCATAGTTCTGTGGCAACTGCGGCGGCAGCCCGGTCGCGTTCGAGCGGGTGAAGAAGAAGCCGAACATGCCGCCTTCGCAGTCGCCTGCCATGGGCACGCCAGCCTCGCGCGCGGCGCCGAGCAGGCCGTCGAGCAGGCTGCGGGTGCGCCGCGACAGTGCTTCGAAGAAGCCGGGCCGGGCGATCTCGCGCAGCGTCGCCAGGCCACAGGCGGTGGCCAACGGGTTGCCCGACAGCGTTCCGGCCTGGTAGACCGGGCCGAGCGGCGCGAGCAGCTCCATCACCGCGCGCTTGCCGCCGAAGGCCGCGAGCGGCATGCCGCCGCCGATGACCTTGCCGAAGACGCTGAGGTCGGGCGCGAAGCCGGGGATCGCCTTCGCGTAGAGGCTTTGCGCGCCGCCGAGCGCGACCCGAAATCCGCTCATGACCTCGTCGAAGACGAGCAGCGTGCCGTGGCGGGTGCACAGCGTGCGCAGCTTGGTCATGAACGGCACGCTGGCACGAACGAAATTCATGTTGCCCGCGATCGGCTCGATCATCACGCAGGCGATGTGCCCACCGTGCAGCGCGAACGCCTCGTCGAGCTGCGCGAGGTTGTTGTATTCGAGGACCAGGGTATCCCGCACCACCTCGTCGGGAACGCCGGCGCTGGTCGGGTGGCCGAAGGTCGCGAGGCCCGAACCCGCCTTGACGAGCAGCGCATCGGCATGGCCGTGGTAGCAGCCCTCGAACTTGACGATCTTGCTGCGCCCGGTCGCGCCGCGCGCGAGGCACAGCGCGCTCATCGCCGCCTCGGTGCCCGAGCTGACCAGGCGCAGCTGTTCCAGACTCGGTACGAGTTCGAGGATCGCTTCGACCAGTTCGATCTCGCGTCGCGTCGGCGCTCCGAACGACAGCCCGTCGTCGACCGACGCGTGCACCGCGGCGCGCACCGCTGGATGGCCGTGGCCGAGGATCATCGGCCCCCACGAGCCGATGTAGTCGATATAGCGCTGCCCTTCGGCATCGACCATGTAGGCGCCTTCGGCGCGGTCGATGAAGCGCGGTGTCCCGCCAACCGCCTTGAAGGCGCGGACCGGCGAATTCACGCCGCCCGGGATGACCTTGCGTGCGCGCTCGAAAAGCTGCGCGTTGGTCAGCTTGCCTTCAGCGCATTCAGTGAACATGGCGCGGTGTTCTCGGGACGCCGCCCTCATCGACGATTTCTTCGCCGACCGCTTCGTCGCCTTCTTCTTCATCGCCGTCCGGCAAGGCCCAGAAGAAGCGGTCCGGAACGACGTTGCCCATGCCCGGCCGAAAACCCGCATCGAGCGACTGGTCGAGGAAAGTCAGCGCCTCGCCGACCGCCGCCTGCAATTCGGCGCCCGAGCCGAGGAGGGCGGCAAGCGCGGCCGACAAGGTATCGCCCGCGCCGACGAAAGCGACTTCGAAGCGCGCGAATTTCTCGCCGGTGATTGCGCCCTGCGCCGACGCGAGCACATTGTCCAGAAACTGCTCGGGCGATTTGGTGCTGGTGATGAGAACGCTCGTGACCAGGACGTAGCGCGTCCCGTGCTCGGCCGCCGCGACCGCGAGTTCACGCGGCGAGGCGGGCCGGTCGCTGGCCCATTCGGGCAGCAGGAAATCGGTCAGCGTCTGGTGGTTGCCCACCAGCACCTCGGTCTGCGGCAGCACCAGTTCGCGAAACGCTTCGAGGTAGGCCTGCTGCTCGTCTTCCTCGACCCACGAAAGATTGGCCATATACGCGACGAGCGGCACATCGGGATAGTCGGAGAGGATTTCGGCAACCGCGCTCACGCCTTCGGCCGAGCCGAGGAAGCCCACCTTCCACGCCGCGATGGTCACGTCCTCGAGCACGCTGCGCGCCTGTTCGACGATCACGTCGGCGTCGATCGCATGGTGGTCGAAGATCTCGGCGGTATCGCGCATGACGATGCTGGTCACCACCGGCAAGGCGTGCGCGCCCATCGCCGAGATGGTTGCCACGTCGCCCGCCAGGCCGCCGGCGCCGCTTGCATCGCTTGCGTTGAAGCTCATCACGCAGGCCGGCGGCGGCTGCTCGGCGGGCGCGGTCTCGGCGCCGTCGGGGGAGGAGTTTTCAGTGGTCATGGGAGGGTTGCAGGGGAGACGCGAGTGGGTTCGCGACAGCTTGGCGAACCACCCGGCAGACGAAGCGAAGAACGTGAGGAAGTTGCGTCGCGGCCCACGCCGTGCTGGGGTTCGCGCCCAGAGCGGTGGCTACAATCGATGTCCATTGTAATGAGCCGGAAAGTACGCGTGAGCGAGCCCAAGACCTGGATGTGCCTCATATGCGGGTGGATTTACGATGAGGCCGCCGGGGACGCCGAACACGGCATCGCTGCCGGCACGGCATGGAAGGACGTTCCGATGAACTGGACCTGTCCCGAATGCGGCGCACGCAAGGAAGACTTCGAAATGGTGCAGCTCTGAACCGGTTGACGCTTCGCGGCCTGTCCGTGACGCGCAGCGTCCGGTTCGTCGAGGAGAAGGCGCTTTGAGCAACCCGACCGATCCTGCCGGCATCAAGGTGCTCGTCATCGACGACAGCAATACCATCCGGCGCAGCGCCGAGATCTTTCTCAAGCAGGGCGGCTACCACGTGGTGCTGGCCGAGGACGGTTTCGATGCGCTGTCCAAGGTCAACGACCACGCGCCCGACCTGATCTTCTGCGACATCCTGATGCCTCGCCTGGACGGCTATCAGACCTGCGCGATCATCAAGCGCAATGCGCGCTTCGCCGCGGTGCCGGTGATCATGCTGTCGAGTAAGGACGGCCTGTTCGACAAGGCGCGCGGGCGCATGGTCGGCTCGCAGGACTACCTCACCAAGCCCTTCACCAAGGATCAGCTGCTGCAGGCCGTCGAGCGTCATGCGCGCAACGGTCCGGCGGTTGCCGCGGCGCCGAATCGAGACTGAATCACATGCCCATCCACAACATCCTCGTGGTCGACGATTCGAAGACCGAACTGCATTTCCTGTCCGACCTGCTCGGCAAGCGCGGCTTTCGGGTGCGCACCGCCGAGAACGCCGACGATGCGATGAAGCGGCTGGACGAAGGCAAGCCCGACCTGATCCTGATGGACGTGGTCATGCCCGGGCGCAACGGCTTCCAGCTCACTCGCCTCATCACCCGCGACCCGCGCTTCGTCGACGTGCCGGTCATCATGTGCACGAGCAAGAATCAGGAGACCGACAAGGTCTGGGGAATGCGCCAGGGTGCGCGCGACTATGTCGTCAAGCCGGTCGATGCCGAAGAACTCGTCCGCAAGATTCGCGCGTTCGACTGAAGTCGTCGTCGACCGCGTCTGACCTACCCCGCCCGCAGCGATGGCCAACAAACAAGCGCTGCGCGATCTTCAGGGCCGGCTCGCTCAGCGCCTGCAACTCGCCAAGGGCCGCGAGGCCGCGCGCTCGTGGCTCGCGGTCGAGTGCGCCGGGCATGGCTTCCTCTTCCCGCTGCGCGATGCGGGCGAGATCTCGCCGCTGACCAGCTTGCTGCCGGTCGCCTATTCGCAGCCCTGGTTCGTCGGTGTCGCCAATCTGCGCGGCCATGTGCACGGGGTGGTCGACCTCGGACGGTTTCTAGGCGTGACCGAAGACGCCGCGGCGCGTGACGCGGCCCGGCTGGTCGGCTTCAATGCCGCCTTCGGCCTGAACTGCGCGCTGCTGGTCGAGCGCCTGTCGGGTCTGCGCAGCGAAGAACAACTGGTTGCGACGACCGAGGAAATAGGCCCGAGCCCTCCTTTTGTCGGCGCCCGTTATGCCGATAACGCGGGACGGGTCTGGCAGGAGCTGAACCTCGCAGCGCTCGCGGCCGATGAAAGTTTTCTCGCCATCGTGGCCTGAGCGCGCTGGCCCGGCCTGCATTCGCGAGGCTCGCAGGAAGACCGGTGGTAGCCGCCCGAGGGGCGTGCGTTTTGGATATTCCCTCACTCTATGAGGCTCTCATGAATCTGCAGAACACCATGAATCTCGGCGTGCTCACCCCGGCGCTGGCCGGCGATGTCGACGGGCGCGGCCGGGCCGACAGCGTCGCGGATCTGCCACTGCCGGGACTGACCGCCGCGCTCGCCTTGACGCGTGGCGGCGCAGCCGGCAACGCAGCGCCGCCACCCATTTCGATCCTCGGCGAACCGGCGGCGTCCGAATTGCCCGACTTCGGCGATACCCGAATCCTCGGCGACACCACCGCCGGTGCCGGGCGCGGGATGCCGCTGATCGGTCACCGCCCGGCGACGTCGCAGCGCCGCATCCTGGCGGCGTTGGTCGTGCTCGGCACGCTCGGCGCAGTCGGGGTCGGCGCCTCGGCGCTGCTGGCGTCGAGCCGCGCGACGAGCCAGCTCGCCGCCCATGGCAACGCCATGGAGCAGGTCCAGCGCATGGCCAAATCGGTCCCGCTCGCACTCACCGGATCGGCCGCCTCGTTCGATGCCATCCGCGATAGCTCGAACGCCCTCGTCCGCAACGTCCAGGCCCTGAAGGCGGGCGGCGACGGCGTGGCTACCGCACCCGCCGCCGTTCAGGTCGAACTCGAGCCGATCGTCGCGATGGTCGGCCGTGCGCAGGCGAATTCGCAGACCATCCTGAAGCAGGAAAAGACGCTGGTGCAGGCGAACCAGGCCATGCGTCTGGTCAGTCGCGATGCCGGCGATCTGTTGCAGGGCATCGATGCGGTGCTCGCTGCCAAGCTCACCCAGCAGGGGAGCGCGGCCGAGATCGCTGCGGTCGGCCGGCTGGCGATGCTGAGCCAGCGCCTGGGCAAGAGCGCCAACGAATTTATCGGCACCGACGGTGTCGACCGCACGGTGGCAGAGACGCTGCGCAAGGACCTCGCGAGTTTTCGCGACCTCGCCACTGCGCTGCGTGACGGCAGCGCCGACCTCAAGCTGCCGGGCAGCCGCGACGCGGCGACGCGCGAACGCCTGGACGCGATGCTCGCGACCTTCGAGACCTCGCGCACGCAGGCGGGCAGCGCCCTCGCCACCACGCCGGCGCTGGTCGGCGCCTACGACGCCGAGGCGGCGATCCTGGCGGAGAGCGACGCGCTCATCAAGGCGCTTGGCGCCGTCGGCCCGCAGATCGCGGGCAGCGCCGGTTTCGGCACCGGCAGGATCGCGTTGCTGATCAGTTTTCTTGGCCTGCTCGCGCTCGGCGGCCTCGGCCTGGTGCGCCTGTATGTCGATGCGCAGGCGCAGCGCGCCATCGCCGCCAGCGAGCAGCAGCGCGAGGCCGAGCGCCAGGAGCACGAAGCCAGGCGCGTCAACGACGCCAACCAGGCCGCCATTCTTCGCCTCATGAACGAGCTGCAGCTGGTCGCCGAAGGCGACCTCACGCAACAGGCAACAGTGACCGAGGACATCACCGGCGCGATCGCCGACTCGGTGAACTACACGGTCGAGGAATTGCGTAATCTGGTCGCGCAGGTGCAGGGAACGGTCGGCCGCGTGACCGATACGACCCAGCAGGTCGAATCGACCTCGACCGAACTGCTGGCGGCCTCGAGCGAGCAACTGCGCGAGATCCGCGATACCGGCGAGTCGGTGCTGCAGATGGCCGGGCGCATCAACGAGGTCTCGGGCAAGGCGCAGGAGTCGGCCGAGGTCGCGCGCCAGTCGCTCGGCGCCGCGGCCTCCGGCCTGCGCGCGGTGCAGGACACGATCGGCGGCATGAACTCGATCCGCGACCAGATCCAGGACACCTCCAAGCGCATCAAGCGACTGGGCGAATCGTCGCAGGAGATCGGCGAGATCACCGAACTGATTTCGGACATCACCGAGCAGACCAACGTGCTGGCGCTGAATGCCGCCATCCAGGCCGCGTCGGCCGGCGAGGCGGGACGCGGCTTCTCGGTCGTTGCCGAGGAAGTGCAGCGACTGGCCGAGCGGTCCGGCGATGCCACACGGCAGATCGCGGCGCTGGTCAAGACGATCCAGACCGACACCCAGGATGCCGTCGGCGCCATGGAGCGCTCGACCCAGGGCGTGGTCGAGGGCACGCGGCTGTCGGATGCGGCCGGTACTGCGCTCGGCGAGATCGACCGCGTGTCGCGCCGGCTGGCCGAGCTGATCGAGCAGATCTCGACGCAGGCGCTGAAGGAAGCCGCATCGGCGAACGTCGTGGCCGAGAACATCCAGCACATCTTCGCGGTGACCGAGCAGACTGGCGACGGCACCCGCTCGACCGCGCGCATGGTGCGCGAACTCTCGCGCACCGCCGACGAGCTCAAGCAGTCGGTTGCGCGGTTCAAGATCGCCTGAGCCCGGTTGTCGCGCATGCCAAGCACCCTGTACGTCCCTGACCTGTCCGATCCCGTGCCGCCGCCGGCGGATGACCTCAGCGCGCTGGCCTGGGTCCAGGACGAATTGAAGCGCTCGCTTGATGCGGCGCACAAGGCGCTGCGCCGCTTTTTGCGCGACGCCCAGGCATTCGACGGATCGGATGTCGATGCGGTCGATCCGGCCGTGCTGCGTGCCGCGCGCGTCCAGCTGCACCAGGGCGCCGGCGCGCTCGAGCTGGTCGGTCTGCCGACCCAGGCCCTCGTGCTGCGCGCGAGCGAGGCCGCAGTGCAGCGCTGTATCGCCAAGCCGCCGCTACTGACCGTCGCGCTGGTCGGGCACGTCGAACGTGCTTCGTTTGCGCTGCTCGACTATCTCGGCCGACTGCTCGCCGGCAAGCCGGTTTCGGCGCTGCAACTGTTTCCGCCCTACCGCGCCTTGCAGGAGGCGGCCGGCGCCGAGCGCGTGCATCCGGCCGACCTGTGGCCGCACGACTGGAAGTGGCGCGAGCTCCCGGCCGACGCCGATGTCGCGCCGCGCCGCATCGACGCGGCGACGCGGCTCGAACTCGAGGGCCAGCTGCTCGAAGTGATGCGCGGTGCGCAGCCCCAGCGCAGCGCCGGCCGCATGAGCGAGATCTGCGCGGGCCTCGGGGCGGGGGCGTCTTCAACCGAGAACGCGACCCTGTGGAAGCTCGCCGCCGCGGTCTTCCAGGCGCAGGACAAGGGGCTGCTCGGCTTCGATGTCTTCAGCAAGCGCGTCGCATCGCGCCTGCTGGCGCAGTTTCGAGCGCTCGAGCGTGGCGACAGCGCCATCTCGCCGCGCCTCGCCCAGGATCTGCTCTTCTTCTGCGCGCAAAGCGCATCGCCGGGCGACGGGCGCGGCGCGCCGCGCCTGTGGGGGGTTCGGCAGGCCTATGGGCTCGCGCACGATGCACCGGTCGATTATTCGAGCAATGTGCTGGGGCGCCACGACCCGGCCTGGATAGCGCAGGCGCGCAAGCGCGTCGGTGCGGCCAAGGAAAGCTGGTCAGCGCTGGCCGGCGGCGAACCGAACCGCCTGCCCGGCTTGGTCGAGCAGGTCGCGCTGGTCAGTGATTCGCTCAAGCGCCTGTTTCCGCACGGCGAGGCCTTCGGCACCGAACTCCAGCGAACCGTCGCCACGCTCGCGCAGGCCGGAATCGCGCCCAGCGCCGAGCTGGCGATGGAAGTGGCGACCTGCCTCCTGTATGTCGAGGCCGCACTCGAGGATGCCGATTTCGATGCCCCGGAGCAGGCGCCTCGCGTCCTGCGCCTGATCGAGCGCCTGCACGCGGCGCGCCACGGTCGCCCGGCCGAGCCGCTCGAGGCCTGGGCCGAGGAGCTGTACCGGCGCGTCTCCGACCGCCAGACCATGGGCAGCGTCGTGCAGGAGTTGCGCGCCTCGCTGGCCGAAGCTGAACGCCTGATCGACCAGTTCTTCCGCAGCCCGACCGACCACGACCTGCTGGTCCCGGTGCCGGTCCAGATGGCCACCATGCGTGGGGTGCTGTCGGTGCTGGGCATGGACCACGCGGCTGCCGCGCTGGCGCATATGCGCGACGAGATCGAGCGCGTCGTCGCGGGCGCGGACGAACCGCAGGCCTCCGGCCTTTTCGACCGGCTCGCGAGCAACCTGGGCGCACTCGGCTTCCTGATCGACATGCTCAGCGTGCAGCCGCAAATGGCCAAGTCGCTGTTCGCCTTCGATCCGGCGCGCGGCAGCTTCGGTCCGGTGATGGGCCGCGACCCGGCCGCGCCGGGGATCGCAGCGCCGGACGCCGCACACGCCATCGAGCCGCGCCTGATCGAACAGGTGCAGCTGCTCGCCTTCGCCGCCGTGCGCGAAGACGTGAGCCTGCACGAGGTCGAGGCCGACCTCGCGCACCTGGTGCGCGAAGCGAAGGCTGCCGAGCAGCCAGGCCTCGCCGCGACCGTCCAGCATGCGCAGGAAGCGATCGGCCAAGCCGGCGATGCGCAGGCGCTGCGCGACGCCCGCAGCACCCTGTCTGAAGCCCTGGTCGACTTCGTGCATACCGCCTCGTCGCCTGTCCCTTTCGACGGCTTCGCCCCGTCGGCCGCGATCCCGCTTGCTCAGCCTGCGCCGACCTCGGACTCCGCGGCGGCGCCCGACCACGATGCCGAGATGCGCGAGGTCTTTCTCGAGGAGGCCCGCGAGGTCCTGCACGAGGCGCGCAGCTCGCTCGCCGGGCTGTCGCACGACCCGACCGAGGTCACACTGCTCACCGGCCTGCGTCGTGCCTTCCACACCCTCAAAGGCAGCTCGCGAATGGTCGGGCTGGACGAATTCGGCGCGGCCGCCTGGGTCTGCGAGCAGTTCTTAAATACCCAGCTCGCCGAGCAGCGCGGCCTCGACCCGGCCGGCCTCGGCTTCACCGGCTGGGCGCTCGACTATCTCGCGCCCTGGGTCGACTCGATCGCGCAGGGAACCGACCCGCAGCGCCACGCGGGCGCGGTGGAGGCAGCGCTGCAGCGCCTGCATGCCGCGCCGGTGACGGCGCCTGCGGCACCGCCGGTCGCACCGCTGGCCGAACCGGCCGAACCGTCCGCCTCGATCCGGCTTGCTGGGCCGGCCAGCGAGCACGGAGCCGAATTCGAGCTCGACCTGTCGGGCCTGGATGCGCTGGCCGCTGCCCAACCGACGTTCGATGCCGAAAAAACGCAGGTGCTCGAACGCCTGCCCGAGCCCGAGCGCAGCGCCGAGTCGGCGCCCGTAAGCGGCATGATCGAACTCGATTTCGAACCGGCGCACCTTCTCGCCGCACCGGCGCCGGCCGCGCCCGCGGTCGAGCCGGCGTTCATTCCCGAGCCCGCTCCGGTCGAGGAAGAGCACGTCAAGCGGGTCGGCGCGCTGCGCATCGGCATCGCCCTGTTCAACATCTTCCTGAACGAGGCCGACGAACTCTCCCGCAAGCTCGGAATCGAGACCGCCGAGTGGGCGCTCGAACTGCACCGTCCGGTGAGCGAGAACGCGATTGCGCTGGCCCATTCGCTCGCCGGCAGCTCGGCGACGGTCGGCTTCTCCGATCTTTCGCATCTGGCGCGCACGCTCGAACATGCGCTGACTCGGTCACGCGCGATCGGCCAGGGAACGGCTTCGGAGGCGGAGCTTTTCGTCGACGTGGCCGAGGAAGTCCGTCGCCTGCTGCACCAGTTCGCTGCTGGATTTCTGAAAAGCACGCCGCCGTCGCTGCTGCAGCGGCTGGCCGAGCACGAGGTCGAGTGCGCGAGCCGGCTCAGCGCAAGTGCGAGCGCGGCAGAGCGGCCGGCGCCCGCCGAGGACTTTTCCGAAGCGCTGGCGATGGTCGATGGTTCTGGCGATATCGGCGCCGCCTTCGATGTCGATGCGCCGGTCGCCGATACGGGGCGCGACGCGCTCGCAGCGATGCGCAGCGCCGTGCCGCCGGCCCTGGTCGACAGTGAATTCGGCGCCTTCGACGATCTGCGCCCGCTGCCCGCACCGAGTACGCAACCGCGCCACGAAATCACCGAGGCCTCGTTCGACGACGAGCTCGACGCGATCGATGCGGTCGATGCCGAGCTGTTTCCGATCTTCGAGGAAGAGGCGCTCGAACTGGTGCCGCGCCTGGCCGCGGACCTGCGCGCCTGGGCCCGGGAGCCGGCGCAGACCACCCATGCCGACGCCTGCATGCGCACCCTGCACACGCTCAAGGGCGGCGCCCGGCTGGCCGGTGCGATGCGCATGGGCGAACTCGCGCACCGGCTCGAGACCGGCATCGAGGACGTGCTGGCGCACGCGCCGGTGGCGCCCGCGTCGATCGAGTGGCTGCAGACCCGCTGCGACGCGCTAGAACACAATTTCGACCACCTTCGCGCCGGCGCCTCGGCCGATGCCGAGCCCGTCGCAGCGCCGGTCGACGTGCCGGCCGAGCCGGAATTCGACGATGCGCGCGACACCCTCGCGCCGGCGGCGGCGAGTGTCGAGTCCGCTGCCGAAATGCCGGCCGTCGACGAGGTCGCGAGCGAGAAACCCGAGCTCGTTGATGCCGAGCCACCGGTGCGCGTCGGGCGACCGGTCGAGGCCGCGGCGTTCGATGCCGCGGCAGTCAAGGGCGATGCGCCAATCAGCGCGACACCTGTTTCGGCGATCGACTGGTCCCGCTTCCTGACAGCGGCCGCCGCAGCGCCACGCACGGATGCGGGGCCGCGCGCCCCGCTCGCGCAGCAGGCTTCGGTGCGGGTGCGCGCGCCGCTGCTCGACCGGCTCGTCAATCAGGCCGGCGAGGTCAGCATCACGCGCTCGCGCATCGAAGCGGGCGTGGACCAGATCAAGGGATCGCTGGTCGATCTGACCGAAAACCTGGAGCGCCTGCGCGGCCAGCTGCGCGATATCGAGCTGCAGGCCGAGACGCAGATGTCGTCGCGCCTGGAGGCGGCGAAGGCGGCGGCGCAGGAGTTCGATCCGCTCGAGTCCGACCGCTTCACGCGCTTCCAGGAGCTGACGCGGATGATGGCCGAGTCGGTCAACGACGTCGCGACCGTGCAGCGCACCTTGCAGCGCGCGCTCGAGACTACCGAGGATGAACTGGTGGCGCAGGCGCGCATGACGCGCGAGCTTCAGGACGATCTGCTGCGCACGCGGATGGTCGAGTTCGAGGGCCTGTCGGACCGGCTCTACCGCGTCGTGCGGCAGGCCGCGAAGGAAACCGGCAAGCAGGTGCGCCTCGATATCGTCGGCGGTGCGGTCGAGGTCGACCGCGGCGTGCTGGACCGCATGACCGGTGCCTTCGAGCATCTGCTGCGCAACTGCGTGACGCACGGCATCGAAAGCCCCGACGTGCGCAGCGCCATCGGCAAGCCGCAGGTCGGCGTGATCACGGTAACGCTTTCGCATGCGGGCAACGAGGTCGAGGTCGAAGTCCGCGACGACGGCGCCGGCCTGGACCTGCAGCGCATCCGTGCCAAGGCGGTGGCGATGGGCCTCGTTGAGGCGCAGGCCGATCCGGGCGCGGCCGAACTCGCCGCGCTCATCTTCACGCCGGGCTTCACGACCGCGACCCAGATTACCGAACTCGCCGGCCGCGGCGTCGGCATGGACGTGGTGCGCTCCGAGGTCGATGCGATCGGCGGGCGGGTCGAGACCGCATCCGAATGGGGCCAGGGCACGGCGTTCAAGATCGTGCTGCCGCTCACCACCGCGGTGACGCAGGTGGTGCGGGTGCGCTGCGGCGCGACCGATATCGCGATCCCGTCGACCCTGGTCGAGACGGTGCGCCGGGTCGGCGTCGACGAGATCGAGCTCGCCTACGAGAGCGGCATGCTGGCGCACGGCGATCGATTGCTGCCCTTCTTCTGGCTCGGCGCGCTGTTGCAAGGCAGCGCGCAGGCCGAACCCGATGCCGCAAAGATGCGTTCGGTGGTGATCATTCGCAGCGCGCAGCAGCGCGTGGCGCTGCACGTCGACGAGGTGATCGGCAACCAGGAAGTGGTTGTCAAGCACCTCGGCCCGCAACTCTCGCGCGTCCCCGGCCTCGTCGGCATGAGCCTGCTCACGACCGGCGCGGTGGCGCTGATCTATAACCCGGTCGCGCTCGCAACGCTGTACGGCGAAGCGGCGCGCAATGCGACCCGGTACGCGCGCTCCCATGCCGACCAGCCGGTTGCCGCGCAGGTCGCAGTGCAGGCTTCGCCGCTGGTGCTGGTGGTCGACGATTCGCTCACCGTGCGCCGCATCACCCAGCGCATGCTCGTGCGCGAGGGCTATCGCGTGGCACTCGCCAAGGACGGCCTGGACGCGCTCGAGCGCCTGGCCGAAGAGCGGCCGATGCTCGTGTTGTCGGATATCGAGATGCCTCGCATGGACGGCTTCGACCTGCTGCGCAATATCCGCGCCGAAGCGCGCTGGCGCGACCTGCCGGTGATCATGATCACCTCGCGCATCGCGCAGAAGCACCGCGACCACGCGTTCGAACTCGGCGTAGATCACTACCTCGGCAAGCCGTATTCCGAAGACGACCTGCTCGCGCTGGTGGGCCGCTACGCGACGGTGGCACCGGCCTGAGCGCGCCGATCGATCAGCGTTTCCTGCCGGCCGCCTCGCGCACCGCGCCGTAGCGCTGCAAGGTCTTCTTCATCGCCACGGCGTGGTCGACGATCGGCTCGGGGTAGTCGCGGCCGAGCGCAACGCCGGCCGCTTCGAGTTCGATCGGCGACGCCTCCCAAGGCGCGTGGATCGCCGCGTCCGACAAGCCCGCCAGTTGCGGCAGGTAGCGCCGGATGAACTTGCCCTGCGGGTCGAAGCGGCGGCTTTGCGTGACCGGGTTGAAGATGCGAAACCACGGCTGGGCATCGCAACCGGTCGAGGCTGCCCACTGCCAGCCGCCGTTGTTCGCCGCCAGGTCGAAGTCGTTCAGGTGGGTGGCGAAATAGGCTTCGCCGCGGCGCCAGTCGATGCCGAGGTCCTTGACCAGAAAGCTCGCCGCGACCATGCGCAGGCGGTTGTGCATATAGCCGGTCTGGTTGATTTGCGCCATCGCGGCGTCGACCAGCGGATAGCCGGTCGCACCAACGCACCAGGCCTGGAAGGCGGCGTCGGCGGACTTGCCCTTCTCGAAGGCGATCCGGTCGTACGCCGGCTTGAACGCCGCGCCGACGACATGCGGATGGTGGTGCAGGATCTGGTGGTAGAAATCGCGCCAGACGAGCTCCGACAGCCAGGTTGCCGCGCCGCTTCCCGGCCTGGCTTCCTGCACCGCAAGCCGCGCCAGTTCGCGGATCGAGACCGTGCCGAAGCGCAGGTGCACCGACAGATAGCTCGGCCCCTTCGCCGACGGAAAGTCGCGCTGATCGGCATAGGCATCGATGCGCGGCATGAAATCGTCGATCAGCCCGCGCGCGCCGGCGCTGCCGGGAACGATGGGCAACTGCGCGAGGTTGGTCGGCTCGAAGCCGAGATCGGCCAGACTCGGCAGTGTGGCAGCGACGCCTTCGGGCGGCGACGCCAGCGCCGTGGCGTGTCGCTCGACCCCGTAGCCGCGCGTGAAATACGGTTCGAGCTTGGCGAGCCACGCCTTCTTGTACGGCGTGAAGACGGTATAGGGCGTGCCCGCGCCGGTCAGCACCTCGCTGCGCTCGAAGATCACGTGGTCCTTGCCGCTGTGCAGCGCGATACCGGCGTCGGCCAGAGCACCGCGCACGGTGGCGTCGCGCGCGAGCGAAGCCGGCTCGTCGTCGTGGTTGGCATAGACCGCCTGCACACCGAGCGCGGTCGCGAGGCTGGCGATCTCGGCCAGCGCCGCGCCGTGCCGAACCAGCAGGCGCACGCCGGGTCGGCCCGCGCTGGCGCCAAGCGCGGCGAGGTCGCGGTCCAGCGCGGCAACACTCGCGTGGATGAATTCGACCCGCCGGTCGGTGCGCGGCAGCGGGTCGAGGATCGCGCGGTCGAAGACGAAGACGCACCAGACCGTGCGGGCCGCCTTCAGCGCGTGAAAGAGCGCCGCGTGGTCGGTGCTGCGCAGGTCGCGGCGGAACCACACCAGTGCGCTGTGCAGCGGCTTATCCATGCCTCCGAGTCTGCCTCACGCGAAGCGGGTCGATGCTCCGGCTGTAACGCAAGCGGCGGGCAGCGAATAAAATCGGGCCATGTCGGTCAACTTCACCAACCAGTTCCTGATCGCCATGCCCGGCATGGGAGACGGCACCTTCGCCGGAACGGTGGTGTATCTGTGCGAGCACACCGACCAGGGCGCGCTTGGCCTGGTGATCAACAAGCCGATCGACATCACGCTGCGCCACTTGTTCGAGAAGGTCGAACTCAAGCTGGACCGCGAAGACCTGGCCGGGGCGCCGGTCTATTTCGGCGGGCCGGTGCAGACCGAGCGCGGCTTCGTGCTGCACGAGGGCAATGCGGGCGATGCCTCGGCCGGCGCGCCCTACAACTCGTCGCTTCGGATTCCCGGCGGCCTGGAAATGACGACCAGCAAGGATGTGCTGGAGGCGCTGGCGAGCGGCGCGGGCCCGAAGCGAGTGCTGGTCACGCTCGGCTACAGCGGCTGGGGCGCGGGTCAGCTCGAGGAAGAAATGGGCCGCAACGGCTGGATCAACGTCCTCGCCGAGCCCGGGGTCATCTTCGACACGCCCGTCGAGCAGCGCTACGAGAAGGCGCTTTCACTGCTCGGAATCGACGCCAACATGCTGTCCCAAGAGGCCGGGCACGCATGAAGCTGCCGACGCGCGTGCTGCAAGCATGAGCGGCAGCGCCCACGCCACAACCGCCACCTTTCTCGCTTTTGATTTCGGGACCCGCCGCGTCGGCGTGGCCGGCGGCAATACGGTGACCGGCACGGCACAGCCGCTCGCGACCGTCGATGCCGAGGGGCACGAGCGCTTCACCGCCATCGGCAAGCTCATCGACGAATGGCAACCGGCGGCCCTCGTGGTCGGCGTACCGTACCACCCGGACGGCGCGGCGCACGAGAATACGCAGCGCGCGCTGCGCTTCGCGCGCCAGTTGCGCGGCCGCTTCGGCCTCGAGGTGCACGAGGTCGACGAGCGCTACACAACGACCGAAGCGCGTTCGCTGTGCGCCACCGATGTTGACGCAGCCGCTGCGGCAATCATCCTCGAACAGTTTCTCGGGAGCCTCGTCCAGTGAATCCGCTCAACGCCGAAGCGCTCTACCCCGATCTGCTGGCCGGCGTGCGCGCGCTCCTCGAGCCCGACGGCCGGATCGTCGGCATCTGGTCGGGCGGCGCCTGGCTCGCCGAGCGGCTGCACCGCGACCTCGGCCTTCCCGGTAAGCCCGGCGTCATCTCCAGCGCATTGCATCGAGACGATTTCGGCTCGCGCGGGATGACCGGTGGCGCCGACCACACGCGGCTGCCGTTCGAGGTCGAGGGCTGCCGCATCGTGCTCGTCGACGACGTTCTCTATACGGGCCGGACGATCCGCGCGGTCGTTAACGAGCTGTTCGATTTCGGCCGGCCGGCGAGCGTGACGCTCGCGGTGCTGGTCGACCGCGGCGGGCGCGAACTGCCGGTGCACGCGGCAGTGGCCGCGGCGCGTACCGAGCTGCCGGCGAGCCAGCGGCTGTCGCTCGAACGCGAGCCGGACGGCACGCTGCGCCTGCAGATCGAGGAGATCGCATGACGCGCAACCCGCAGCTCAATGCGAACGGCGAGCTGATCCATCTGCTGTCGATCGAAGGCCTGCCTCGCGACGTGCTGCACCACATCCTCGATACCGCCGGCACCTTTCTGAGCGTGAACGAGCGCGAAGTGAAGAAAGTGCCGCTGCTGCGCGGCAAGAGCATCTTCAACCTCTTCTTCGAGAACAGCACGCGGACGCGAACGACGTTCGAGATCGCGGCCAAGCGGCTTTCGGCCGATGTCATCAATCTCGATATTGCGCGGTCGTCAACGGCGAAGGGCGAGAGCCTGCTCGACACCATCGCCAACCTGTCGGCGATGCATGCCGACATGTTCGTCGTGCGGCACGGCGAGAGCGGCGCACCCTACCTCATCGCGCAGCACTGCGCGCCGCACGTGCACGTGGTCAACGCCGGCGACGGCCGGCACTCGCACCCGACGCAGGGCCTGCTCGACATGTATACGGTGCGTCACTACAAGAAGGATTTCAGCCAGCTGACCGTCGCGATCGTCGGCGACATCGTGCATTCGCGCGTCGCGCGGTCCGACATCAATGCGCTCGGCATCCTTGGCGTTCCCGAGATTCGCGCCGTTGGCCCGAAAACGCTGGTGCCGGCCGACCTCAGGGAAATGGGCGTTCGGGTCTGCCACGACATGGCCGAAGGCGTTCGTGGCGCCGACGTGATCATCATGCTGCGGCTGCAGAACGAGCGCATGAGCGGCGCCATGCTGCCGAGCGCCGGCGAATTTTTCAAGAACTACGGCCTCACGCCCGAGAAGCTCGCGCTCGCCAAGCCCGATGCGATCGTGATGCATCCGGGACCGATCAACCGCGGCGTCGAGATCCATTCGGCGGTGGCGGATGGCAAGCAAAGCGTCATCCTGCCGCAGGTCACTTTCGGCATCGCGGTGCGGATGGCGGTAATGTCGATCATTGCGGGCAATACTGCATGACCGGCTCGGCCGCTGAACGTTTCTTGCGGAGCGAGCGCTGGGCCGCTCCCAAGCCGCCCCGCCTCCCCGCGGGGGAGCGTCCAGCGTTCCCGATGGACGAGGGGCACCATTCATCATGAAGATCCTGATCCATGGCGGCCGCATCGTCGATCCGGCCAGCGGTCGCGACGAGGCCGGCGATATCGCGATCGCCGACGGCCGGATCGTTTCGCTTGGTCGAATCGGCCCAGACTTCGAGCCCGCGCGACGCATCGATGCGACCGGCCTCGTCGTTGCCCCCGGCCTCGTCGACCTCGCCGCGCGCTTGCGTGAGCCGGGCCACGAGCACGAGGGCATGCTCGAATCGGAGATGGCGGCCGCGGTCGCCGGCGGCGTGACCAGCCTGGTCTGCCCGCCCGATACCGATCCGCCGCTCGACGAGCCCGGGCTGGTCGAGATGCTCAAGTTCCGCGCCCGCAACCTGAACCTCGCGCACCTGTACCCGCTGGGGGCGCTCACACGCGGGCTCGCGGGCGACACGCTGACCGAGATGGCCGAACTGACCGAGGCCGGCTGCGTCGCGTTCTCGCAGGCCGACGTCGCGATCAAGGACACGCTCGTCCTGCACCGCGCACTGCAGTACGCGGCGACCTTCGGCTACGCGGTGTGGCTGCGGCCAGACGATGCCTGGCTCGGCGGCGGCGTCGCGGCCAAGGGGCCGCTCGCAACAAGGCTCGGCCTCGCAGGCGTGCCAACGCTGGCCGAGACGATCGCGCTCGCGACCCTGTTCGAACTGGTTCGCGATACCGGCGCGCGAGTTCATGTGTGCCGCCTGAGCAGCGCGGCAGGCATCGAGCAGTTGCGCCGCGCCAAGGCCGAAGGGCTGCCGGTGAGCGCCGACGTGAGCGTCAACCAGCTGCATCTGATCGACCAGGACATCGGCTATTTCAATGCCGCGATGCGCCTGAATCCGCCGCTGCGCCAGCAGCGTGATCGCGATGCGATCCGCGCCGCGCTCGCCGACGGCACGCTCGATGCGCTCGTGAGCGACCACACGCCGGTCGACGCCGATGCCAAGCACCTGCCATTCGCCGAGGCCGAGCCCGGCGCGACCGGGCTCGAGCTGCTGCTGAGCCTGGTCCTGAAATGGGGCGAAGAGGCCGGCCTCGGACTGGCGCAAGCGCTCGCCACCGTGACGAGCGCGCCGGTGAGCGTGCTCGGCAGCGCGCTCGGCTCATCGGCGGCGAGTGCCGGCCGGCTGGTCGAGGGCGGCGTCGCCGATGTGTGCCTGTTCGATCCGGCAGCGCGCTGGACCGTGCGGCCCGAGGGCTTCGTCAGTCAGGGCCGGCACAGTCCGTTCGCCGGCTGGGAATTGCCCGGAAAGGTGCGCTGCACGATCGTCGCCGGCAGCGTCGCCTACGAAGCGCCGAGCGCGTAAGCAAGAAGGGCAGGGGCCGGCTTGGAACGGCTGCGCGCGTGGGGACGCCTGATCCGGCTTGCGATGCACGCACTGCACTGCATCGCGGTGTGCGCCTTCGTCTTTCCGTTTCTCGGCGCGCCCGCGCGCATGCGCCGGGTCGGCTGGGCGTGCGCGAAGGCGCTGCGCTGCCTGGGCATCGCTCTGCACACGCAGGGCGCGGCGCTGCCGGGGCCGGTGCTGCTGGTTGCCAATCACGTGTCCTGGCTCGACATCCTGGCGGTCAACGCGGTGCGGCCGGTGCGCTTCGTCTCCAAGGCCGATGTGCAGGGCTGGCCGGTGCTGGGCTGGATCATCGCCTGCGGTGGCACGCTCTTCATCCAGCGCGAACGCAAGCGCGATGCGATGCGGGTATTGCACCAGGTGGCCGACGCCCTGCGCGCGGGCGATGTGATCGCGGTCTTTCCCGAAGGCACGACGGGCGACGCGCGCGCGCTGCTGCCGTTCCACGCCAACCTGCTGCAGGCCGCGATCACGACCTCGACCGTGGTCCAGCCGGTCGCCCTGCATTACAGCGATGCGCGTGCGCCGCGCAGCGAAGCGGCGCTGTGGATCGGCGCGACGACCTTGATGGATTCGCTGTGGCGGATCGCGCGGGCGGATCGCCTGAGCGCCACGGTTCGCATGCTCGATGCCTTGCCGGCGGCGGGCCTGGAGCGGCGTGCGCTCGTGCAGCGTGCGAGCGCCGCGATTGCGCGGGCGCTTGATGCCGACGTGATCGAGTCGAAGCCTCAGCCGCGGGCTTGATGCGCCACCGCTGCGGCCGCCGCTGCAGCGGCCTGCGCATCGCCGAGGTAGTAGTGCCGGATCGGCGCCAGTTCGGCGTCGAGTTCGTAGACGAGCGGAATGCCGTTCGGGATATTCAGCCCGACGATATCGGCGTCGCTCACGCCGTCGAGATATTTGACGAGCGCGCGGATGCTGTTGCCGTGCGCCGAGATCAGGAGCCGCTGGCCCCCGAGCAGGGCCGGTGCGAGGGTCGAGTTCCAGAATGGCAGGACCCGATCGACGGTGTCCTTCAGGCATTCGGTGAGCGGCATCTGGCCGGCGGCCAGGCCGGCGTAGCGCGGATCGGCGGCCTCGCTGCGCGGGTCGCCGGGTGCCAGCGGCGGCGGCGGCGTGTCGTAGCTGCGCCGCCATTCGAGCACCTTCGCATCGCCGTACTGCTTCGCCGTCTCGGCCTTGTTCAGACCCTGCAGGCCACCGTAGTGGCGCTCGTTCAGACGCCACGAATTGACCACCGGCAGCCAGGTCCGGTCCATCTGGTCCAGGGCGTGCCACAGGGTCCAGATGGCGCGCTTCAGGACCGAGGTGTAGGCGATATTGAATTCGTAGCCCTCGGCCTTCAGCAGCCGCCCGGCGGCGCGCGCCTGCTCGACGCCGGTCGCGGTGAGCTCGACATCGGTCCAGCCGGTGAAACGGTTTTCCAGGTTCCAGGTCGATTCGCCGTGGCGGATCAGGACAAGCTTGTGCATGCGGATGGCCGGCGTGGTGATGCGGGGCCGGGACGGCCCGTGAAGGCGGGGAATTCTATAATCCGCGCCCTTGTCCATCCCCTGGCCCGCCCGTGACCTTTCTGATCGAGAACTGGTATTTGTTCCTTGCCGCAGCGGTCTCAGGAGGGTTGCTGGTCTGGCCGATGTTCGGTGCTGCGACGAGCGGCGCGGGTAAGGTCACGACGGCCGAGGCGGTGCGCCTGATCAACCGCGAGAAGGCCGTGCTGATCGATGTCAGCGAGCCGGCCGAATATGCGCAAAGCCACGCCGGCGGCTCGCGCAATATCCCGCTCGCTGCGCTTGAAAGCTCGCCCGCGCTGCCCAAGAACAAGGGCTTGCCGGTGCTGCTGATGTGCCCGACCGGCTCGCGCTCCTCGCGCGCGGTGGCAGCACTGAAGAAGCTCGGTTTCGAACATGCTCATTCCGTCGCCGGGGGTCTCGCGGCCTGGCGCGAAGCCAATCTGCCGGTCGAGAAGACCGCGTGAACGAAAGTCGCATTCGATGAACGTTGTGAAGATGTATGCGAGCGCCGGCTGCGGCTATTGCGTCCGCGCCAAGGCGCTGCTCGAGCAGCGCGGCGTCGAGCAACTCGATGTGATCCGCGTCGACCTCGACCCGTCGCAGCGCCGCGCGATGGTCGAGCTGACCGGCCGCACCAGCGTGCCGCAGATCTTCATCGGTGCGACCCACGTGGGCGGCTGCGACGAGCTGGTCGATCTCGACCGGCGCGGCGGCCTCGTGCCTTTGCTCAACCAGCCCGGCGCCTGACCGCGACAGCGCAGCCGGCACGGCGATAATCCGCCGCCCGCGCCGGGCCATTCCGGTTCCGCGCCCCAAACCCGAGATCGACATGGCCGAAGAGCTCCAGACCCCCGCCCAGACCCCCGCCCAGACTCCGGTCTTCCAGATCCAGCGCATCTATCTCAAGGATTTGTCGCTCGAGCAGCCCAACTCGCCGCAGATCCTGCTCGAGCAGTCGCAGCCGCAGGTCGAGATCAACCTCGGCATCGGCGCCGCCGGCATCGCCGACGGGGTCTACGAGATCACGGTCACGGCCACCGTTACCACCAAGGTCGGCGAGAAGACCCTCTTCCTGGTCGAGGCCAAGCAGGCCGGCATCTTCGAGATCCGCAACATCCCGACTGATCAACTGCAGCAGATCATCGGCATCGCTTGCCCCGGCATCGTCTACCCGTATCTGCGCGCGCTGGTGTCGGATGTCTGCACCCGCGCCGGCTTCCCGCCGGTGATCCTGGCCGAGGTCAATTTCCAGGCCATGTTCGAAGCCCAGCAGGCGCAACTCGCGCAGCAGCAGACCCCGGCCGCGACCAACGGCTCGGGCGTGCTCGCCAGCGCCTGACGGGCGGGTTCGAGGCGACGCGAAGCGCCGGCCGATGCGGCTTACGGTGCTCGGCGCCGGCGCCTGGGGCACCGCGCTCGCGGTGAGCGCCGCGCCGCGCCACGCAACCCGACTGTGGGCGCGCGATGCGTCGCAGGCGACCCGCATGGCGTCGATGCGGCGCAATGCGCGCTACCTGAGCCAGGTGGTGCTGCCGCCGGCGCTGCAGATCAGCTCGGACTTCGATGCCGCTATCGCGCATGCGCGCGGCGGGCTCCTCATCGTCGCGACGCCGATGGCCGGCCTGGAGCCGGTGCTGGCGCGTCTGCCGGCCGACGCGCCACCGCTGCTGTGGCTGTGCAAAGGCTTCCAGGATGCGACTGGGCGCTTGGGCCACGAGGTCGCGCAAGCCGTCGCGCCCGCGCTTCGGGTCGGCGTGCTGTCCGGGCCGAGCTTTGCGATCGAGGTCGCGCGCGGCCAGCCCACCGCGCTCGTCGCCGCGAGCCGCGACGCCACGCTGGCCGAGCTCGCGGTCGACGCGCTGCACAGCGACAGCCTGCGCATCTATACCTCGCCGGACCCGGTCGGGGTCGAGGTCGGCGGAGCGGTGAAGAACGTGCTCGCGATCGCTACCGGCATCGCCGACGGCATGGCCGGCCCGCTCGGTGCTGCGCCCGGGCTCGGCCAGAATGCGCGCGCCGCGCTCGTCACCCGCGGACTGGCCGAGATGACCCGCCTCGGCATCGCGCTCGGCGCGCAGGCCGAGACCTTCATGGGCCTCTCGGGACTCGGTGATCTCGTCCTCACCGCGACCGGCGAACTCTCGCGCAACCGCCGAGTCGGATTGCTGCTCGCCCAGGGCCAGCCGCTCGGGCAAATCCTTGGCGAACTCGGCCACGTTGCCGAAGGCGTTCCGAGCGCGGCAATGGTGCTGCGGCGCGCCCGCGCGGCCGGGGTCGAGATGCCGCTTACCGAGGCGGTGGTCCGCGTTCTCGAGGGCCGGCTCACGCCGGTCGCCGCACTCGAACAACTGATGGGGCGCGGTGCGCGTTCCGAAACCTGAAGGATTGCCATGACCTTGCCGGGCCGTTTGACTCGCCGTGACCTGATGCTTGCCGCCGCCACGGGCGCGCTGGCCGTTCCGGGCTTCGCCCAGGACCGCTGGCCGTCGCGTCCGATCAAGCTCGTCGTGCCTTTCCCACCGGGCAGCTCGCCCGACATCGTGGCGCGACTGGTCGCCGAGCCGCTCGCGCAGCGGCTCGGGCAGCCGGTGGTTGTGGACAACAAGCCGGGCGCCGGCGGCAACCTCGGCACGGCGCTCGTCGCCAAGGCCGAGCCCGACGGCTATACCTTGCTGTTCACGATCCAGGGGCCGCTCGTCACCGCGCCGCTGCTCAGCAAGACCCTCGGCTACGACCCCGCGCGCGATCTGGCGCCGGTGACGCTGGTCGCGACCTCGCCGAACCTGCTCGTCGTCGATCCGAAACTGGGCGCCACGACGCTGGCCGATTTCGTCCGCATCGCGAAGGAGCGCAAGGGCCAGCTCAACTACGGCAGCGTGGGCAACGGCAGCGCCTCGCACCTGGCGATGGAGCTCTTCAAGACGCGTGCCGGCATCGACCTCGTCCACGTGCCGTACCAGGGCTTCCCGCAGGTGGTGAATGCCATCCTCGGCGGCCAGGTGCAGGCCGGCTTCATGGTGCCGGGAATCGCGATGGGCCAGGTGCGCGCCGGCAAGCTGGTGCCGCTCGGCGTGACGACCCTCGGCCGGGCCTCGTCGCTGCCGGAATTTCCAACCCTCGTCGAGCAGGGCTGGCCCGATTTCGAGGCGATCTCCTGGCAGGCCGTGCTGGCGCCGGCGCGCACCCCGCGCCCGATCGTCGAACGCCTGGCGAGTGAACTGGTTCGCATCATCAAGAGCGACGAGGTCCGCACCCGCATGCTAGGGCAGTATTTCAGCGCCGCGGGAACCGCACCCGAGGCGCTCGCCACGCTGATGAAGTCCGAGCGGGTTCGCTGGGCGCGCGTGATTCAGGCGGCTGGCGTTCAGCCGGAATGACTGGAGCCACTCGGCCGACGGGTACGTCGACCGATCCCCCGAGGGGATGCGGGCCGGCATGGGAGCGGCCCGACGCTCGGCCCTAAGCGCCGCCGTTGTAGGGCCCTCACATCGAGCCGGCATAGCCGCACTGCCGCCAGGCCTCGAATACCGTCACTGCCACCGCGTTCGACAGATTCAGGCTGCGCTGGCCGCCGCGCATCGGCAGGCGAATGCGCTGTGCCGGCGCGAATGCTTGAAGCACGTCGCCCGGCAGGCCGTGGGTCTCGGCGCCGAAGACGAACCAGTCGCCGGCCTGCCAGCGCGCCTGCGCGAAGGCCGATGCGCCGCGCGTCGTGAAGGCGAAGCGGCGCTGCGGATCGGGCTGCTCGCGCTGCACGAAGGCTTCCCACGAGGCATGGCGCCGAACGCTCGCGGTCTCGTGGTAGTCGAGCCCGGCGCGGCGCAGCAGCTTGTCGTCCATCGAGAAGCCGAGCGGCTCGATCAGGTGCAGCGCGCAGCCGGTATTCGCCGCGAGGCGGATCACGTTGCCCGTGTTGGGCGGGATCTCAGGGTGGACGAGGACGATGTGGAACATGGCCGACGCAGTTCAGCGCTCGTCTGGCGCCGGAGTTCGCGCCAACACCCACACGTGGACTGACGCAGCGCCCGCTTTGAGAAGGACCGTCGCCGCCTCGTTGGCGGTGGCGCCCGTGGTCATCACGTCGTCGACGAGGGCGATCGTTCGGCCCTGCAGTTCGGCGCGCCGCAGCGGCTCGACCGCAAAAGCGCCGCGCACATTCGCAGCGCGGCGGTCCGCTGGCAGGGCGAGCTGATGCGGGCCATCGCGCACGCGCAGCAGCAGCCTCGCATCGGTGTGGCGGCCGGCATCGGCGGCGACGCGGCGGGCCAGTTCCCACGCCTGGTTGTAGCCTCGCTCGCGCAGCCGCGGCAGGGCCAGCGGGACCGGCAGCACGAGCGACGGCAGCGCGTCGTCGCCCGCCTGTACGCAAGCGGCAAGCTGCTGCGCCAGCACGCGCACCAGATCAAGCCCGGCACTGAACTTGAAGCGCAGAACCAGCCCGTCCCAAGGGTAGGCATAAGGCAGGGCGGCGAGGGTGCGCTCGAACGCCGGTGGCACCGCGAGGCAGCGTCCGCATACGGCCACACCGGACGGCAACTCGATCGCGCAGCGGCTGCAGCGTGCGAGGGGCGAAGCGAATCGGGCGAGGCAGGTTTCGCACACCCGATGCGTGCCCCAGTCGTGGCACACCGCGCACAGGCTGGGCGGACGCCAGCGCCGCAGAAATGCCAGGCTCGGCGACGCGGTGTTGCGCAATGACATGGTGGAGGAGTGAAGCGCCAGTCTGCCGATGGCTCGGCGCGCGGGAAGCGGTGGGCGGGGCGCGTCAATATACTGCCCGGCACCCATGGCGCACGACGACGTTCACGACCCTGCGAACGTCGATCCGGCCGCCGCCCGCGGACTCGATCCGGTGGCGGTGCACGCCGTCCTGCGCCGGCTCGCTCGCGCACCATCGGCGCCGTGGCTGCATGCCGAAGTGGCGCGCCGGATGGGCGAGCGGCTCGCAATCGTGCGGGCCCGCCCGGCCTTGATCGTCGACTGGTGGGCGGGCCTCGGGGCCGGCGCCGCCGAGTTGCGCCGCGTGCACCCGCAGGCCAACGCTATCGCGGTCGAGCCCGGCGTCGCCTGGTTCGAGCGCAGCCGCGCCGCGTTGCAAAAGCCCTGGTGGCGCTTCGGCGCCGCGCCGCTGGTTCAGCCAGACGATGCGCCTCTGCCGCCCGGCGTCGGTCTTATTTGGGCCAACATGATGCTGCACGCGGTCGTCGATCCGCCCGCACTCTTCGAGCGCTGGGAGCGCGCGCTCGCGCCCGAGGGATTCGTCATGTTCTCGTGCCTCGGGCCGGGCACGCTCGGCGCCTTGCGCAGGCTGTATGCGCGGCTCGCCTGGGGACCGGCCATGCCGGCCTTCGTCGACATGCACGACCTCGGTGACATGCTGGTGCACGCCGGCTTCGCCGATCCGGTGATGGACCAGGAGGTGCTGACCCTGACCTGGCCCGATGCGGATGCGTTGCTGGCCGAACTGCGCGGGCTGGGCGGCAACGCCGCGCCGGCACGCCTGCCGGGCCTGCGCACACCGCGCTGGCGCGATCGCCTGCTCGGCGAGCTGAATGCGCTGGCCGGGACAGACGGGCGCATCGCGATGGACTTCGAAGTGGCCTACGGCCACGCCTTCAAGTCCGCGCCGCGGCCCCGCGTCGATGCGCCGGTGCAGGTGTCGCTCGAGCGTGTGCGCAGCGAATTGCCTTCGAAGCGAGACCGGGGCGGGCGCGATTCGCTGGGCTAAAATCTCGCGGCTTGACCGCAGCGGCCCGTGAGGCGAGCGCTTCGATCCGCAAATCCCCGGCAATCGTTTCATCGAGTCCCTTCGGCAGCATGACCGTTTCACCTTCCCCGACCCTGATCGGGACCGCAGCATCGCTCGAATCGATTCGCAACGGCCGCGAGGTGATCGACGCCGCCGGAGCCGGCATGCATCGGCGGCTCGATCGAAAGGGGTTCGATCGCGTGGCGCGTGCGCGCTGCAGCCGCCTTCTCCAGCCAACCAGCGACAACATGACGTGGCAACCATGACGATGACGAAAGCTATTTGGCACAAGGCGGGCCAGTCGGTGCTGACGGCAGGTGGGCTGCTCGCGACCCACGTCGCGCTGGCGGTGAACGACTTGCCGGGTGGCCCGGCCGTGAACCAGCTCGACCTGCATCCGCCGGTCACCCAGATCGCCGCCGATCAACGCTGGTTGCACTACTACATCCTGATTTTTTGCGCGCTGATCTTTCTCGGTGTGTTCGGGGTGATGTTCTATTCGATCCTCAAGCACCGCAAATCGGTCGGCGCCAAGGCTGCCAATTTCCACGAGAGCGTGAAGGTGGAGATCGCCTGGACCGTGGTGCCGTTCGTGATCGTCATCCTGATGGCGCTGCCGGCGACCAAGACGGTGGTCGCGATGAAGGACACCAGCTCGGCCGACCTCACGATCAAGGCAACCGGAATGCAGTGGAAGTGGGGCTACGACTACCTGAAAGGCGAGGGCGAAGGCATCGGCTTCGTCTCCACGCTCGACACCGCGCAACGCCAGATGTCCGATTCGGGCAAGCCGAGCGGCGACGATTACCTGCTCAAGGTCGACAACCCGCTGGTCGTGCCGGTGAACAAGAAAATTCGCATCATCACCACCTCCAACGACGTGATCCACGCCTTTGCCGTCAATTCGTTCGGTATCAAGCAGGATGCGATTCCCGGCTTCGTTCGCGACACTTGGTTCCGCGCCGAGAAAATCGGCGACTACCACGGCCAGTGTCAAGAGCTGTGCGGCAAGGAGCACGCCTACATGCCGATTCACGTCAAGGTGATGTCGCAGCCCGACTTCACCCTGTGGGTCGACGGCAAGAAGAAGGAAATGGCCGCGCTCGCCGACGACCCGGCCAAGGTCTGGGCGCTGCCCGAACTCGTGGCGCGCGGCGACAAGGTCTATGCCGCCAATTGCGCGGCCTGCCACCAGCCGACGGGCAAGGGCGCCGGCCCGATCAAGCCGCTGGACGGCGCGGCGGTGGTGCTCGACGCCGACAAGACGAAGCAGATCCACGTCCTTTTGAACGGCCAGAACAACGGCGCGATGCCGGCCTGGAAACAGCTCAGCGATACCGATCTCGCCGCAGTCATTACCTACACGAAGAATCACTGGTCCAACGCCACCGGGCAGCTCGTCCAGCCCAGCGACGTCGCGACGGCGCGCAAGTGAGCCGGCGAACCCTTTGAACAGAGAACAGGAAACGCCATGAGCGCAGTCCTTCCCCATCCGGCCGGTCACGGGCCCAAAGACATCCACGGGCACGAGCACGGCCATGACGAGCACCACGGCGCGCCGCACGGCTGGCGGCGCTGGGTGTACGCGACCAACCACAAGGACATCGGCACGATGTACCTGTTGTTCTCGTTCACCATGCTGATGGTTGGCGGCGTGCTCGCGATGCTGATCCG
>JBDSEG010000174.1:0-6896 GCA_039920165.1 Burkholderiaceae bacterium
GCTACCACAAGATCGCCATCGCCGAAGCCAAGAAGCTCGGCATTCCGATCATCGGCGTGGTCGATACCAACCACTCGCCGATCGGCATCGACTACGTGATCCCGGGCAACGACGACTCGAGCAAGGCGGTCGCGCTGTACGCGCGTGCCGTCGCCGACGCGGTGCTCGAGGGCAAGGCCAACGCGAACAACGATATGGCGCAGGCGGTAGCGGCCGAAGGCGACGAATTCGTCGAAGTCAACGAAGCCGCCTGATTCGCCCATCGGCCTGCCCGAACAGGCATGCGAAGGGGCTGATTCAGCCCCTTTTTTCCGGGCACGACGAGATTCGAACAACCAGCCTCGGGCGCCAGCGCCCGGGCTCGACGGAGGGTAGAGATGGCTGCAATCACGGCAAGCATGGTGGGTGAACTGCGCGCGAAGACGGACGCGCCGATGATGGAATGCAAGAAGGCGCTGACCGAGGCTGGCGGCGACATGGAGCGCGCCGAGGAACTGTTGCGCGTGAAGCTCGGCAGCAAGGCCGGAAAGGCCGCCTCGCGCATCACTGCCGAGGGCGTGGTGGCGATCGCGATGGCGGGCAACGCCGGCGCCATGGTCGAGGTCAATTGCGAGACCGACTTCGTCACCAAGAACGATTCCTTCCTCGCGTTCGCCAAGGCCTGCGCCGAACTCGTCGCGCGCCATGCCCCCACCGACCTGGCCGCGCTGTCGGCGCTGCCGCACCAGCAGGACGGCTACGGCCCGACCGTGGAGGATGTTCGCAAGGGCCTGATCGGCAAGATCGGCGAGAACATGTCGATCCGCCGATTCAAGCGCAGCGAGCGATCGAAGCTTGCGAGCTACCTGCACGGCACGCGCATCGGCGTGTTGGTCGAGTACGACGGCGATGAGGTCGCCGCCAAGGACGTGGCGATGCACGTCGCGGCGATGAAGCCCGTCGCGCTCGCTTCGGCCGACGTGCCGGCCAAGCTGATCGATACCGAGCGTTCGGTGGCGACCCAGAAGGCCGCCGAGGATGCCGACAAGGCGCGCGCGGACGGCAAGGCGCCGCAGTCGGCCGAAATCGTCGCGCGCCGCGTCGAGGGCTCGGTGCAGAAATTCCTGAAGGAAGTGAGCCTGTTCAACCAGAGCTTCGTCAAGAACGACAAGCAGACGGTCGAGCAGATGCTCAAGGAGCGCGCGACCACGGTCAAGGGTTTCACCCTTTATGTGGTGGGCGAGGGGATCGAGAAGAAGGTCGACGACTTCGCGGCCGAGGTGGCGGCGCAGGTCGCGGCGGCCAAGGGCGGCTGAGCCGTGGCTGGTCACTAAACTCGCGCGCGGCGCCGCACAATCCGCGGCGCCGGGCTATCCCTCGTCGGCAGACAACCGAGGTTCACCGCATGACCGCCTACACGCGCATCCTGCTCAAGCTTTCCGGTGAGGCCTTGATGGGCGAAGACGCCTACGGCATCAACCGCGCCACCATCGTGCGCATGGTGCGCGAGATCCAGGAAGTGACGCAGCTCGGTTGCGAGGTCGCGGTGGTGATCGGCGGCGGCAACATCTTCCGCGGCGTCGCTGGCGGCGCGGTCGGCATGGACCGCGCGACCGCCGACTACATGGGCATGCTCGCCACGGTGATGAATGCCCTGGCCCTGGCCGACACCATGCGCCAGGAAGGCATGATCGCGCGCGTCATGTCGGCGATCGCGATCGAGCAGGTGGTCGAGCCGTATGTGCGGCCGAAAGCGCTGCAGTATCTCGAGGAAGGCAAGGTCGTGATCTTCGCGGCCGGAACCGGCAACCCGTTTTTCACCACCGATACCGCGGCGGCGCTGCGCGGCGCCGAGATCGGCGCGCAGATCGTGCTGAAGGCGACCAAGGTCGACGGCGTCTATACCGCCGACCCGAAGCACGACCCGAAGGCGACGCGCTACTCGAATATCAGTTTCGACGAAGCGATCACGCGCAACCTGCAGGTGCTGGACGCGACCGCCTTCGCTCTGTGCCGCGACCAGAAATTGCCGATCCGCGTCTTCAGCATCTTCAAGCCCGGCGCCCTGCGTCGGGTCGTGCTGGGCGAGGACGAAGGCACGCTGGTCCACGTCTAGCCCGCGCTGTCCTTAAGGAGCCGAGAGCATGAGCATCAGCGAAATCAAGAAAGGCGCCGAGCAGAAAATGGCGCGCTCGGTCGAATCGTTCAAGACGGAACTGCAGAAGATCCGCACCGGCCGCGCGCACCCGGGCATCCTCGACCAGGTCCAGGTCGACTACTACGGCTCGATGCTGCCGATCAGCCAGGTCGCCAACGTGACATTGCTCGACGCGCGCACCATCAGCGTCCAGCCGTGGGAAAAAGGCATGGGCGCGAAGATCGAGCGCGCCATCCGCGAAAGCGACCTGGGCCTGAACCCGTCGTCGCAGGGCGATCTGCTGCGCGTGCCGATGCCCGCGCTCACCGAAGAGCGCCGGCGCGACCTGACCAAGGTGGTTCGCCACGCCGCCGAGGAAGCGCGGATCGCGGTGCGCAACGTGCGCCGCGATGCCAACGAGCATGCCAAGCGGCTGCTCAAGGACAAGGCGATCTCCGAGGACGAGGAACGCCGCTCGCTCGACGAACTGCAAAAGCTCACCGACCGGACGATTGCCGAGGTCGACCGGATCACATCGGGCAAGGAAGTGGAAATCATGGCGGTATGACGCAGTCCCTGCAGCCCGCGCCATCCGTCCTGCGCGACACCGAAGCCGTGGCCGCACCCGAAGCGCGCGCTGCCGCCAACGTGAGTGCGGCGGTCCCACGGCATGTCGCGATCGTGATGGACGGCAATGGCCGCTGGGCCAAGAAGCGCTTCATGCCGCGCTTCTTCGGCCACAAGCAGGGCGTCGATGCGCTGGTCAAGAGCGTGCTTGCCTGCGCCGACCGCGGCATCGAATATGTCACCGTGTTCGCCTTCTCCTCCGAGAACTGGAAGCGCCCTAGCGAAGAGGTCTCGGGCCTGATGGGACTGGTGCTGGTGGCGGTGGCGAAATACCTCGCCAAGCTGGCAGACCAAGGCGTGCGCATCCGCATCGTCGGCGACCGCAGCCAAGTCTCCGACAAACTGCGCGCGGCCTGGGAGCAGGCCGAATCGAGCACCCGGCACAACACCCGCGTCACGCTGTCGGTCGCCTTCAACTACGGCGGGCGCTGGGACGTGGTGCAGGCGTGCCGAAAGGCGATCGCCGACGGCGTGCCGGCCGAAGGCGTCGACGAGGCGCTGCTCAACGGCTATATGGCGCTCAGCCACGCGCCCGACCCGGACCTATTCATCCGCACCGGCGGCGAGGTGCGGATGAGCAATTTCCTCCTTTGGCAGGCGGCCTATTCGGAGCTGTATTTCACCGACTGCCTGTGGCCCGAGTTCGACGAGGCTGAACTCGACGCCGCGCTGGCCGCCTATGCCCGCCGCGACCGCCGCTTCGGCGCGGTGCCCGTGGCTGCGTCGGCCACGACGGCGGTTGCGGCGCGCGGCGGCTGACCATGCTGCGTCATCGGGTCGTCACGGCGCTGGTCCTGCTGGCGGTCCTGCTGCCGGCTCTGTTCGCCACTACGCCGTGGCCGTTCACGGTCGTTACGCTGCTGCTCATTGGGGCGGCGGGCTGGGAGTGGGCGCGCTTGAATGGACTTGCCGCCTTCGCGCTCGTCTCCGGCGCACTGCTCGGCATTGCGTGCGCGCTCGCGCTGTGGGTCGACCTTCCCGGCCGCGTCTCGCCGTGGGTGTGGTGGATCGCCACGGTTGGCTGGGTGCTCGGCGGTGGCGCCACGCTCGTCGCCGGCCCCCCGTACTGGCCCAAGCTGCCGAGCGGCGTTCGCTGGGTGCTGGGCATGGCACTGCTTTTCGTGGCCTGGCTGGCGCTGGCGCGTGCGCGCGGCTTCGGCGTCAATTTCATCCTGTCGGTCCTGTGCCTGGTGTGGGTGGCCGATATCGCGGCCTATTTCGGTGGTCGGCGCTTCGGGCGCCGCAAGCTCGCGCCGTCGATCAGTCCAGGCAAGACCTGGGAGGGTGCGGCGAGCGGGATGCTCGGGGCGCTCCTGCTCGCATTCGGCTGGGTCTATCTCGATCGCCATATCGCAGTCGATTCGGCCAGCCTGTACAGCCGGCTGCTGGAGCAGCTCGGCGGGCTCGGCATGATGCCCGTCGTCGCCTTCCTGGCCGCGATGAGTGTGGTCGGCGACCTGTTCGAATCGCTCGTCAAGCGCAGCGCGGGCGCGAAGGACAGCAGTGCGCTGCTGCCCGGCCATGGCGGCGTGCTCGACCGCATCGATGCGCTCTTGCCGGTATTTCCGATCGCGCTGGCGATGGCCGCGCTCTGAGATGGCCCACCCGCTCCAGCGCGTGTGCATCCTCGGCGCCACCGGTTCGGTGGGAACGAGCACGCTCGACGTGATCGCGCGCCACCCCGGTCGCTTCGAGGTCGTGGCACTCACGGCGCACAGCCGCATCGACGAGCTCTTCGCGCAGTGCGTGCAATGGCGCCCGCGCTATGCGGCGGTCGGCGACGCGGGGCAGGCGCGCGTACTGCGTGAGCGGCTGCGCGAGCACGGCGTTCGCACCGAGGTGATGGCGGGGGCGCAGGCCTTGTGCGAGCTGGCCGCGCATCCCGAGGTCGATGCGGTGATGGCGGCCATCGTCGGCGCCGCCGGTCTCGCGCCGTGTCTGGCCGCGGCGCGCGCGGGCAAGCGACTGCTGCTCGCCAACAAGGAGGCGCTGGTCGTCGGCGGGGCGCTGTTCATGGACGCGGTGCAGCGCGGCGGCGCGACGCTTCTGCCGATCGACAGCGAGCACTCGGCGATCTTCCAGTGCCTCCCCGAGGACCGGAGCAGCTGGGGCGCGCGCATCGACCACATCCTGCTTACATCGTCGGGCGGTCCGTTTCGCGTGCGCGACCCGGCCACGCTCGCCGACGTGCGAGTCGAGGAAGCGTGCGCGCATCCGAATTTCTCGATGGGCCGCAAGATCTCGGTCGACTCGGCGACGATGATGAACAAGGCGCTCGAGGTGATCGAGGCGCGCTGGCTCTTCGACCTCGCGCCCGAGCAGATCAAGGTCCTGATCCATCCGCAGCAGATCGTCCATTCGATGGTCGTTTGCCGCGACAACTCGGTCCTGGCGCAGCTCGGCACACCTGACATGCGAGTGCCGATCGCCTACGGGCTGTCGTTCCCCGAGCGCATCGAGTCGGGTGCTGCGGCGCTCGACTTCCATGCCCTGGGCGCCCTCAGCTTCGAGCCGCCGGACCTGACCCGCTATCCCGGCCTCGGCCTCGCCTGGGACGCGCTGCGCGGTCCAGCAGGCAGCACGACGGTGCTGAATGCGGCCAACGAGGTGGCGGTCGCGAGCTTCCTCGAAGGAACCATCCGCTTCGATCAGATTCACAGCGTCAATGCCGGCACCGTCGAAGCCGTCGTGGCCGCCGGCGATATGACCGCCTCGCTCGAATCGCTGCTCGAACTCGACGCCATCGGCCGGCGCCGTGCCGCCGGCATCGCCCGGGGCCTCAGACCATGATCACCACCGTCCTCGCCTTCATCGTCACCCTCGGTGTGCTGATCGTGATCCACGAATATGGTCACTACCGCGTGGCGGTCGCGTGCGGGGTCAAGGTGCTCCGCTTCTCGGTCGGCTTCGGACGCGTGCTGTGGCGCCGCCAGGCATCCGCCAGCAGCACCGAGTTCGTCGTCTCCATGCTGCCGCTCGGCGGCTATGTGCGAATGCTCGACGAGCGCGAAGGCCCGGTCGCGCCCGGCGAGCAACATCTTGCGTTCAACCGCAAGCCGCTGTGGCAACGCTCCGCGATCGTGGCGGCCGGGCCGATCGCCAACCTGCTGCTCGCCGTGCTGCTGTACGGCGCGGCGCACTGGATCGGCGTCGACGAGCCGCGTGCCTTGCTCGGCCCGCCGGTCGTCGACAGCCCGGCCGAACGCGCGGGCCTGCGCGCCGGCGACTGGGTGCGGGCTTATTCGAGCGACGGCACCGATTGGACCGACGTGCATTCGATGACCGATCTGCGCTGGGAGCTTACGCAGGCGGTGCTGCACGGCACGCCGCTGCAGTTCATCGTGTCGGATCGCGAGGGCCATGGCCAGCGCCGCGTCGCGCTCCCGCTGGAAGGGCTCACCTCGCGCGAGGTCGATCCCGAGCTGATGCGGCGCATCGGCATCGGATCGCCCCTCAGCGAGCCAGTGCTCGGCGAGGTCAAGCCCGGCGGTCCCGGCGCGGCAGCGGGGCTGCGCGCGGGCGACCGAGTTATCACCATCGACGGCATTCCCATCGTCGACGGATCCAAGGTGCGTGAGCTCATCCTGGCCAGCGGCCGCAGCGGCGAGGCGCGGCCCATGCAGTGGCGCGTCGAGCGTGCCGGCCATACGCTGGAGACGACCGTCAAGCCGGTGGTCGCGGTGGTCGGTGGCGAACGCGTCGGCAGGGTCGAGCTGTATCCCGGCCAGCCGCCCGAAATGGTGCTGGTGCGCTATGGCTTCATCGACGGCATCGCGAAGGCGTTCTCGCGCACCTGGGAGATGTCGACCCTCACGCTCAAGATGCTTGGCAAGATGGTGATCGGCGAAGCGTCGCTGAAGAACCTGAGCGGTCCGCTCACGATCGCCGACTATGCCGGCCAGTCGGCGCGCCTCGGCCTGGCCTACTACCTCGGCTTTCTCGCGGTCGTCAGCATCAGCCTCGGCGTGCTCAACCTGTTGCCGCTGCCGATGCTCGATGGCGGACACCTGATGTATTATCTTTTCGAGGGTGTGACCGGGCGTCCGGTCTCCGAGTTGTGGCTGGATCGGCTTCAGCGCGGCGGTGTGGCACTCATGCTCATGATGATGTCCCTGGCTCTGTACAACGACGTGGCCCGCCTCCTGGGCCTGCA
>JBDSEG010000175.1:0-3174 GCA_039920165.1 Burkholderiaceae bacterium
GGCTTGCTGCTGGCCGGCGCGAGCTTCATGGCCTTCATGGTGCTTTACAGCTTCGGCTTCAGCACCGAGGCGATGTTCGCCAAGGCAGTCGACATCAAGACCGGGATTGCTGCGGCCGCCGGCAAGCCACCGGCGCAGGCAGCCGCCGAGGGCTTCTCGATCATGGGCCCGGGCGGCTTCATCAAGGATCCGATTTCGGCGATCAGCTTCGGGATGGCGCTGATGTTCGGCACCGCCGGCCTGCCGCACATCCTGATGCGCTTCTTCACCGTTCCCAACGCCAAGGAGGCACGCAAGTCGGTGCTGTGGGCGACGGTCTGGATCGGCTACTTCTACATCCTGACCTTCATCATCGGCTTCGGCGCCATCTCCTTCGTGCTGACGAATCCGCAGTTCCTCGATGCCAAGGGGGCCTTGCTCGGCGGCGGCAACATGGCGGCGATCCACCTCGCCAACGCGGTCGGCGGCAACGTCTTCCTCGGCTTCATCTCGGCAGTGGCGTTCGCGACCATCCTCGCAGTGGTGGCAGGGCTCACTTTGTCGGGCGCCTCGGCGGTGTCGCACGACCTGTATGCGACGGTGATCAAGAAGGGCAAGGCCGACAGCGCAGCCGAGCTGAAGGTGTCCCGGCTGACCACGGTCGTGCTCGGCATCGTCGCCGTGGTTCTCGGCATCGCGTTCGAAAAGCAGAATATCGCCTTCATGGTGTCGCTGGCATTCGCGATCGCGGCGTCGGCCAACTTCCCGGTCTTGCTGATGTCGGTGCTGTGGAAGGATTGCACGACCCGCGGCGCGGTGATCGGTGGCTTCCTCGGCCTGATCTCGTCGGTGCTGCTGACTGTCGTCTCGCCGTCGGTGTGGGAAGCCACCCTCGGCAATCCCAAGGGCTCGGCGCTGTTCCCGTATGCGTCGCCGGCGCTGTTCTCGATGACGATCGGCTTCGTCGGCATCTGGCTGTTCTCGATCCTCGACCGCAGTCCGCGCGCTGCGCAGGACCGTGCTGGCTTCCTCGCGCAGCAGGTGCGTTCGGAGACCGGCATCGGCGCTTCGGGGGCTTCGGGGCACTGAGATCGGGCGCGCCGGCCCGAGGGCCGGCGCCTGGGGGCGGCGTCGCTCGTGACCTTTTCGCGGGAGCGAGAAGGCGGCGCTTCACCCCCTTAATCCGGCTCAAGTTGGCCGGTAGGGTCGGAACAATGGCCAGGCGCCTTCTTGCGGCGCCTTGCCATGGCCTCATCGAACGACCAAGACCGCAATCTGCCGGCATCCGAACGGCGCATCCGCAAGGCACGCGAGGACGGCCAAGTGGCGCGCTCGCGCGATTTCGGCCACTTCGCGGCGATGGCCGCGGCCGGGGTCGCGCTGCTGGCGGGGTCGCCCTGGCTCGCCGGTTTTCTGCGTGAAGCGCTGGCGCAGGGCTTGCGCTTCGACGCCGCGACGCTCGCGCATCCGCAGGCCATGGGCGAGCGTCTGTCGCAGCAGACCGCGACCTTGCTGTGGGTCGTGCTGCCGTTCGGCGCGGTGATGGTGGCGGCGGCGCTCGCCGGGTCGCTCGCGCTCAGCGGCTGGAACTGGACCTGGAAGCCGCTCGTGCCCAAGTTCGAAAAGCTCAACCCGCTCACCGGATTTGCCAAGCTGCTGTCGAAGGACAAGCTGATCGATGCGCTCAAGGGCAGCGCGCTCGCGCTCATCCTCGGCACCATCGGTGCGCTGTACCTGAAAAGCCATAGTGATGCGCTCGGCGGCGTGCTGACGATGGCGCTGCCGGCGGCGATCGGCTCGGCGGCGCAGACCTTGCTCGGCGGCCTGGCGCTGCTGCTGATCGCGCTCGCCGGCTTCGCGCTCCTCGATGCGCCCTTGCAGCTTCACCTGCACGCGCAGCGTCTGAAGATGAGTCGCCAGGAGGTCAAGCAGGAGCACAAGGAGCTCGAGGGCAACAGCGAGGTCAAGTCCAAGGTGCGCGCGCTCATGCGCGACAAGGTCCGGCGCCGCATGATGGCCGCGGTTCCGGGCGCCGACCTGGTCGTCATGAACCCGACCCACTATGCGGTCGCGCTGAAATACGAGGACGGCAAGATGGCCGCGCCGCGCGTCGTCGCCAAGGGTGCCGACCTGATCGCGCTGGCGATCCGCGACCTCGCCAAGGAATCGAAAGTACCGGTTCTGCAGGCCCCGGTCCTCGCACGCGCGCTCTACGCCCACGCCGAACTCGACCGCGAAGTCCCGGCGGCGCTGTTCGCGGCCGTGGCACAGGTGCTCGCGTATGTCTACCAGCTGCGCGCCGCGATGGCCGGCGGCATGGCGATGCCGGGCGAGCTGCCCGAACTGAACGTGCCGGCGGAGCTCGATCCTCATGCGGGGGTGGCGGTGTGAATTCAAGAGCTTTCACCGCGAAGGCGCAAGGGGCGCAAAGAACGCAACGAACGCAAAGGAATGCGATGAGTCGTGACTGCCTTGCTCCTTTGCGTCCTTCGCGCTCTTCGCGTCTTCGCGGTGAAGAACTTCTCTCGCAGTTGGCTCAGACCCACTCATGACTCCCATGCTGACCTCACTCCAATCCTGGCTCGGCCCGAACGCCAAGGCGATCAAGGCGCTGATGGCGCCGCTGGTCGTCGTGATGATCCTCGCGATGATGGTGCTGCCACTGCCGCCGCTGGCGCTGGACCTGCTCTTCACCTTCAACATCGCGATGGCGCTGATGGTGATGATGGTCGCGGCCTATATGGTCCGGCCGCTCGACTTCGCGGCCTTCCCGGCGGTGATCCTGCTGACCACCTTGCTGCGCCTGTCGCTCAACGTCGCTTCCACACGCGTCGTGCTGCTCGAAGGCCACACCGGAGCGGGCGCGGCGGGAGCGGTGATCGAATCCTTCGGTCACTTCCTGATCGGCGGCAATTTCGCGGTCGGCCTGATCGTCTTCGCGATCCTCGTCGTCATCAATTTCGTGGTGGTGACGAAAGGCGCCGAGCGCATCGCCGAGGTCGGCGCGCGCTTCACGCTCGATGCGATGCCGGGCAAGCAGATGGCGATCGACGCCGACATGAACGCCGGCCTGATCGACGAGAAGGAAGCCCGCCGGCGCCGCCTGGAAGTCGGCGAGGAAGCGGAGTTCTTCGGCTCGATGGACGGCGCGAGCAAGTACGTGCGCGGCGACGCGATGGCCGGCCTGCTGATCCT
>JBDSEG010000176.1:0-9515 GCA_039920165.1 Burkholderiaceae bacterium
ACACGGTGTTGCAAGCCGACGAAGGTGCCGACCTCGACTTTCTACGGGGGCGGCGGGGCGCCTTCGTGCCCCGCCCCGACGAGCCCGAGCCCGAAGGTGGTGTCTTCGGCGCTTTCGTGCCGAGGGACAACCACTGAAGGCTTTCGATCGCAGGCGCCGCGGAATCGGTTGACCGGCGCGGTCCCCTGGCTCGCGGCAGGACGATGCTTACGCGATTCTCACGTCTTGCCCGATGGAATCGGGTGCCGACTTCGCCGACAGTTGCGACTCGGAAGACTATCGGAGAACCGAATGTTCAAACCTGCCCTTCTTGCTGCCATGTTGGCGGCCGGCCTTGCGGCCATTGCCCCCGGTGCGGCCAGCGCCCAGAGCTATACGGTTCGCATCGCGCCGCCCGAAGTGCGGCAGCAGGTCGAGCCGGCGCCGCGGCGCGGCTATGTCTGGGTGCCGGGCTACTGGAACTGGAATGCCCAGCGCCATCGGCACGTCTGGGTCCAGCCGACCTGGGTCCGCGAGCGTCACGGCTATGTGTACAACCAGCCGCGTTGGGTCGAGCGCGATGGCCGCTGGAAGCTGAACCGTGGCGCCTGGGCGCGCGGCGACCGCGACCGTGACGGCATTCCGAACCGGATGGACCGCGACCGCGACGGCGACGGCGTGCCCAACCGCCACGATCGCGCGCCGAACAACCCGCGCCGCCAGTAAACGCTCGCGACGGTACGATCCGTCGCGACGCACGAAGGCCGACCCGCGGGGTCGGCTTTTTTACGTTCCGTCCTCGGCCCACAATCCAGCCCCCGATGACGACCGTCCCTCGCTCGCCCCCAGCCGAACCCGATCTTCGGCTTGCGCACGCACTGATCTTTGTTGCACCGGCGCTGTGGAGCGTCAACTACCTGGCGGCCCGCTGGGCTCCCGGAACGATCGCACCGCATGCGCTGGCGCTCGGTCGCTGGTGCGTCGCGGCGCTGTTGCTGGCGGCAGTGTGCTGGCGCGAGATCGCCGAAAAGCGGCATCGCATCCGTTTCGAGGCCACGCATTTTCTGGTGCTGGGGGCGCTGGGAATGTGGGTGTGCGGCGCATTCGTCTATATCGGCGGTCGATCCACGAGCGCCATCAATATCGGGCTGCTCTACAGCATGTCGCCGGTGCTGATCGCGATTGTCTCGGCGATCTGGTTGTATGAGCCGCTTCGCCCGTTGCAATGGCTCGGGGCCGCGCTCGCGCTCGCGGGCATGCTGAATATCGTTTTTCGGGGCGACTGGGCGCGTGCGCTGCTCGACCTGAAGGTGAACCCGGGCGACCTGTGGATCGCGTTCGCGGTCCTGTCCTGGACCGCCTACTCGCTGCTATTGCGCATCTGGCCGTCGGCGTTCGGGCCGGTCGCGCGGCTCACCCTCATTGCGGTCGGCGGCATCGTCGTGCTGATCCCCTTCACCGCGCTCGAAGCGCTGCTGTGGCTGCCGTCGCAATGGTCGATGCGCAGCCTCGCCCTGGTGCTGACCACGGCCCTGATCCCCGGCGCCGGGGCCTACGCGGCTTATTCGTACATGCAGCGCAAGCTCGGCGCGGCGCGGGTCGGTCTGGTGCTCTACCTCTCGCCGCTCTACAGCGCGGCGATCGCCTGGGCGGTGCTTGGCGAGTCGGTCGAGGCATTCCACGCCGTCGCGGCGCTGCTCATTCTGCCCGGCATGTGGCTCGCGACGCGGCGCTGAGCGGGCGCGTCGCGTTGCGACTTCAGTCGGGCTCGGCGGGCGCGGCGCTCGGGCGCGGGCGCGGCGTGGCGGACAGCGACTGTTGCCTGGCCTGCGCGAAGCGCTGCTTCCAGTCGCGCACAGCGGCCTGGTCGCGCAGTTCGGTCTCGTGGTAGACGCGCAGGCGCAGAAGTTCGGCGCGAACTTCGGTCGAGAAGCCCACCCGGCCGGGACGCTTGTCGATCAGCACGTTGTCGAAATAAAGCTTGACCGCCGGCCGGTCGGCCCAGATCAGCGCGAGCCGGTTCGAGATGCGCGGATGCGCGGCGCACAGCGCCAGCGGGCGGGCGAATTCCGGCAGCAGCGACAGCCACACCTGTGCGTCGGGTGTGGGCGTCTTGTCCGACTCGAGTTCGGGTCCGCGCAGCGATTGCCACGACGGCACGGCGGCGGGACGCGGCGCGGGGACGGACACCGCGGCCTCGGCCGGCGGCTTGCGGAACAGACCGAAGATGCGACTTAACACGGCGAGCGTTCCATGACTGCGTTGAACGGGACGGAAGTCCCGAGGTTAGTGGACCGTCACAATGAAATCGGAAGTCGCCGTCCGTGCGATACGCGACAGGCTGTGGCGTTGCGAATGCACCGCACCGCGTCTCGCACGTCCTTCGACATCCATTTCAACGTGACAGTCCACTAGAAAGTTATCGGCGCCCGCGGCGGGCAACCTGAGCGCTTTTTCCGCCGCTGCGGCGGCGAGGCCGGGCGATCGGTGTACGCATGTTAGAACGAGACGGTCGTTATCCGCCCGAGGTGCCCGTGAAGCTGAAGATGGCCGAGAACTCGCTGTTCGCAATCCTGCTGCGCTCGCCCTGGTGGGTCAGCGTCGCGGTCGGGCTGGCGATCATGGCGTTGGCCCGTGCCTTGCTGCCGCCGGCCTACGTCCCGTTCGGCGCGATGGGCGCGGTGCCGATGCTCGTGATCGGCGTCATGGCAGGCGTGCGCCAGTGGCGCACGCCCAGCCCGGCGCGGGTCCAGCAGACCCTGCAGACACTCGCCGGCCTCGGCTGGCGTGAGTTCGCGGCCGTGGTCGAGGCCGGTCTCGGCCGCGACGGTCACGCCGTGCGCGCGGTCGTCGAACCCGGGTTCGATTTCGAGGCGACAAAAGCCGGGCGCACCGTTCTCGTCGCCGCCCGACGCTGGAAAGCGGACCGGATCGGGATCGAGCCTTTGCGCGCGCTCGCCGCCGCGGTGCGCACCAGGACGGCGTCGGGCGAATCCGCCGAAGGGTGGTACCTGGGCCTCGGCGCGCCGAGCGATGCCGCCTTGCAGTGCGTGAAAGACGGCCGGTTGCGCCTGGTGCGGGGCAGCGATCTGGCGCGCCTCGCGGGCCCCGCCTCAGGTCGTCATTCGAGCGCCTGAACGACCGCCGTGTGCCCGCCGAGCCGGGCGATCTCGGCTGCGGTCAGGCCGCGGTCATCGCGCGTATCGACGCGAGCGCCGTGCTCCTTCAACCAGCGGGCAGCCGGTTCGTGGCCCTGGCCCGCAGCCCACATGAGCGCGGTCAGGCGCTGTTCGTAGCTCGCATTCACGTCGACGCCGCCCTTGACCAGCGCGTCCAGCACCTCGACATGCCCGAGCCCGGCGGCGTAGACCATGGCCGGTTTGTGCATGCGGTCGAGCGTATCGACCTTCGCGCCGGCGCGCAGCAAGCGACGCACCACCGTGGCGTGGCCGCCGTATGAGGCCCCCATCAGCGGGGTGACCTGCTCGAGCGACGCGAGGTTGACGTCGGCACCGGCATCGAGAAGCTTTTCGGCGAGCGGCAGATCACCTTTTTCACAGGCCATGAGCAGCGGCGTCTTGCCAAGGCGGTTGCGTGAATTGGGCGCCGCGCCCTGACGCAGCAGCCGTTCGACATTCGCCATCTCGCCGTGCCGTGCCGCAACGAGCAGCTGCGCGTTCAGGCTCAGGTTGCCCGGAGTCTGGGATTGCGCGAACGCGCTGGCGACGACCAGCAGCAGGGCGGCACTGGACAGGGACCGAAAAGGCGTGGCGCCACCGCGAATACCCATTTTCATCGCGTCAGTTTATCGCTAACCTCGGGCCGGGCAACGGGCAGCTTGACCCGACAACCCGTCAAGGAGACATCCATGAAGACAGCTCAATCACGGCGCCCCGTGCGTCGTCTCGTCGCCGGCGCGGTGCTTTGCGCGTGGGCGCCCGCCGTGTTCGCGCAGGCCGAGATTGCCGGCCAGGCGGCGCCCACGGGTTCGCCGGTCAGCAAGACGGTGAATGTGCCGCAGGCGCGGCTCGATGCGGCCGACAAGGACGGCTCGAATTTTCTGCACTCGAACATGAATTACGCGCAGACGCGCTATTACCCCGCAACACAGATCAACGCAGGCAACGTCGCCAAGCTGCGCCCGGCATTCCAGTTCCAGACCGAGGTGCTCGAGTCGATGGAGACGGCGCCGATCGTGGTCGACGGCATCATGTACATCACGACCTCGTACAACCATGTGTACGCGCTCGACGCCGTGACTGGCAAGGAGTTCTGGCACTACAAGCACAAGATGGGTCCGGTCACCACCTACTGCTGCGGCCCGAACAACCGCGGAGTCGCGATCCTGGGCGACCGCCTGTTCATGGGAACCCTCGATGCCAAGCTGATCTCGATGGACGCGAAGACCGGCAAGGTGCTGTGGTCGACGCAGATCGCCGATCCTGAACTCGGCTACTCGGAAACGATGGCGCCGGTCGCGGTGAACGGCAAGATTCTTATCGGCACCAACGGCGGCGAATACGGCGTTCGCGGCTTCGTCAAGGCCTTCGACGCGAACGACGGCAAGCTGCTGTGGACCTTCTACGCCATCCCCGAGAAAGGCCACGAAGGCGTGTGGGCGGTCAATGACGCGACCGGGCGCAACATGCACCGCGATATCGCGGCCGAGAAGAAGCAACTCGCGGACAAGGGTGGCGAGTTCTACAAGACGCTCGGTGGCGGCGTGTGGATGGCGCCGGCGGTCGACAAGGAGACCAATACCGCCTTCTTCGTCGCCGGCAACCCGAGCCCCGACCTGTACGGCGCCGAGCGGCCGGGCGACAACCTGTATACCAACTCGATCATCGCGGTCGACCTGAATACCGGCGCCTACAAGTGGCACTACCAGTACATCGCGCACGACGTGTGGGACCTGGATGCGGTGTCGCCGGTGATCCTGACCGAAGCCAAGGGCAAGGACGGGAAGATGCGCAAGGTCGCCATCCACGGCGGCAAGACGGGGCATATCTATGTGCACGACCGCGCGACCGGCGAACTGATTCGCTTCAGCGAAGCCATGGTGCCGCAGGAAAATATGTGGGTGCTGCCGACCAAGGACGGCGCGCGCATGCTGCCCGGCGCCAACGGCGGCGTCGAGTGGAGCCCGATGGCGGTGAACCCGAAGCTGCGCCTGGCGTATGCCGCCAACCTGCACCAGCCGATGACCTACCACGTCGAAGAAGCCAAATATCCGGGCGGCAAGCTCTGGCTCGGCGGTGCCTTCAAAGTCATCGCGGGCGAGAAGCAGTGGGGACGCCTCGCCGCAGTCAATATCGATACCGGCAAGATGGCCTGGAAGTTCGATACCGAGCAGCCGCTGATCGGCGGCGTCCTGGCGACCGCCGGCGGACTGGTCTTCAACGGCGAAGGCAACGGCTTCTTCCGTGCCTTCGACGCGGCGACCGGCAAGAAGCTGTGGGAGTACCAGGCCGGCGCCGGCGTCAACGCGCCTGCGGTGTCATATATGGTGGGTGGCAAGCAATATGTTGCCGTCGCTGCGGGCGGCAATACCCAGCTCGACTTCAAGCGCGGCAACACCGTGGTCGTGTTCTCGCTGCCCTGAAGCGCAGGACCGTTCGGGCGCGCGTGCAATCGACCCCGCGCGCCAGGTGCAAAGGCCCCGGCGGTTATGCTGCCGGGGCTTTTTTTCGACGCTTTCTGATCACTGTTTTCCGAAGGACGGATGCATGAGCTTGTTGTCGTATCGCCCGCTGGCAGCCGCCGGCCTCGTCGTGTTCGCCTGCATGGGCGCCGTGGCGCCGGCGGTCCAGGCGCAGACCGCCCCTGCCGCCGCCGGTGCACCGGCCAAGGCCGCGGTGTGCGTCGCCTGCCACGGGCCGGAAGGCCGTTCGGTGCAGCCCCAGTACCCGGTCCTCGCCGGCCAGACGGCGCGCTACCTCAATCTGCAGTTGCGCGACTTTCAGGAAAACCGGCGCAGCGATCCGCTCATGTCGCCCATGGTCGCCGGCCTCACGCGCGACGAGATGCGCGAGTTGGCCGACTATTTCTCGAAGCAGAAACCGGCGCAGCCAACCTTCAAGGTCGACCCGGAAAAGGCGCGACTGGGCAAGCTCAAGGCCGACGAGACGCTGTGCACCATGTGCCACCTCGGCGGCTTCGCCGGGCAGAACGAGATCCCGCGCGTTGCCGGCCAGCACTACGAGTACACGGTCAAGCAGTTGGCCGACTTCAAGGCCCAAAAGCGCACCAACGATGCGGGCAACATGACCGCGGTCGCGCGCACGCTGAACGAGCGCGACATCGAAAACCTCGGCCACTATCTGGCCAGCTTGTGAGGGCCTGAAGCGATCGATCGTCGGCGGCGTCGGCCTCTGTAGGCCAGTGCCGCCCACAGCGTCAGCAAGAGCACGATCGACCCCATGGCCAAGCTCAGCGTGAAGCGCACCCCGGGTTGCGCGCCGTGGCGTTCCCACCCGCTTCGCGGCGCTTCGCCGGCAACCCATCGACGTTGGCCGGCGTGATCTGCGCCGCGGCGCTGTAGCGCGTGCCCCCGGCATCGCCGCCATAGTGCGGCCAGCCGGCGGCCTGCGTGTTCGCGAGTTGCGCCGCGAACAAGGCGGCAACCAGGCTCCCGCGTGCGGCGGGCATGGTCAGCCTGGCGATGCGACGGTGCGCGGCCCCGGCAGCGACGAGCCTTCCTTCTTCTGAGTGAGCAAGACGCCGTTGCGCACCGAGACCACCTCGGCCAGGATGGCCAGCGCGATCTCGGCCGGCGTCTTGCTGCCGATATGCAGGCCGATCGGGCCGTGCAGGCGATCGATCTCGGCTGGCGTCAGGTCGAACAGTGCGAGCCGCTCCTTGCGCGCCGCCGTATTGCTGCGCGAACCCAGCGCGCCGACATAGAAGGCCGGTGACTTGAGCGCCTCGAGCAGCACCAGATCGTCGAGCTTGGGGTCGTGCGTGACTGCGACGACGGCGCTGTGCGGATCCAGGTGCATCTCCTGCACCAGGTCGTCTGGCATCGACTTGCTGAAGATCGTTCCGGGGATATCCCATGTGAGGTGGTATTCCTCGCGCGGGTCGCAGCAGATGACCTCGAAATCGAGCGCCAGCGCCATCTGCGCGAGTACCCGCGAGAGCTGGCCGGCGCCGATCACGAGGATGCGCCAGCGCGGGCCGAAAAGCGCGCGCAACGTCGTACCGTCGAAGCTGAATTGCTCGTCGCGCCGCGCCGTCTCGACCCGAACTTCGCCGGACCCGAGATCGAGCGTGCGCGCGACCAGTTCGTGGCGCGCGGTGCGCGCCAGCACCTCGTCGATCCATGTCGCGTCGCGCAGCGGCTCCTGCACCAGTCGCAGGTTGCCGCCGCAGGGCAGACCGAAGCGCGCGGCCTCTTCCTTGCTCACGCCGTAGGCGATCAACGAGGCCGCGCCGACGCGCTCGCCGTGGCGCACGCGGTCGATCAGATCGTCCTCGACGCAGCCGCCTGAAACCGATCCGACGACCAGTCCGTCGCCGCGCAGGCACAGCAGCGCGCCGGGCGGGCGCGGCGCCGAGCCCCAGGTTTCGATGACGGTCACGAGCCACACCGCGTGGCCTTCGCGCAGCCAGTCGCGCGCCTGCGCGAGCACCTGCAGATCGAGGCTGTCCATGGCGTCGCTCAGCGGATCGCGAAATACAGCAGCGCCGCCGCCACCACGGCGGCAATCCACCAGACGAGCTTGCCGGCACCGAAGGACGGCTCGGGCTCGGCTGCGACCTGCACGGCGACCGGGCTGTCGGTGGGAGCGGCCGGCGCAACGCCGGAGGCCTTCAGATGCTGCTCGAACGCATTGAAGAAATCGGCCGTGATCTTGCCGGCCGCGGCATCGATGAGGCGCGAGCCGATCTGCGCCATCTTTCCGCCGACCTGCGCGCGGGCCAGATATTTGAGCAGTGTCTGGCCGTCCTGCGGTGTCAGCGCGACATCGGCAGAGCCCTTGCCGAAACCGGCGACGCCGCCCTGGCCGTCGAAATTGATGGTGTAGCTGTTGGGTGCCTGCACATTGGTCATCTGCAGGTTTCCCTTGAAGCGCGCGCTGACCGGGCCGACCTTGACCGCGACGACGGCGACGAAACCGTCGTCGCCGCTGCGTTCGAGCGTTTCGCAGCCGGCGATGCAGGCCTTGAGCACGGCGGGGTCGTTCAGCGCGGCCCAGGTGGCGGGCACGTCGGCCGAGCCCTTGCCGAAGCCGGCCACGCCGCCCTGGCCGTCGAAGTTGATGGTGTAGCTGGTGGGTGCCTGGATGTTGGTCATCTGCAGGTTGCCCTTGAAGCGCGCGCTGACCGGGCCGACCTTGACCGCGACGACGGCAACGAAGGCGTCGTCGCCGCTGCGCTCGAGCGACTCGCAGCCGGCGATGCACTGCTTCAGCACCTCGGGGTCGTTGAGGGCGGCCCAGGTCGCGGGGACCGTGGCCGGAATGAGTCGTTCGCCTTGGAGTTCCATGATGACCTTATGCCAGATAAGTCGAGACGGGCCGGGGCGGCGTCCGCAAGGCGCGGCCGAGGTCGGCCAGGCTCGCGAGGTTGTGCACCGGAAGAAAACGGTCGACGTGCGGCAAGAGCGCGCGCACGCCGGCGGCGCGCGGCTCGAAGCCGTCGTAGCGCAGCAGCGGGTTGAGCCAGACGATGCGGTGCGCGGCGCGGCGCAACTGCAGCGCGGCGCGGCCGAGGTCGCCGTCCTCGTCGCGGTCGAGACCGTCGGTCATCAGCAGCACCGCGGCATTCGCGCCCAGCAGGCGGCGCCCCCACAGCCGGTTGAACTCGGCCAGGCTCGAGGCGATGCGGGTGCCGCCGCGCCAGTCGTGCACCTGGCCGTCGGCCAGTGCCAGCGCGACGTCGGGATCGCGGTGGCGCAGGCTGCGCGTGATGTTGGTCAGGCGGGTGCCGAAGGTGAAGGTGTGGACCTTCAGGTAGCGCCGCGTGAGGCCGTGCACGTAGTGCAGCAGCAGCCGCGCGTAGCGGTCCATCGAGCCCGAGATGTCGAGCAGCACGACGAGCGTGGGCCACTCGGTGCGCGGGCGGCTGTAGGCGGGCAGCAGGGTCGCCGGCTGGCGCGCCATGCGCAGCAGCGTCGCACGCAGGTCGATGCGACCGCCCGGGCGCAGCGCCGGGCTGGCCTCGTGGCGGCGTCGGCGCACCGGGTCCACCGGCAGCGGCAGTTGCTCGGCGAGCTTGCGCGCCAGCGCGAACTCGGCCGTCGTCATGCTCTCGAAATCGGCCTGCTGCAGGCGTTCGCGGTCCGAGTAAGTAAGCACCGTGTCGAACTGGACCTCGTCGTCGGCGCCGTCGCTGGCGGGGTGCGGCGGCTCGGGCTTGCGCGGCGCCGCCAGCGCCTCGGCCAACCGGTTGCTTCGGGGTGGCACGGCCTTCTCGCCACGCCCGCTGATCTTGGGGAGCAGCAAGTACATGAGCTGCTCGAGCAGCTTCGGGTCGCGCCAGAAGGCGTCGAAAGCGGCGTCGAACATCGCTTGCTGTTCATGCCGGTCGAGCAT
>JBDSEG010000177.1:0-15327 GCA_039920165.1 Burkholderiaceae bacterium
TCTCGCGGCTGATGAAGCGCGGCGTGGCCGGCGTCGTGACCGACGGCGGGTTCCGGGATTCCCCCGACATCGGCGCGCTGCCGTTTCCCGCTTATCACCAGCGGCCCGCCGCGCCCACCAACCTCACCTTGCACCAGGCGCTCGACATCGACGTGCCCATCGGCTGCGGGGATGCGCCGGTCTGGCCGGGCGACATCGTGGTCGGCGACGCCGAGGGCGTGGTCGTGATCCCGGCCGGCATCGCCGACGAGATCGCCGCGGAAGCGACCGAGATGACCGCGTTCGAGGACTTCGTCCAGGAACGCGTGCTCGCCGGCCGCAGCATCCTCGGCCTGTACCCTCCCGACGAGGCGAGCCGCGCCGACTTCGCAACCTGGCGTGCGGCGAACGGCCGCTGACCCCGGACATGCTTCCGATCGACCTGACCTGAACCCGGAGACTCCATGAACCGTCGACCCTTCATTGCCCAGCTCGCCGCCGTTGCGGCAGTCGTCGCGCTCGCCGCCGCGCCGAGTCGTGCGCAGGACAACTGGCCGACCAAGCCGGTGCACATCGTGAGCCCGTTCCCGGCTGGAGGAACGAGCGATGTGATGGCGCGCATGGTCGGCGAGGCGCTGTCCAGGGAACTCGGCCAGCAGTTCATCGTCGACAACATCGGTGGCGCCGGCGGCACCATCGGGACGCTGCGCGCCGCCAAGATGGCGCCCGACGGCTACACCATCGTGCAGACCGGCGTCGGCCAGAACGCGGTCGCGCACGGCCTCGACCCCAAGCTGGGGTACGACTCGATGCGCGACTTCATCCACCTGGCGCAGCTGCACTCCGGTCCCAATGTGCTGGTGGTCCATCCGAGCACGCCGTTCACGAGCTTCGCTCAGCTGGTCGACTTCGTTCGCAAGAACCCGGGCAAGCTGAACTACGGCTATACGCACGCGGCGTCGGGCCACATGGCGATGGAGCTGCTGAAGATCGAGGCGAGCAAGTGCCCGCCCGGCGTGAAGACCTGCAACGGATTCTTCATGGTCGGCATCCCGTACCGCGGCGGCGGGCCGATGATGCAGGACCTGCTGGGCGGCCAGATTCCGCTCATGTTCATCAACCAGGACACCGCCTTGCCGCATGTGCGCGCCGGCAAGCTGCGCGCGCTGGCGGTGACGAGTCTGCAGCGCAATCCGCTGTACCCTGACGTGCCGACCATCGCCGAGAGCGGCTTCCCGGGCTTCCAGGCGCTGTCGTGGTCTGGGCTGTCGGCCATCAAGGGAACGCCGCAGCCGATCGTCGACAAGCTCGAGGCGACGCTGCGCAAGATCATGACCTCGCCCGAGATCAAGCAGCGGCTCGAGACCATCGGCTTCGTCGTGCCACCGCCGGGTGCGAAGGCCTATACCGATTTCGTGAAGAGCGAGCTCGACCTGTGGACCCGCGTGATCCGCACCGCGGGCATCAAGCCGGAGTGACGTGCTTGGAACCGTCGCAGCACGCGCCGCGCGCGATGGCCGCCAACCCGATCGCCGCGGGACTGCCGCCCGGTGCGGCGAGCACCGACCGCATCGAATGGATCCGGCTCTCGCTCGTCTTCCTGCCCCTGGCCACACCGATCAGCGACGCCAAGGTGCTCACCGGAAGGCAGAAGCCGCTGACCGAAATCGCCTTCGTCTTCGCCGAGTTGCGGACCCGCGCCGGCCACGCCGGCATCGGCTTCTCGTACAGCAAGCGCGCCGGTGGCCGCGGCCTGTACGAGCATTCGAAGGAGGTGGCCGAAAACCTTGTCGGCGAGGATCCGAACGATATCGCGCGGCTGTGGGACAAGCTCGTCTGGGCCGGCGCCTCGGTCGGCCGCAGCGGCTTGGCGACGCAGGCGATCGCCGCCTTCGACATCGCGCTGTGGGACTGCAAGGCTCGTCGCGCCTGTCTGCCGCTGGCGAAGCTGCTGGGCGCGCACCGCGACTCGGTCGCCTGCTACAACACCTCGGGCGGCTTTTTGTCGACGCCCCTGCCCGAAGTGCTGCTCAATGTCGAGGCGCTGCTCGAACGCGGCATCGGTGGCATCAAGATCAAGGTCGGCCAGCCCGACCCGATGATTGACCTGGCGCGCGTGCAGGCGGTGCACAAGCTCATCGACGGACGGGTCGGCCTGATGATCGATGCCAACCAGCAATGGGACCGCGTCACCGCGCAACGCTTCGGCCGGCTGGTCGAGCCGCTCGACCTCGTGTGGATCGAGGAGCCGCTCGACGCCTACGACGCCGAGGGCCACGCCGCACTGGCGGCGCTGCTCGTTACGCCGATCGCGAGCGGCGAGATGCTGACCAGCGTGGCCGAGCACGCCGAACTGATCCGCCAGCGCAGCGTCGATTTCATCCAGCCCGATGCGCCGCGCGTCGGCGGCATCACGCCAATGCTGAGGATCATGGCGCTGGCCGACCAGGCGCGCCTGCGCATGGCGCCGCATTTCGCGATGGAGCTGCATGTGCACCTCGCGGCTGCCTATCCGCACGAGCCGTGGGTCGAGCATTTCGAGTGGCTGGAGCCGCTGTTCGACGAACGCCTCGTGATCGAGGGCGGGCGAATGCAATTGCCGAACCGCCCCGGCATCGGCATCAGCCTGAGCGAACAGGCGCGGCGCTGGACCGTCGCCAGCGCCGAGTTCGGCCAGCGGGTCGATTGAACTCACGCTGCCGATGGAACGTCGCAAGCTGAAGGTCGGCCTGCCGATCACGCCGGAGGAGTTCGACGCGCTGTCGGATGCGCAGCTCGAGCGGCTCGTTCCCAAGGTCTACCGCGAATTCTTTCCCGGCAAGGATTTCTGCGCCGACGGCTATTTCTATCTGCACGACGGCAGCGCCTGGAGTTTCTACAAAGGCGATCTGCTCGACGGCTGAGGGCGGGGTTTCCCCCCGAATCATCAACTCTCGGGATGGGCGCTGCGCCGCGGCCCGGTATGTTCCTAGCCGTCGAACCAAAGCGGTCGGGGAACCGGGGGAGCACTCGAATGGCAGCCAAACGAAGCGCCGGTCTGGGCGGCATGACGAACCTGAGCGTCATCGCGCCCATCAAGTCTGGAATGGTCGTCGGCTTCGAGCCGATCAGCTATCTGGAGCGGCTGCGCAAGGTGCTCGATGCGCTGCAATCGGCGCGCCAGAACATTCGTGAATCCGAGCTTCGCGCGCCGTATTTTCCGGATGCGGTCGGACGCTTCGGGATCATCCATCACTTCCGATATGCGATCGTCCCGCCCGTTCCCGAAGCGGCCGTGCAGCCGCATGACGGGGTCTGGCGGCTGTCGCTCAACGTGACCTTCGACGGCGGCTGGGAGCCGTATATGCGGGTCATCTACCGCGACCTCGGGACCTTGCTCGACCTGCTGTTCTGCCACAGCGACAGCTATCCCGGATCGTGCCGGTCGCGCTTCGAGACCTACTGCCGCTGGGTGCGCGAGAACGAGGTCGAGGGCGGACTCTTCTATACCGATTCGTCGGCCACGCTGACCGACCAGGACTATCTCGCCAGGGTCGAAAAGGTCCAGCGGGAATCGAGGAGCCCGGTGGCGGCCGACCTCGAGATCGCCCGCCTCGCAACCCCCGACGCATCGGCGCAGGTGAAGGCGGCGCTGGCGGCGGCGACGAAGAACCCCGTCGACTCGCTCGTGCTCCCGCTGCGCACGCTCAAGGGCTTGTACCGGTTGTCGCTCTATTTTCCCAAGGGAAGTGATCCTCAGCACGACGGCGGCGGGGACCTCGGCACGCTGCGGCGCTTCGCGCGCTCAGTGCTGGAAGGACCGATCGAGGTGATCAAGTGCCTTGACGGACAGCCCGAGGGGCCTGATAAAAAGAAGTGGATGAAGTTGAGGGCCAACTTCACCGACGAGCTCGACTGGCTGGTGTACGCAGACCCCGATCCGGCCGCGACCGTCGCGCCGCCGAACTACAGCGCGGGCGCGCTGCAGGCGCACGTCTTCGGCAGCGACGAGAAGATGACCCACGGCTGCGTGCTGCTGCTCGCTGTCGAGAATGCGAACCAGGCCATCGGCAACCTCGCGGCGCAGGTTTCGCTGTGCGGGCCGGTGCCCGCTGGCGGCATCGGCCGGCTCGTCGCGTTCACGTCCGCCGGGCTGGAGAAGCTGGGGATCGCGCCGGACCGCCTGAAGGCTTTGCCGCAGGAATTTCTCGACGGCATGGAAGCGCGCAGTGCCCTGCTGGGCGATGTGCGCGGCAACCATCCCGACCGCTGGCGCCGCCCGCTCGCCTACGGCGCCGGCCCCAGCGGGCCGCGCATCGACATGGGTTCGGTGCATGTGCTGATCCAGCTGCGCCTGTCTGACGCCGCGGAGCTGGCGTCCGACCTGCACCCGCGCCTGAATGCGGCGATCGACGTCATGGCCACCGCGAGCACCGGACTGCGCGTGCTTGCGGTGCAGCCGACCCGCAGCTACCGCACGAATGACGTCACGACCGGACACTTCGACTTTGCCGACGGCCTGAGCCAGCCGAAGATCGTCGTGCCCCGTCCCCCCGCACAGCCTGGCACGCACAGCGATGCCGTGAGCCCGGGCGAACTGCTGCTCGGCCACGGCACCGATCGCGGCGATCAGCCGCATCCCCAGATCGAACGGCTCCTCTTCGACGGCAGCTTTCTGGTGATTCGCAAACTGCGCCAGCGGGTCGACCATATCGCTGCGGCGCTGGCTGCCGTGCCCGAGGCCGAGCGCGACGACATGCTGGCGCTGATGATGGGCCGGCGCAAGGACGGCACGCCGCTCGTCGCCGGCGTGGCCGCAGGTAGCAACGACTTCAGCTATGCCACGCCGGCCGCAAGCGATGCCTGTCCGTTCCATTCGCACATCCGCCGCGCCAACCCGCGCGACGGCCGCGACTACACGCCGCGCATCCTGCGTCGCGGCATGTCGTACGGGCCGAAGTCGGAAACCAACCTCGACGACGAGCGCGGCGTGGTATTCATGGCGTACTGCGCGAGCATCTCCGAGCAGTTCGAAACCCTGCAGCGCTGGATGGCCGGCGGCAACAGCAGCGGCGTCGGCTCGGCGCAGAGCGACCCCTTCCTAGCCGTTCCGCACAAGGGCGATCCGCGCACCTTCCGCTGTCTGGACAAGACGGGCAAGAGAGTGCTGCGCATCGACCTGGGCGACAAGCCCTGGGTCGAACTGCAATGGGGCCTGTACCTCTTCGTCCCCTCGCTCGCCGTGCTGGGTGCGCTCGGCAGCTTCCGCGTAGCGAAGGTAGTGCCGGCGTCCGCACCGGCGCCGATCCCGGTCGAGACCGGTGCGCAGCGCCAGGCCCGCATCGACGAGGAAGAGCGCGAGCGCGTGCGCCAGTGCCTGGACGATCCCGAGCGTGCGCCCGCGGCCTGGAAGCTCGTGCGAGACGGCTCGCCGCGCGCGCCACAGAACACGCCCTACGGCCATCTGCTCGGGCGCCTTCCGGACGTGATGAGGGCACTGAAGGACCACGCCGCTAAGGAGTATTCGGTTGCCGGCTACGGCAAGCGAATGGAACAGTCGATCGGGCTGAATCTGCTCGGCCTGGACCCCGGGCCGGAGCGCGACGCACAACTCGCCCTCAACAAGGCGGTCGAGGCCATCAAAGAGGCAGAGGCTTTCCACGACGCCACCGGCGTTGTCGAGAAGGTGCTGAAACAGTTTTTGCCGCTTCCGTCTGTCGACGTTCCGCCGCCGCCGGGCGAATTGCTGCGCACGCCGATCGACCTCGTGACTTTCAGCGATCACGTGATGGCGGGGCTGTGCAGGCTGTGGATCGGTCTGCCCGACGACCTTCCCCCGAGCACGGACCCGGTGATGCAAGCCGGCGGCCGGCTCGAAGAGAACACCGGAGTGCCGCGCTGCCCGGGCAATTTCGCGACCGCTTCGCGCTATATCTTTGCGCCGCATCCGCGCACTGGTGTCGAGGCGGCAGGGCAGACGCAGGGTTTGGCGGTGCGCAAGGCTGTCGAGGATTGGTTGGCCCGCAAACCCCAGAAGCTCGGCTCGCTGGCGAGGGACATCAAGCTTCTCCTCGGCGATGCGGTGACCGACCGTCAGTTCGCGCTCGTCCTGGCCGGCGTGCTGCTCGGTTTTCCGCCGACGGTGCAGGGCAACTTCATCCGCACGCTGGAAACCTGGATCAAGGACGGAACCTTGTGGCACCACCAGCAGGCTTTGTTCCAGCAGCTCGATGGCCCGGCGGCCACCTATCATCAGGCGAAGCTAGCGCTGCGCGACGAACTCTTCGCGACCATGCGCAAGCGTCCGGTGCCGGAAATGCTGTGGCGCAGCCCGGTGCGCAACGGCGAGCCGGACCTCGCGCCGTCGAGTCGCGTCGTTCTCGGCATCACCTCGGCGCTGACCGATACGAAGGCACCCAACGAACTGATGTTCGGCCGCGATGGCAAGGACGCCGCAAAGGCGACCGTGCACGGGTGTCCCGGCTACGAGATGGCGACCGGTGTCCTGCTGGCGATGCTTGCTGGGCTGCTGCAGGCCGGAACGTTGCGGCCGACCGGCTCGCCCGTGCTGCTGATCCTCACGCAGGGCTGACCGCCGCCGTCCGGTCCGGCTGCAGCCGCCTCGCCTGTTCGAGGTGCCAGCGCATGTCCATGCGTTCGAATTCACGCGCGGCCGAATCGCGCAGCGCTTGTGCTCGCAAGGGCTGGTCGAACTGCAGTGCGATGCGCGCCGCGCACAGCTGCGTGGCGGCCATCTCGTGCGCCGAATCGCGCGCCACCGCGGCGCGCGTCGCGTGTTCGAGATAGCGCTGCGCTGCGGCGGACTGCTGCTGCGCAGCAGCGTCGAGCGCGAGGGCGCGGTAACTCATCGCACTGCCGAGCAGGTCGCGCCGGCGTCCGCGCTGCAGCGCGCGGGCGGCATGGCGGCGGGCTTCGGCGCGCCGGCCCGACTGCATCAGGCCGTCGGCGAGCCAACCGTGGTTGAGCGAACGAAACAGCCCGCTCTGGCGCGGCGCGAGCCAGGCCGTGACCTCGACGATGGTCTGCAGGTGCTCGGCGCGCTGGGTCAGCACCCAGTCGGCGTAGGCGCTCATGGCGCGCGCGACCGAGAGCTGGGTCAGGCTGCGTGTGGCCTGCGCGATTCGACCGGATTCGTCGGCCATGGCGCGTGCCGCCTCCCAGCGTCCCTGCCACAACAGGACCGCGCTGCGCAGTCCGCAGATCGTGGCGCCGATTTCGTGCAGGCTGCCGGCGAGGTACGTCATGGCTTCGTCGAAACATGCAGCGGCGTCGTCGAACCGGCCCCGGTCGCCCAGCACGCAGGCACGACAGACGACCGAGAACGCGAGGCCGACGTTCAGATGCCGGCCGCTGCGGTACTGGCGCTTGACGGCGATCGCTCGATCGAGAAGCGGCAGCGCGCGTTCGTACTGGGCGGCAGCGCAATGCGCCTCGCCGAGGGCGGCGACGATCTGCACCGCGAGCTTGGCGTCGCCGGCCGATTCGGCCTCGCGCAGGGCGCGCTCGCCGTGCACGATCGCCGCCGGCACGTCGCCGAGGCCGTAGCTGATATAGCCGAGCCAGTGGCGCGCCCGGGCGATCGTTGCGGCGTCGCCGTAGCGCTGCGCCAGCGCGACGCCGCGCCCGTACAGCGCGAGTTCGCTTCGCACCGGATCGAACACGCAAACGCGGCCCAGGCGCTGAACGATCGCAACCCAGCGCAAGGCCGTTTCCGCACTCTCGGGCAGCCGGTCCAACGCACCGAGCGCCATCCGGTACAGGCCCCGGGCGCGGTCCAGCGCCGAGGCCGACAAGGCCTTGTCGCCCGCCAGCTCGGCATAGTGCGCGGCCTGCGCCGGATTGCCGCCGGCGTCGAAGTGGAAGGCGAGCGCTTCGTGCGCCTCGTCCTGCGCCGCGATGGCGCTGTGCTCCTGCATCGCCTGCGCAATGCGCAGGTGCAGATCCTGGCGCGCCTGCAGCCCGACCGATTCGTAGATGATGTCGCGCGTGAGGCCGTGCTTGAAGCGCAGCGTGCCGGCGCGCTCGCCGGGAAAGAGGAAGTCCTGTTCGGCCAGACCGAGTTGAAGCGGGCTGTCGGTGGGCTGGCCGGTGATGCGTTCGAGCAGCCAGGCCGGCACCACGTTGCCGATCACCGCGGCGACCCGCACCAGCTCGATCTGGTCGGGCGCCAGATGCTGCACGCGCGATTCGACCAGGCGGTTCAGCCAGCCGGTTCCGCCCGGCACTCTGCCGTGCTTGTGCTCGATATCGCCGCGCGCCGCCGAGTGGCACAGCTCCTCGATGAAGAGGGGATTGCCGCTCGCCTGGCGGCAGATCGCGTCGGCGACGAAGGGATCGGCGCCCGGCAGCCGCGCGGCGATGGCGCGCATCGCTTCGGCATCGTCCAGCGGCGCCAGCACGATCGTGCGCTCGGCGGTGGACGGGCGTGTCTGCGTCGCAGCCGCCACCACCCGCGTCGACAGCACGATCAGCAGCCGACAGTTCGCGTACTGGCGCAGGGCCGCCAGCACCTGGTACGACGCGTCGTCGGCCCACTGCCAGTCGTCGATGAAGAGCAGCAGCGCCTGGCGCTCGGCCTGGCGGGTGAAGATTGCCGCGAAGGCATCGGTTGTGGCCGGCTCGTCCTCGCTCGCAAGCGACTGCAGCATGTGCCGGAACGGCTGCAAGGGCTCGGCCCCGAGCTCGCTTTCGCAATAGCCGCGCAGCACGCGGCAGCCGCGCTGGACGACGCGGTTCAAAAAATGTTCGACCAGCCGCGTCTTGCCCAGCCCCGGCGGGCCGGCGACCGCCACCGAGCCCGCGCGACCGGCGATCGCCTCGTCGAGCATCTGCTGGAGCTGGTCGAGTTCGGTCTGCCGGCCGACGAAGGCGGTGGCGCCCTGATGCGCCGTCGCATTCAAGGTCGCCGACACGCTGGCGCGCGCGTCGACGCGGTACACCAGCAGCGGCGCGGCCCGACCCTTCACCTGCAGCAGTTGCGGCGGACTGGTGACGAAGAAGCGGCTGGCCGGCCCGAGCGTCTCCTCGCTGACCAGGATCTCGTGCGCGCCGGCGGCGTCGGACAGCCGCGAGGCGATATTGGGCACCGTCCCGAACAATTCGAAGCGCCCCAGGTCCATGGCCCCGTTGCGCAGCAGGACCAGGCCCGAATGGATGCCGGTATGCAGGCACAGCGAATGGCCGGCCGGCAAGGCCGGGCGCAATTCGCTCACGCGCTGGTGCATGTCGAGCGCCGCAGCGACGGCGTGGCGCCCGTCGTCCTCTCGGGTATGCGGATAGCCGAACATGCCGAGCAGCCCGTCGCCCTGGACCCGAACGACGATGCCGCCGTGGCGCGACAGCGTGTCGTGGTAGACCTTGCGCAAGGCCGCGAGCGCGGCCGCGTAGTGCTCGGTCTCCATATCCTCCGCCAGCTCGGAGGATTGCGACAAGTCGGCGAAGAGCAGGGTGAGAAAGCGCCGCCCCGGCTCGATCCCTGGCAGTTCGCCTTGCGACGCGTCCTTCATCGGCCCCCCAGCCTCGCTTCATTGGCGGATGCGGCGATCCGAGCCCTCATGTTATCGCCCGAAAGTCGCGCGATGGCCCGGTGGAACCCGCGCCGCTGCACGGTCGCGGGCGTCGCGACAGAATCCGGCCATCTGCGGCTTCGCCCGCGCCAGGAGCGCTTCCCATGAGTACCCCTGCATCCACCGGCCGACCGCTTCGCATCGGCATCCTCGGTTGCGCCAACATCGCACACCAGTTCGCGCGCGACGTGGCTGCCTCGCCTGCGGTTGGCATCGTCGCGGTGGCGAGCCGCAGCGAAACGAATGCCGTGGCCTTCGCTGCCGCGCACGGCATCGCCCGCCACCACGCGAGCTACCAGGCGCTGCTCGACGACGCCCACGTCGACGCGATATACCTGCCCTTGCCGAACAGCCTGCACGCGGCGTGGGCGGTGCGCGCTGCGCAGCACGGCAAGCACGTGCTGTGCGAGAAGCCGCTCGCGCTCGGCCTGGCCGAGGCGCAGGCGATGTTCGCCGCGGCACGCGCGAACGGCGTGATGCTGCTCGAGTCGTACCCGTACTGGTTCCAGCCGCAGACCGGCGCGCTGGTCGAGCTGTTGGGGCAGGGCTCGATCGGCGGCGTCCGCTCGGTGCAGGCGAGCTTCGGCTTCACGCTGGCGCAGCAGGCCGGCAATATCCGCATGAACCCGCAACTCGGCGGCGGCGCGCTGCTCGACGCCGGCAGCTACCCGCTGAGCCTGATCTGTCTTGTCATGGGCGAGGCGCCGCAGCGCGTGAGTGCCGATGCGGTGTGGGCAGAAAGCGGTGTCGATATCAGCGTCGTCGCGAGCCTGCACTATGCCGACGAACGGCGCGCGCAGATTTCGTGCGCGATGGACGTCGCCAACCACCGGCGCGCGACCATCGTCGGCACGGCCGGTGTGATCGAGACTGAATTTCTCAACCACACCGCCGAGCACGCCGGCGCCGACCCGCGCGGCTACCTGCCGAGCCAGCTGCGCGTGCGCCGCGGGACCGCCAATACGGTCGCGTTCGAGGATATTCGCAGCGGCGTCGGCAGCGGCTTTCGCTTCGCGGCCGAGGCGTTTGCCAGGGTCATCGAAGCCGGCGATACCGAAGCGGTCGAGCGCGCCGCGAGTGTCAGCCTGGATATCGCCGCCACGCTCGAGGCGCTGGCGAGCAGTGCGCGGCTGGGGCGGGCGGTGGAGGTGGAGGCCCTCGCCGCTCGTTCCGGCTAAGCGCTCTCCAACGAAGTGCAACGCAGCACGACGCGGATGGTTTCGCGCGACATATCAACCTCCTTCGCGTGGCGTCGCATTGGGAAGGGTCATGGTCCCGTGAATTGAGCGGCTGCAGCGGCGGACGAAGGCATTCAGTTCGTTGCCCGACGTGGCGTTGGCCAGCGCGCCGACCCGGCCGGACTCGGCGATGCCGCGAGCCGCGCTCAGAAAACCGGCCCAGGCCACCCGTGCCAGTGCGCCACCCAGGCCGATTCGGCGCACTCCCATCGCCGTCACATCCGGCAAGTTGAATTCGCTGGCGTGCAGCGAAAAACTCGACGAGCACGATCCCGATTGTCTTCACGATCGGCGCCGATCCCGTAGGTCACGGCCTCGTCGCGAGCCTCAACCGGCCGGGAGGCAACCTTACGGGAGTCAACCTTTTCTCGTCGATCCTGAGTGCGAAGCGCATCCAGCTCCTGACCGAAATGGCGCCGAAGGTGCGCCGCATCGCCCTCGTCATGAACCCCGACAACTTCACCGCGCTGGCCGAGCAGCAAGAAGGGTTCGCCGGCGCGCGCGCGCTCAACCGCGAAGGCGTCGTGGTGAACGCGAGGAAGCCTGGCGAGATCGCCGGTGCCCTCGCGCAGGCGCTGCGCCTCAAAGCCGATTCCTACGTCACCGCGAGCGACCCGCTGATCCTCGACCGCCGTGGCGACATCGTCGCTTTCGGGCAGGCGCACGGCCTCCCCGGCATCGGCTTCGTGCGGCAATTCGCCAGCGCCGGCGCGCTTCTCAGCTATGGCCCGAGCATCACTTGGATGTATCACCAGGCCGGGCTCTACGTCGGCGAGATCCTGAAAGGCGCCAAGCCAGCGGAGCTCCGGTGATGCAGCCGACCGGCTTCGAGCTGGTCGTGAACCTCAAGACCGCCGCCGCCCTCGGCCTCGACCCGTCGCCGAGCCTGCTGCTCCGTGCCAACGAGGTGCTCGAGTGAACAACCAGGACGCCCTATCGTTCGCAGAGGAGATCAGCATCCCTGCCATGCGTTGAGACGTGAATTGCGCTAAACGCTCTCGGCCAGCGCGTTTCTTGTGATTGCTTGTGGTCGGACCATCACATCCATTGCGCGCGTGACACGAGCGCCTGTGCACGGCGTCGCGTCCCTGTCCACCCATCGCACCGCCAGCACAGAAGGCGGGCGCGACCCGCGCATTTGCGCATTGCTCTGAAAGCGGTTTGCACGCCGGGCCCGTGGGTGCACTATCTGCCTGTGGTCCGCGGCGCGGTGCCGGCGCAGGCGAAGTGCCCAGCGTGGAAACCGCCGCTGCCGTGGCCGCATGCGTCACCTTGCCACATTCCAACTTGCCACACTTTTTACCAAGGAGAAAACGCCATGTCCCTGCGCATCAACGACAGCGCCCCAAACTTCACCGCCATGACCACACACGGGAGCATCGACTTCCACCAATGGATCGGCGACAGCTGGGCGATTCTGTTCTCGCACCCGAAGGATTTCACCCCCGTGTGCACGACCGAACTCGGCTATATGGCTAGGATCGAGCCCGAGTTCACCCGCCGCAATGCCAAGCTCATCGGCCTGTCGGTGGACCCGGTGGACAACCATGCGCGCTGGGCCGCCGACATCGAAGAGACTCAAGGCAGCGCCGTCAAGTACCCGATGATCGGCGACACCGATCTCGCCGTGGCCAAGCTCTACAGCATGCTGCCGGCCGACGAGGCGGGCTCGTCCGAGGGCCGCACCGCCGCCACCAACGCCACCGTGCGCTCGGTCTTCGTCATCGGTCCGGACAAGAAGATCAAGCTGATGATGACCTACCCGATGACGACCGGTCGCAACTTCGACGAGATCCTGCGCGTGCTCGATTCGATGCAGATGACCGCGAAGCACAAGGTGGCGACGCCGGTGAACTGGAAGCTCGGCGACGACGTGATCATCGCCGGCTCGGTCTCGGACGACGATGCGAAGAAGCTGTTCCCGCAGGGCTGGAAGGCGCCCAAGCCGTATCTGCGAATCGTCAAGCAGCCGGGTTGACTGGGGCTGCTGCGGGCGCGCGTCGCAGGCGCCGGCCAGTGATCAGCTCCGGCTGAACCGGTCGAGATTCATGACCTTGGTCCAGGCCGCCGCGAAATCGTCGACGAACTTGCGCTGAGCGTCGGCGCTCGCATACACCTCGGCGATGGCGCGCAACTGCGCGTTCGACCCGAAGACCAGATCGACACGGGTCGCGGTCCAGCGCCGTTCGCCGGTCTTGCGGTCGCGACCTTCAAAGACGTCCTTCGCGTCCGAGACTGGCTTCCATTCGGTCGCCATGTCGAGCAGGTTGACGAAGAAGTCGTTGCGGAGCATCCCCGGCTGGCGCGTGAAGACGCCATGCCCCGCAGTACCTACGCTGGCACCGAGCACACGCAGCCCGCCGACCAGCACTGTCATCTCAGGCGCCGTCAATGTGAGCAGTTGCGCCCTGTCGATCAGCAGCGCCTCGGGAGGCACGCTGTAGCGCGCCTTCTGAAAGTTTCGAAAGCCGTCGGCGATGGGCTCGAGTGGCTCGAACGACGCGACGTCGGTCTGCTCCTGAGAGGCATCCATTCGCCCCGCCGTGAAAGGCAGCGTGATCTCGCAGCCGGCCGCCTTGGCCGCCTGCTCCACGCCGGCGTTGCCTGCCAGCACGATGAGGTCGGCCAACGAGAGCTTCTTGCCGCCCGTCTGTGCAGCGCCAAAGTCGCCGGCCATGCGCCCGAGTACCTCGAGCACTTTCGCCAGTTGCGCCGGCTGGTTCACAGCCCAGTCCTTTTGCGGTGCCAGGCGAAGCCGCCCGCCATTGGCGCCGCCGCGCATGTCCGAGCCGCGGAAAGTGGACGCCGAGGCCCAGGCCGTCGAGACGAGTTCGGCCACCGTCAGGCCGGAAGTCAGCACCTTCTGCTTGAGCGACGCGATGTCCTGCGCATCGATCAGCGCGTGTGCGCATTCGGGGATCGGGTCCTGCCAGATCAGTTCTTCGGCCGGCACCTCGGGGCCCAGGTAGCGCGCTCGCGGCCCCATATCGCGGTGCGTCAGCTTGAACCAGGCGCGCGCGAAGGCATCGGCGAGCTGGTCGGGGTGGGCCAGGAAGCGGCGCGAGATCTTCTCGTAGGCCGGGTCCATGCGCATCGACAGGTCGGTCGTCAGCATCGTCGGCGCCAGGCGCTTTGCCGGGTCGTGCGCGTGCGGGATGGTGCCAGCGCCGGCGCCGCCCTTGGCGACCCATTGCTGCGCGCCGGCGGGGCTCTTGGTCAGCTCCCACTCGAAGCCGAACAGGTTCTCGAAATAGTGGTTGCTCCACTTCGTCGGCGTGGTGGTCCAGGTGACCTCGAGGCCGCTGGTGATGGCGTCGCCGCCGTGGCCCTTGCCGAAGCTGTTCCGCCAGCCGAAGCCCTGGGCCTCGATACCGGCAGCCTCGGGTTCCTCGGACACGTGCTGCGATGGGGCGGCGCCGTGGGTCTTGCCGAAGCTGTGACCGCCGGCGATCAGCGCGACCGTCTCCTCGTCGTCCATCGCCATGCGCGCGAAGGTTTCGCGGATGTCGCGTGCCGCAGCGATCGGGTCGGGGTTGCCGTCCGGTCCTTCGGGGTTGACGTAGATCAGGCCCATCTGAACGGCGGCCAGCGGGTTCTCCAGGTCGCGCGTATGCGGCACCTGGCTGTTGTCGTCGGCCACCACCACGCCGTGGTCTTTCGCTACCCCTGGCGAACCCTGCGAATAGCGGACGTCGCCGCCGAGCCACTTGGTCTCGCGGCCCCAGTAGACGTCCTGGTCAGGCTCCCACACGTCGGGCCGGCCACCGCCGAAACCGAAGGTCTTGAAGCCCATCGTCTCGAGCGCGACGTTGCCGGTCAGGATCATCAGGTCGGCCCATGAGATCGCCAGTCCGTACTTCTGCTTGATCGGCCACAGCAGCCGGCGCGCCTTGTCGAGGCTCACGTTGTCGGGCCAACTGTTGAGCGGTGCGAAGCGCTGCTGGCCGCGTCCGGCCCCGCCCCGGCCGTCGCCGATGCGGTAGGTGCCGGCGCTGTGCCACGCCATGCGTATGAACAGCGGCCCGTAGTGCCCGAAGTCCGCCGGCCACCAGTCCTGCGAGTCCGTCATCAGCGCGGCCAGATCCTGCTTGAGCGCGGCCAAGTCGAGGCCCTTAAACGCTTCGGCGTAGTCGAAGTGCCCACCCATCGGATCGGACTTACCCGAATGCTGATGCAGCAGATCGATGCGCAAGCGCTGCGGCCACCAGTCCTGATTCGTCGTGCCGGCACCGGTGGCCTGGCTGAACGGGCACTTCGCTGCTGTTGTCTGATCGCTGTCCATGAGATGGCTCCTGTGGTCCGGAACAAATCGGGATTCGCATTCTGTTGGCTAATGACAAGTGTGACGCTGAGAAGTTTCTATCTCCGCGATAGCGTGGACGAAGGGGTGGCTCGCTGAGGCTGCGATGCGGCGATGCGGCAATGCAGCACGACAAGCGCGTGGTCTTCGACTTAAAGCGCAAGGTCGCGACGACGCGGTCGCGTCATCGCCTGCGCCAGCCGTGTGAAAGCACGAACGAATCCGTGTCATCGAACATTGCCCT
>JBDSEG010000178.1:0-3633 GCA_039920165.1 Burkholderiaceae bacterium
CAGGAACTGGTGGTGCACGGCTGGTTCTATGGACTGCACGACGGCCTGCTGCACGACCTGCGCATGACCGTCGCCGCGTCCGCCGCCATGGCGGGCGCCTACGACGCGGCGCTGGCCGCGGTGCAGCAGCGTCACACCGCGCCGGACGTTGCAGAGCCCGCCCGCATGCCGTCGGTCTGACGGGTTTCCCACCCACCCGCGCGGTTCTGGTCCCGAGGCGCGTCAGTCGCCGATCGCCCGTCTACTCGGCGGGAGGCGCGATCGGAAGCGGCAGGCGGAATCGCCATGAAATACCATGTCGACCTGCGTCGCCGCCGGCGTCCTTGCAAGGCAGCAGTGCCGCAAGCCGTTCGGCTGTTCGCATGCAGTCGTCGATGCCCGGCGCGCAAGGTTGTCGACTCCAGCGCCCCGCCTCGCGACGCGGCCGCCGCACCGGGCGCGGACCCGGCTTCATCCCGTGCCCGACGCCAGATGCGCGCCGTTTCGTCCACCGTCCCCAGGAGTCCGCCATGTCCAACGACCCCATCGTCATCGTCTCCGCCGCACGCACGCCCATCGGCGGCCTGCTCGGTGATTTCAACGCGCTGTCCGCGCATCAGCTCGGCGCGGTCGCGATCCGTGCCGCGGTCGAGCGCTCGGGGGTGCCGGGAGATTCGATCGACGAGGCGCTGATCGGCAACTGTCTGATGGCCGGCCAGGGCCAGGCGCCGGCGCGTCAGGCGGTGCTCGGCGCCGGCTTGCCGCAGTCGGTCGGCGCGGTCACGCTATCGAAGATGTGCGGCTCGGGCATGCGAGCGATGATGTTCGGCCACGACATGCTGCGCAGCGAGTCCGCCGACGTGGTGCTGGCCGGCGGAATGGAAAGCATGACCAATGCGCCGCACCTGACGCAGATGCGCAAGGGCGTCAAGTACGGCCTCGCCGCGTTGTACGACCACATGGCGCTCGACGGTCTGGAAGACGCCTACGAGAAGCTGCCGAACGGCAACGGCAAGGCGATGGGCGTCTTCGCCGAAGAGTGCGTCGCGAAGTACAAGTTCACCCGCGAGCAGATGGACGGCTTCGCCATCGCCTCGACCGAGCGCAGCAAGCGCGCCAACGAGGACGGCAGCTTCGACTGGGAGATGGCGCCGGTCACGTTGCCGGGCAAGGGCGGCGCTGCGGGCGCCAGTGTCAAGTTCGACGAACAGCCGTTCAAGGCGAAGCTCGACAAGATCGCCGGCCTGCGCCCGGCCTTCGCCAAGGACGGCAAGATTACCGCCGCCACCTCGTCGAGCATCTCGGACGGCGCCGCCGCTCTGGTGCTGATGCGCGAAAGCACGGCAGTCAAGCGCGGCCTCGTGCCGATCGCCCGCATCCGCGCCCACGCGGTCCACGCCCAGGCGCCGAACTGGTTTACCACCGCGCCGGTCGGCGCGATCCAGAAGGTGCTTGCCAAGTCCGGTTGGACTGCGAAGGAAGTCGACCTGTGGGAAGTCAACGAAGCCTTCGCCGCGGTGACGCTGGCGGCGATGAGCGAGTTCGACCTGCCGCACGAGATCGTCAATATCCACGGCGGCGCCTGCGCGCTCGGCCACCCGATCGGCGCCAGCGGCGCGCGCATCGTCGTCACGCTGCTCGGCGCGCTGCGCAAGACCGGCGGCAAGCGTGGCGTCGCGGCGCTGTGCATCGGCGGTGGCGAGGCGACCGCGCTGGCGCTCGAAATGGTGTGAGGTGACGGGCGAAGTCGCCGTCGCGCTCGGACTGCAGAACCTCGCGCTCTTCGCGCTGACGGTTGCGGTCGTCAACGCCACGCCCGGCGTCGACCTGCTGTTCACCGTGACGCGCACGCTGCAGCACGGCGTGCGGGGCGGCCTCGCAGCAGCAGCCGGCATCGGCCTGGGCTGCGTCGTTCATGCGATGGCGGCGGCGTTCGGCCTCGCCGCGCTGCTCGCCACATCGGCCGCGGCGTTCGACCTGCTGAAACTCGCCGGTGCGGCCTACCTGCTCTGGTTCGGCGCGGGCATGCTGCGTCGGGCCCTGCGGCCCGCTCCGGCGGTCGAACCGCCCGTCGGGACTGCTGCAGCACAAATGCTTCCGACGAACGACGCCCGTTCAACGGTGCCGCTGCCGGCGATCCTGCGCCAGGGCCTGCTGACCAACCTGCTCAATCCCAAGGTGGCGATCTTTTTCCTGGCGCTGCTGCCGCAGTTCATTTCCGCCGATGCGGCGCACAAGACGCTCGCCTTTCTGACACTCGGCGGCTGGTTCGTTCTGCAAGGAATGCTCTTTCTCGGCGTGATCGTGCTGCTCGCGGCCCCGCTGCGGCGCTGGCGGCCCGCGCCCCGTGGCCGACGCGTCTTCGACGGCCTCGCCGGCGCGCTGTTTGTCGGCCTCGCGGCCCGACTGGCGCTGGCCGAGCGGCCTTAAGTCGCTTTCCTGGTCCCCTGATTCACTGAAATCGAATCGGTGCTGTCCACGCGATACGGTGCGCTGCGGCGTTGCAAATGCTCGGCGATGCCGACGGACATCGGTGCGCCTTGGCTTTGCATCAAATCTCGTCTCACGCCTTCCCAGCGCCCATTTCGATCATTCAGCGGACTGGCGCTGTCGACCGGGCGCGCGATGGACGAGAACGCCGCCCACCAGCGCAGCCAGTGCAGACAGGGCGAGCATCACCACATCGGCCCGGCTCAGGTGCACGGAGTCCGAATCGATCCACGGCGCAGTCAAGGTGGGCAGGCCGTGGCCCGATAGATAGAGGTCGAGGACCGCCAGCGCAATGCTCGCCAAGACCGCCATCCCCAGTGCCGCCGCCACCGCGGCCGCCACGGACGCCGCGATGCGCGAGAGGCGATGACGGTCCATACGCGGGACGTATTGGTGCTCGCGGTCGACTGTCGGACGACTCAGCCCGGAATCTCGGGCTCGACGAGGTGGGCGAGTTGCGCCAGCGACTCCTGCCAGCCGAGGTGGCACATCTCGACCGGGATCACTGCGGGAATGCCCTCCTGCACGATGGAGACATCGGTCCCGCACGAGACCGCCTTCAGGGTCACCGTCACGCGCATCTCGCCGGGCAGGTTGGGGTCGTCGAAGCGGTCGGTGTAGCGGATGAGTTCGTTCGGGACCAGCTCGGCGTACTCGCCGCCGAACGAGTGCGCATTGCCCGACGAGAAATTGCGAAACGACATCTTGAACGTGCCGCCAACCTTGCCCTCGAAGTGGTGCACCTTGCACAGAAAGCCGTAAGGCGGCAGCCAGCGCGCCAGGGCGTCGGCATCGAGAAAGGCGCGGTAGACCTTCTCCGGTGGGGCGCGGAGCACACGGTGGAATCGGGCGGTGCCGGTGGTCATGATCGTCGTTCTCCCGGGTGGATGCGGGCCGGCTCGCGGCCCTCGGTTGTGGAGGTCGGTGCGCAAGGATAGGGGACCGTCGCCATGCCCGTGCGCACGACAATCGGCGCTACCGATCCGCGGATCGACCGCACGCGAAGGAATGACAGGACGATGAGCATTTTCTGGAGTCAGGTGGTGCGCGGCCTCACGCCCTATGTGCCGGGCGAGCAGCCGCGCAGCACGGTTGAGCTGGTCAAGCTCAATACCAACGAGAACCCGTACCCGCCGAGTCCGCGCGCGCTCGACGCGATCCGCG
>JBDSEG010000179.1:0-9824 GCA_039920165.1 Burkholderiaceae bacterium
CCCGGCTCGCCGATCAGCACCGGGTTGTTCTTGGTCCGACGCTGCAGCACCTGGATCGCGCGGCGGATCTCGTCGTCGCGGCCGATCACCGGGTCGAGCTTGCCCTGGCGCGCGCGCTCGGTCAGATCGATGGTGTATTTCTTGAGCGCCTCGCGCTGGCCCTCGGCCTCGGCGCTGTCGACCTTCTGGCCGCCGCGAACCTGCTCGATCGCCGCCTCGAGCGATTTGCGGTTGACGCCGTGCTCCTTCAGCAGCGGGCCGATCGCCGACTTGGCGTCCGCTGCGGCGAGCAGCAGCATCTCGCTGGCGATGAACTGATCGCCGCGCTTGCCGGATTCCTTTTCGGCCGCCTGGAGAAGCGCGCCCAAATCGCGCCCGGCCTGGACCTGCTCACCGCCCTGCACCTGCGGCAGCCGCGCGATCTCGGCGTCGAGCGCCTTGCGCAAGCGCGCCGTATCGACGCCGGCGCGCTGGAGCAACGCCGACGGGCCATCGGCCTGGGTCAGCATCGCCGACAGGACGTGGGCGGGTTCGATATACGGGTTGTCGCGCGCGATCGCCAGGCTCTGGGCGTCGCTCAGCGCTTCCTGGAATTTGGTCGTGAGTTTGTCGAGTCGCATGGAAAGCTCCGTTTCAATCGAAATTGGGCGATCGGCAATCTTTTCAAGGCGCGAGCTGGCAAGCCTTGCGCCCGCTCAACCCGTATCGATCTCTCAGCCGAGCAGTGCCTGCGCGACCCGATAGCCGAGCGCGGCGCAGCCGAGCGCGCCCAGCACATGCGCCAGCGTGTGGCCGAGCGCGAGGAGCCCCTGTCCGCGCTGCACCAGCAGCAGCGACTCGACCGAGAAGGCCGAGAAGGTCGTTAAGCCGCCGAGAAAGCCGGTCACCAGCAACAGCCGCAGCAGCTCGTCGGGAGAGCGCTCGAACCACGCCAGCGCAACGCCGATCAGCAGGCCGCCGGCGAGGTTGACGAGCAAGGTGCCGAGCGGAAATCCGGGCCAAGCCGCGTGCAGCCAGAACCCGGCGCGCCAGCGCAGCAGGGCACCTGCGGCCGCCCCGCCGGCGACCGCCGCGACCTGACTCGCGAGCGCGGAATCGCTCACCGCGCTGCGTTGCCGGCGACGTTGGAATCGCCAAAGCCCCAGCGCGCGAGCGCCGCGTCGTCGGTGCTGCGCGCATCGACCCAGCGCGCGCCTAGCGCCGTCGCTTCTTTCTTCCAGAACGGCGCCTGGGTCTTCAGATAGTCGATCAGAAACTCACAGGCCTGGAAGGCCTGGCCGCGGTGCGCCGAGGTCACGGCGACGAGCACGATCTGATCCTGCGGCATGAGCAGACCGATGCGGTGGACGACGCGGGCGGCGCGGATATCGAAGCGTTCCAAGGCCGTGTCGATCATGGCCTCGATGCTGCGCTCGGTCATGCCGGGGTAGTGCTCGAGCTCCATCGATGCGATGCCCTGGCCATCGTTGCGATCCCGCACCATGCCGACGAAGGCCGCGACCGCCCCCACGCCGCCATCGTCTGCGCGCAGCGCCGCGACCTCGGCGCCGAGGTCGAAATCGGCGGCTCGGATGCTGACGCGGACGGGGGCCAGTTCAACCCCCGGTGACGGGCGGAAAGAAGGCGATCTCGGCATCGCGCGGAACCACCGTCGCCTCGTCGCAGAGCACCTGGTCGACCGCCGCGCGGACTGCCCGGCCGCGACCGAGTACGGCCGCATGGGCGCCACCGCGCGCGATCAGGGCATCGCGCAGCTGCGCAACCGTCATGCCCTGGGCAGGCTCGAACGATTCGCCACTGCCCAGCGCCTCGCGGATCGATGCGAAATAGCGAAGGCGCAATGTCATGCCAGCAGCTCCGCGAAGGGGATGTAGGCGACGCTGTCGCCGCGCGCGATCGGGCGGCCGGCCGGGTTGTCGACCACACCGTCGCCCCAGACCGTCGAGGTGAGAACGCCCGAACTCTGGTTCGCAAACAGGTCGAGCCCGCCCTGGGCATTGCGCCGCACGCGCATGAATTCGCGCCGCCGATCGGGCCGCGGCCAGTCGAAATCGGCGCGCATCGCAATCGGCCGCAGTGCGAGATCGGTCGCGCCCTGCAGGCGCAGCAGCACCGGCCGCACCGCGAGCGAGAAAGTCACGAAGGCCGAGACCGGGTTGCCCGGCAGGCCGATGAAATGCGCCGTGCTGCCGTCTTCACGCCGAACCGCGCCGAACGCGAGCGGCTTGCCGGGCTTGATAGCGATCTGCCACAGGTCCAGGCGCCCTTCGGCCTGCACCGCCGGCTTGAGGTGGTCTTCCTCGCCGACCGAGACGCCGCCGCAGGTGACGATCAGGTCATTGCCTTCGGCCGCGCGGCGCAGCGCGGACCGGGTCGCTTCCAGCGTATCTGCGACGATGCCGAGGTCGACGACGATACCGCCAAGCGCTTCGATCAGCGCGCGCAGCGTGAAGCGGTTCGAGTTGTAGATTGCGCCGGGTTTCAGCGCTTCGCCCGGCATCGCCAGTTCGTCGCCGGTCGAGAAGAGGGCGACGCGCGGGCGACGCGCCACGCGCAGGTTCGCCGACCCGACCGATGCCGCCATGCCGAGGCATTGCGGACGCAAGCGCAGTCCGGCCGTGAGCACGGCCGCGCCGTCGCGAACATCCTCGCCGCGGCGTCGTATCGCCTGCCCCGGAAACGGAACGGCATCGACGCGGACGGCGTCGCCTTCGGCCGTGCACACCTCCTGCATCACGACCGCATCAGCGCCGGCGGGAATCTGTGCGCCGGTGAAGATGCGCGCCGCGGTTCCTGGCTGCAGCGGCGCACCGACGACGCCGGCCGGGATGCGCTGGCTGACCGGCAGCCGAGTCCCCGACGAGGGCACGTCGGCGCAGCGCAGCGCATAGCCGTCCATCTCGGAGTTGTCGCGCGGCGGAATGTCCAGCCCGGCGCGGATATCTTCGGCCAGCACGCGTCCGAGAGCGTCGAAAGTCGAGACCGTTTCGGCGTCGGCAGCGGCAGGGCCAGTGACGGCGCCGAGCAGACCATCGAGCGCCTGCTCAAGCGTGAGCATCGGCGGGCGTTGCGTGGCAGCGGAGTTCATCGGGCGTGTTCGGCGATATACGACTTCACGACGCCGGCATCGGCAGGCAGAACCTCGAAGCGCTTGGGCAAGGACTCGATGCCTTGCAATGCGACCGGCCGCTCGGGTTCGCGCCCGACCGCCTCCTTGATGCTCTGCGCGAATTTCACCGGCAGCGCGGTCTCGAGGACGACCATCGGCACGCCAGGCTCGCGGTATTCGAGCGCCACCTTCAGACCGTCGGCGGTGTGCGTATCGATCAGCGTGCCGTGGTTCGCGTCGGTGGCGCGGATTGTCGCGATACGGTGGGCATGGCTGCTCGTGCCCGAGACGAAGCCGTAGTGAGCGATCCGGTCGAACTCGGCCAGTGCGAGCGTGAAGGCACCGTGAGCATCGATCTCGTCCTTGAACAGGCGTGCGGTGCGCGCACCGTCGCGCCCCAGCAGGTCGAAGACGAAGCGCTCGAAATTCGAGGCCTTCGAGATGTCCATCGACGGGCTCGAAGTCTCGTGCGTCTCGAAAGGGCTGCGCACGCGGTACGTTCCGCTGCGAAAGAATTCGTCGAGCACGTTGTTCTCGTTCGTCGCCAGCACCAGCCGACGGATCGGCAGGCCCATCATCCGCGCCACGTGACCGGCGCAGATATTGCCGAAATTGCCCGAGGGCACGCCGAAACTGACCTGCTCATCGTTCGATCGCGTGGCCTGGAAATAGCCGAAGAAGTAATAGACCACCTGCGCGAGCAGGCGCGCCCAGTTGATCGAGTTGACCGTCCCGATGTGGTGCCGGCGCTTGAAGGCCAGATCGTTCGAGACCGCCTTGACGATGTCTTGGCAGTCGTCGAATACGCCTTCAATTGCGAGGTTGAGGATATTCGGATCCTGCAGGCTGAACATCTGCGCCTGCTGGAACGGGCTCATGCGGCCGCGCGGCGAGAGCATGAAGACGCTGATCCCGGTCTTGCCGCGCATCGCATATTCGGCCGCGCTGCCGGTATCGCCCGAGGTCGCGCCGAGGATATTCAGCACTTCGCCGCGGCGCGCGAGTTCGTATTCGAACAAGGCGCCCAGCAACTGCATCGCCATATCCTTGAAGGCCAGCGTCGGGCCGTTGGACAGCCCCTGCAGAAAGACGCCCTCGCCGAGCTTGCGAAGCGGCGCGATCCGTGCATCGCCGAAGATCGCTGCGGTATAGGTCCTGTCGACCAGCGCGCGCAGGTCGGCCGGTGGGATATCGTCGATATAGAGCGACAGGATCTCGAAGGCGAGCGCCGGGTACGGCAGGCCGCGCCAGGTCGACAAGGTGGCCGCATCGACCTTCGCATATTCCTGCGGCAGGTACAGGCCGCCATCGGGCGCCAGCCCTTCGAGCAGGATTTCGCAGAAGCGCCGCGGGGTCGCGTCGCCGCGCGTGCTGATATAGAGCGCCGCCGCCATCAACCCAGATCCTCTTTGCGGATCTTGACGATGGGAGCCAGCACCGTCGGCAGCGCCTGCATCTGCGCGAGGGCTTTCGTCATCCGGCCCTCGACCGTATCGTGGGTGAGGATGATGACGTCGGTCGGGCCTTCCCCGGCGGCGCGCGACTCGGACGATGCAGCGTCGTCGCCTGGGCGTTGCAGCAGCGCATCGATCGAGATCTCGTGCTCGGCGAGAATGGCGGTGATGCGCGCCAGCACGCCGGCCTGGTCGGCCACCTGCAGGCGCAAATAGAACGAGGTCACGACCTCGTCGATGCCGACGATGCGCGTGTCGTGCATGGCGCCGGGCTGGAAGGCCAGGTGTGGCACGCGGTGGTCGGGGTCGGCGCTGTGCAGCCGGGTGATATCGACCAGGTCGGCGATCACCGCCGAGGCGGTCGGCTCGGCGCCCGCGCCCTTGCCGTAATACAGGGTCGAGCCGACAGCATCGCCCTGCACCAGCACGGCATTCATGGCGCCTTCGACATTCGCGATCAGCCGCTTCGCTGGCACCAGCGTCGGGTGGACGCGCAGTTCGATGCCGGGTGGGCTGAGGTCGTCGCGCCGCTTGGTGATGCCGAGCAGCTTGATGCGGTAGCCCAGCTGCTCGGCGTAGGCGATATCGGACGACTGCAGCTTCGTGATCCCCTCGATGTGCGCCTTGTCGAATCGCACCGGAACGCCGAATGCGATCGCGCTCATCAGCGTCGCCTTGTGTGCGGCGTCGACCCCTTCGATATCGAAGGTCGGGTCGGCCTCGGCATAGCCCAGGCGTTGCGCATCATTGAGCGCGGCAGCGAAATCGAGGCCCTTGCTGCGCATCTCCGACAGGATGAAATTGGTCGTGCCGTTGATGATTCCGGCAATCCATCCGATGCGGTTGGCCGACAGGCCTTCGCGCAGCGCCTTGATGATCGGGATGCCGCCTGCGACCGCGGCCTCAAAGGCCACTACCACACCCTTCTCGCGCGCGGCCTCGAAGATCTCGGTGCCGTGCACCGCGAGGAGTGCCTTGTTCGCCGTCACCACATGCTTGCCGGCAGCGATGGCTTCCAGCACCAGCGTGCGCGCGATGCCGTAGCCACCGATCAGCTCGATGACGATATCGATGCCGGGGTCATTGATGACTTCGCGCGCATCACCGACCACCCGCGCCGCGTTGCCGACGATGCGGCGCGCGCGCGCTGTATCGAGGTCGGCGACCATCGTGATGCGGATATCGCGCCCGGCCCGGCGCCGGATCTCGGCCTGGTTACGCGCCAGCACGTCGAACGTGCCGCCGCCGACGGTGCCGATGCCGAGCAGGCCGACCTGGATAGCTTGCATGACCGGCGCCGGGCCGCCCCCAAGCCGGGCAGCGCCCCCTTGGAGGGCTGCGAACGAAGTGAGAGTGGAGGTCATTCTGTTCAGACCGAGTGACGTTTGCGGAAGTGCTCGAGAAAGCGCGCGATGCGGCCGATCGCTTCGGCGAGATCGTCCGAATTGGGCAGAAAGACGATGCGGAAGTGGTCCGGCGTCGCCCAGTTGAAGCCCGTGCCTTGGACGATCAATACCTTCTCCTCGGCCAGAAGCTCGTAGGCAAATTGCCGGTCGTCTGCGATCGGATACAGCTTGGGGTCGAGCCGCGGAAACATGTACAGCGCCGCCTTCGGCTTGACCACGCTCACGCCGGGGATGTCGCTCAGCATCTGGTAGGCGAGGTCGCGCTGTTTGCACAGCCGCCCGCCGGGTGCGACCAGGTCCTTGATGCTCTGGTAGCCGCCGAGCGCGGTCTGGATCGCGAGCTGCCCCGGCGTGTTGGCGCACAGGCGCAGCGAGGCCAGCATGTTCAGCCCCTCGATGTAGTCGCGCGCATGTCGCTTGTCGCCCGACACCACCATCCAGCCCGAGCGGTAGCCGCACGAACGGTAGTTCTTCGACAGGCCGTTGTAGGTGATGACGAGCACGTCGTCGGCGAGCGAGGCGATGCTGGTGTGGGTCGCGCCGTCGTAGAGCGTCTTGTCGTAGATCTCGTCGGCAAAGACGATCAGCTCGTGGCGCCGCGCGATGTCGAGGATCTGCAGCAGCACGCTGTCGGGGTACAGCGCACCCGTCGGGTTGTTCGGGTTGACGACGACGATGCCCTTGGTGCGCGGGGTGATCCTGCGTTCGATGTCGGCCACGTCGGGCATCCAGTCCGACTGCTCGTCGCAGAGGTAGTGCACCGGCGTGCCGCTCGACAGCCCCACCACCGCGGTGTAGAGCGGGTAGTCGGGGCTCGGGATCAGCACCTCGTCGCCGTCGTTGAGCAGCGCGTTCATGCTCATCGTGATGAGCTCGGAGACGCCGTTGCCCAGGTACACGTCGTCGAGAGTCACGCCCTTCACGCCCTGCTGCTGGGTGTAGTGGACGACCGCCTTGCGCGGCGCGAACAGGCCCTTGCTGTCGGTATACCCGGCGGCATGCGGCAGGTTGCGGATCATGTCCTGGACGATCTCGTCCGGCGGCTCCAGCCCGAACTCGGCAACGTTGCCGATATTGAGCTTGATGATCTTGTGGCCCTCTTCCTCCATCTGGCGCGCTTTTTCGAGCACCGGACCCCGGATGTCGTACGCCACATTGGCGAGCTTGCTCGATTTGACGACGGGTCTCACGGCGGGCTCCCGAAACGATTGTTGCGCTGCAAAACGTAGAATTTAACCTACCGACAAAAGCAACCGACCATGAAGATGCAAGCCGATCGGATGGAGGGCCGGAACGCGATCGCGCGCCACGGTCCGGGCGGCGTCATCGTTGCCGGCGTCGCCCATTCGAATTCCGTCATCGTGCCCTGGGATGGCGGTGTGCGGGCCTGGCCGCCGCGCGATTTCGAAGCGCTGGCAGCGGCGCATTTCGAGATGCTCGCGCAACTAGAGCCCGAACTCGTCATCTTCGGCAGCGGGGCGCGGCTCCGGTTTCCGAACCCCGCGCTGCTGCGCGTTCTCATGCAGCAGCGCATCGGCATCGAGACGATGGATACGCCAGCGGCCTGCCGCACTTACAACGTGCTGCTGGCCGAGGGCCGGCGCGTTATCGCAGCACTTCTGTTCGAGCCGTCGTGAGGCGTTTGCCCGGGGGCGGGTGTGGAAGAGCGCCCGTTATAATTCGGGCCACGCAGCCTGCGTTCAACCCAGCCCGACCCCCTCATGACGCCAGCCCTCAACAAGCCCCTGCCGGAATTTGAAGCGCTCGCTACGGGGGGCGTGAAGTTCACGCCCGCGGCCTATCTGGGCAGGCTCGTGGTGCTTTATTTCTATCCCAAGGACAATACGCCCGGCTGCACCACCGAGGCTATGCAGTTCCGCGACCACCACAAGGAATTTATCAAGGCCGGTGCGGTGGTCTTCGGCGTCTCGCGCGACAACATGGCCTCGCACGACAAGTTCAAGCAAAACCTCGAGCTGCCGTTCGAGTTGATCGCCGATACTGAAGAAAAGCTCTGCCACATGTTCGGCGTGGTCAAGAACAAGATCATGTACGGCAAGAAGGTCAAGGGCATCGAGCGCAGCACCTTCCTGATCGACACCACCGGCGTGCTCAAGGGCGAATGGCGCGGCCTCAAGGTGGCCGGCCATGTCGAGGAAGTCCTGAAAGCGGTCAAGGGCCTGAAGAAGGTCGCCTGAGGGCCGCGCGATCGCGCCGATCATCTTCGCGGCATGTGCCGCATCGCCTGCGTGAATCTCCGTGAGCCGCACCGCAACCCGGGCGGCTCTTTGTCTTTTTGCTGTCGCAAAACATCCATGCCACTGCCCAAGCCGCCCGTCCAACGCGCCTCCCTTCTTTCGGTCGCTGATTTCGAATCGCAGCCCGCGCCGCGGTCATTGCCACGGAGCCGCAAATCCCAGGCCGGCGCGGCGGCATCCGCTTCGCCCACGGTGATCGATCTGTTCGACGCCGCGCCCGTGGCGAGCGTCCGGGCGCCCGCTGCTGCGCCCGCCGCGCGCGCCCCGCGCGGTCCGGCGCCAGTACTCGCCGACGCGGCTCCGTCTCCGATCGTGCCGGCAACAGCCAGGGCCCGCACCAGCGCGGGGGCGAGTGCCCGCAAGCCGCGCGGCAACGGCCCGGCGACGCTGTTCGTGCTCGACACCAACGTGCTGATGCACGACCCGACCTCGCTGTTCCGCTTCGACGAGCACGATATCTACCTGCCGATGATCACGCTCGAGGAACTCGACGGGCACAAGAAGGGCATGACCGAGGTCGCGCGCAATGCGCGCCAGGTCAGCCGCGACCTCGATGCGCTGGCGGCCAGCATGCCCACGCGCGACGCCTCGGGCATGTCCGACGGTCTGCCGCTCAACCGGACTGGCCATCGCGAGGCCGGCGGCAAGCTGTTCTTCCAGACCAACCTGGTCGACGTGGTGCTGCCGGCCGGGCTGCCGCAGGGCAAGGCCGACAACCAGATCCTCGGGGTCGTGAAGGCGCTGCGCGAGCAGCAACCCGGTCGCGACGTGGTGCTGGTGTCGAAGGACATCAACATGCGCATCAAGGCGCGTGCGCTCGGCTTGCCGGCCGAGGACTATTTCAACGACAAGACCCTGGAAGACGGCGACCTGCTCTATACTGGCGTGCTGCCGCTGCCGCCCGACTTCTGGGAGCGCCACGGCAAGACGATGGAGAGCTGGCAGCAAGGCGGCCTCACCTACTACCGCATCAGCGGTCCGATGGTGCCGGCGCTCTTGGTCAACCAGTTCGTCTTCCTCGAGGCGCCGGGGGCGGCACCGCTGCACGCCAAGGTCACCGAGATCACCGGCAAGACCGCGGTCCTGCGCACGCTCAAGGAATACACCCACCAGAAGAACGCGGTGTGGGGCGTCACCGCGCGCAACCGCGAGCAGAACTTCGCGCTCAACCTGCTGATGGATCCGGAGTGCGACTTCATCACCTTGACCGGCACGGCCGGCACCGGCAAGACGCTGCTCACGCTGGCCGCCGGCCTGTCGCAGGTGATGGATGACCGGCGCTATACCGAGATCATCGTGACCCGCGTGACGGTGCCGGTGGGCGAGGACATCGGTTTCCTGCCCGGCACCGAGGAAGAGAAGATGAGCCCGTGGATGGGCGCGCTCGACGACAACCTCGAGGTGTTGTCCAAGACCGACGGTGGTGCCGGCGAATGGGGCCGCGCCGCGACCAACGACCTGGTGCGCAGCAAGATCAAGATCAAGAGCCTGAACTTCATGCGCGGGCGCACCTTCCTGAACAAGTTCGTCCTCATCGACGAGGCGCAGAACCTGACGCCCAAGCAGATGAAGACGCTGATCACGCGGGCCGGCCCGG
>JBDSEG010000180.1:0-4355 GCA_039920165.1 Burkholderiaceae bacterium
AGCGACGGCGAGGCGGTCGCCGTCGGGGTCGCTGTCGTTGGTGAGCAGGTTGCCGGAGACGGGGGTGTCCTCGGCGGTCGAGGCGACATCGGCACGCGCGAGCGGCGCGTCGTTGACCGGCGTCACCGCGATCTCGAAGCTCGCCGGCGCGGACGTCGCGCCGAAGTCGTCGGTGACGGTAAATTCGATATGTGCCGGGCCGTTGAAATCGGGCGCCGGGCGGAACAGCAGCGTCTCGGCCTGCGCCGGAGTCAGCGTCTGGCCCACTGCGACCGGCGTCGTGCCGTTGGCGAGCAGCAGCGTTGCGTTGGCGGGCAGGGCGACGACGGTCACAAAGGTGACCACCCCGTCGCGGTCGGTGCCGCGCAGGGAGATTGGCAAGGTGCTGTCTTCGAGCCCGGTCGCGCTGCCCGGGGTGGCGACCGGCGGGGCGTTGCCGGTCTGGGGATCTTCAGCGGCGAGCGGGCGCTGGGCAACGATGTCGCGTTCGGCGGCGGTGACGAGTGCGGCGGCCGGTGTCAGCGTCTCGACGATGCGCTCGACCCGCAGACCTGGCTGCAGATCGCCACCTTCACCGCCGGTGAGGCCGGCGCCCGGCGTGATATCAATCTCGCCGTCGGGCTCGACCTCGACCACGCGGGTTCCTGGCGCCGGATCGAGCGTGAGCTGCACGATGCCGTCCTGCGTCGTGAGGATCACGTCGCCGCGAAAGACCTCGTCGCCAAGCTTGAGCGCGTGCATCTTGCCGTCCGCGCCGCGCAGCAGCGCAGAGCCCCAGAGGCCGGTCACTTTGCCGTGGGAGGTTTGAAGAAGGGTCGGCATGACGAGGACTTTCGGTGACGCACGCAAGCGTGCGGATGACATTGAGCGCAGCGACTAAACAGCAAAACGCAGCGCGATCCAGAATAACTTTTGGTCACACGTCCGCGTCGGGGTGCATTCGGATCAAATCGTGATGAGAGTCACCGAACGCTGCACTGCAAGCCCGCGCGCGGACGCGACGATCGGCATCGTGCGTTGCGCGCGCGATCCGGACCGTGAGTTGGGTTTCGGCCGTGGGGCCGGTGACTTGAGCGCCGGTCGGCCCCGCGATCACGGGGTGCGGTGCGCCGAGCGAGCTCACCGTTCGCGCAGCGCGTAGGCCTTGGTCTTGAGCACCGGCTTGAGCAGGTATGACATCACGGTCTTGCTGCCGGTGAGGATATCGACCTCGGCCGTCATGCCCGGAATGATCGGCAGCTTCTCGCTGAAATTGGCGCGCGCCGTGCGCACCCGCACCAGGTAGAAGGCATTGCCGCGCTCGTCGACGACGGTATCGGGGCTGATGTTCTCGACCTGCGCCTCGAGGCCGCCGTAGATCGAGAAATCGTAGGCAGTGAATTTGACGGTCGCGCCCTGGCCGGGGTGGATGAAGGCGATATCGCGCGGTTGCACCTTGGCCTCAAGAACGAGCTGATCGTCGAGCGGAACGATCTCGACGATATCCTTGCCCGGTTGAACCACGCCGCCCACCGTGTTGGCGAGCAGGCGCTGCACGCGACCGCGCACGGGGCTCTTGATCTGCGACTTGTCGACCCGATCGGTGAGCGCCACCGCGCCTTCGGTCAGGGCATTGAGCTTGCCCATCACATCGGCCATATCGCGCCGCGCTTCGTTTCGAAATGTCAGCTCGGTTTCCTGGCTCTTGCGCTGGGCCTCGCCGATCGAGGCCTGCACGCGGGCGATCTGCGCCCCGGCCTGCTCGGACTCACCACGGCTGCGCGAGACCTCGCGGTCGAGTCGCAGGATGTCGACCTCGGACACCGCGCCGCTGGCGAGCAGCGGTTTCGTCTTGGCAAGTTCCTGCTGGTTGATATCGAGGCTGCGCTCGGCCGCGCTCTTGCGCGAACGCATCTCGCTCAGCTCCTGCTGGCGTTGTTGGAGCTGCTGGTTGTTGATCGCGAGCATGGTGTTGAGCTCGGACAAGCGGGTCGAGTAGAGCATTCGCTCCTCGTCGACGATGCGCTTTTCCTCCGCCGTCGTCGCCGGCGGCGGACCGAACGACGAACCTTCGGCCAGCGCGCGCAGGCGCGCCTGGCGGGCACGCAGCGCGAAGCCCTGGGCCGCGCTTTCGCGTACGCCCGAGGTGGCGCGGGTCTCGTCGATCTTCAGCAGCAGCTGGTCGCGCTCGACGACCTGGCCTTCGCGCACCAGGATCTCCGAGACGACGCCGCCGTCGAACGACTGCACGAGCTGGAGTTGCTTGGATGGAACGACCTTGGCGTCGCCGCGCGTCACCTCGTCGACCTTGGCGTACGAGGCCCACACGACGAGCAACGCGACGATCAGCACCGCGGCCTGGACGACGCGCTGGGCGCGCCGGGTGCGGCTGCGCGACATGACTTCCTCGGCCTCGACCTCGAAGCTGCCGAAGCCGGGATCGATTTGGGGTGTGCGGGCGTGCTTCATGCGTTCTCTATGCGGCCTTCGCGACCCGGCCGGTGGCCAGCGCTTCCATGATCCGGTCGCGCGGTCCGTCGGCGACGATCTTGCCGCCGTCGACCACGATGACGCGCGTGACCATCGCCAGCATCGAGGTGCGGTGCGTCACCAGCACGACCGTGCGGCCCTGCGCGAATTCGGTGATGCGCTGGGTGATCTGCGCCTCGGTCGAGAAATCCATCGCGCTGGTCGGCTCGTCGAGCAGCAGCAGCGGCGCGTTGTGCAGCAGCGCACGGGCCAGGCCGACGCTCTGGCGCTGGCCGCCCGAGAGCGACTCGCCACGCTCGCCCACCGGCATGTCGAAGCCGCGCGGATGGCGGTTGACGAATTCGGACATTCCGGCGGTTTCGGCCGCCGCCACCACCGCCGTATCGTCGGCGAAGGGCAGGCCGAAGGTGATGTTCTCGCGCAGCGTGCCGTAGAAGAGATTCACGTCCTGCGACACATAGCCGCAGTTGCGCCGCACGTCGGCCGGGTCGAGCTGGCGCAGGTCGATGCCGTCGAGCAGCACCGCGCCGTCGGTCGGCTGGTACAGCCCCATCATCAGGCGCTGCATGGTCGATTTGCCCGAGCCGACGCGGCCGATCAGCGCCACGCGCTCGCCGGCGGCTATCTTGAAACTCATGCCCTCGAGCGCCGAATCGGAGCGGTTCGGGTACGCGAACTTGACGTTGCGGAATTCGATATCGCCGCGCAGTTGTGGGCGCTGGATGAAGGTCTGCCCGGCCGGCCGCTCGACCGGCTTGTCCATTACCGCCTGCAGGCTCGTCATCGCGGTGCGCGCACCCTGGTATTGCATCAGCAGGCCGACCACCTGACCGGCCGGCGCGAGCGCGCGCGCCGACAGCATCGAGGCCGCGATCAGTGCGCCCATCGTCAGCTCACGCTGGCCGATAAGGTACACGCCGATGATGACGATGGCCACAGTAACGAGCTGGCTCAGCATCGAGGTGCCGGCCATCGCCGACGCCGACAGCGCGCGCATCTTCACGCCGGTGCGCGACAGAAAGACATTGGCTCGCTCCCACCTGGCCTGGATCACGCCCTCGGCGCCCTGTGTCTTGATGGTTTCGATGCCGGTCAGGCTTTCGATCAGCGTCGCGTTGCGCAGCGCCCCGGCCTTGTAGGTCGACTCGGACAGTTCGTGCAACCGGTATTGCAGCGTCCAGCCGAGCACCAGGATGACGAGGCCGACGATCACCACCGGCGCTGCGAGCCAAGGCGAGATCCACGCCAGCACGCCGACGAAAAGCAGCGCGAAGGGCAGGTCGATCAGCGCCGTGACGGTGCTCGAGGCGATGAAATCGCGCACCTGCTCGAAACCGCGCAGGTTGGAGGCGAACGAGCCGACCGACTCGGGCCGGTGCTCCAGGCGCATGCCCAACACCTTCTCCATCAACGTGGCCGAGATCTTCACGTCGATGCGCGCGCTTGCCTCGTCGACGAAATGGCTGCGCAGCAGGCGCATGCCGAAATCGGCCAACAGCACCAGCACCACGCCGATGGCCAGCGCCCACAGCGTCTCGACGGCGTTGTTCGGCACCACGCGGTCGTAGACGTTCATCGAGAACATCGGGATGGCGAGCGCGAAGAGATTGATGAGCAGCGCCGCCCACAGCACGTCGCGGTAGACGAAGCGCTGCTCGAGCATCGCGCCCCAGAACCAGTGCCGGGACTTGACCGCGCGCAGCGTCGGCGCGCGGCCGTCCGGGCTGGCGTCGAAGCGGAAATGCGGGCGCACGAACAGCGTTACGCCGGCATAGCGCTGCTCCAGATCGGCGAGCGCGAGCGTGATCGAGCCCTGACCAGTCTCGGGCAGCAGCACGCGGGCTTGCGAATGCGCGGCATCGAAGCCGAGCAGCACGCAGGCGCGG
>JBDSEG010000181.1:0-2722 GCA_039920165.1 Burkholderiaceae bacterium
ACCATGAGCAACGGGCCCCGCGGGGCCCTTTGTCGATCGATGCCCGAAGGCGTGCGTCGCGCGATTACTTCGCCACCACCTGCACCATCTCGAGCACTTTGTTCGAGTAGCCCCATTCGTTGTCGTACCAGGCGACGACCTTGACGAAGGTGCTGTCGAGCGCGATGCCGGCATCGGCGTCGAAGACCGAGGTCATCGGCTCGCCGCGGAAGTCGGTCGATACCACCTTGTCCTCGGTATAGCCGAGCACACCCTTCATCGCACCCAGCGACTGCGCCTTCATCTCGGCACAGATCTCCGGGTAGGTCGCGGGCTGGGTCAGCTCGACCGTCAGATCGATCACCGACACGTCCGAGGTCGGCACCCGGAACGACATCCCGGTCAGCTTCTTGTTCAGCTCGGGGATCACCACGCCGACCGCCTTGGCCGCGCCGGTCGAGGAGGGAATGATGTTCTCGAGGATGCCGCGACCGCCGCGCCAGTCCTTGTTGCTCGGACCGTCGACCGTCTTCTGCGTCGCGGTCGTCGCGTGCACCGTCGTCATCAGGCCGCGCTTGATGCCCCACTTGTCGTTCAGCACCTTGGCGACCGGTGCCAGGCAGTTGGTGGTGCACGAGGCGTTCGAGATGATCGCCTCGCCCTTGTAGGACTTGTCGTTGACGCCGTAGACGAACATCGGCGTGTCGTCCTTCGACGGCGCCGACATGATGACCTTCTTGGCGCCGGCATCGATGTGCTTCTGGCCGGTTTCCTTGGTCAGGAAGAGCCCGGTCGCCTCGACCACGATATCGGCGCCGACCTCGGCCCACTTCAGGTTGGCCGGATCGCGCTCCTGGGTCAGGCGGATCTTGTTGCCGTTGACGATCAGCGTATTGCCGTCGACCGCGATCTCACCCTTGAAGCGGCCGTGCACCGAGTCGTACTGCAGCATGTAGGCGAGGTATTCGGGCTCGAGCAGGTCGTTGATCGCGACGATCTGCACGTCCTTGAAGTTCTGCACGGCAGCGCGAAACACCATGCGCCCGATGCGGCCGAAGCCGTTGATGCCGATCTTGATGGTCATGTAGTGGTTCCTGAGGGTTGAAGAAGTTGGAGGGTCAGCGCCGCAGCACCGCGCGCACCGTTTCGGCGACGTTCTCGGCCGTGAACCCGAAGTGCTTGAACAACACGCCGGCGGGGGCCGATTCGCCGTAGGTATCGATGCCGACGACCGCGGCGCAGCCGTATTTCCACCAGCCGTCGGTCGCGCCCATTTCCACGGCGATGCGCGGGATTTTGGGCGGCAGCACGCTCGTCTTGTAGGCTGCGGATTGGCGGTCGAACACGCTGGTCGATGGCATCGAGACGACGCGCACCGCGATGCCGCGCGCGCCGAGCAGCGCCTGCGCATGCAGCGCGAGCGACACCTCGGAGCCGGTCGCGATCAGCACCGCCTGCGCCTTTCTGTGCAGCCCGACCTCGCTGGCTTCGGCCAGCACATACGCGCCTTTGGCGATGCCGTCGAGCGCCTCCTTGGGCGATGAATCGTTGAAATGCGCCTTCGGCGCATAGGGCAGGTTCTGCCTCGACAGCAGCAGCGCGCTCGGCCGACCCCGGCTTTCGATCGCGCAGCGCCAGGCGACGGCGGTCTCGGCCGTATCGCAAGGCCGCCATACATCCAGGCCCGGGATGAGCCGCAGCGAGGCCGCGTGCTCGATGCTCTGGTGCGTTGGCCCGTCTTCGCCCAGGCCGATCGAGTCGTGCGTGAAGACGTGGATCACGCGCAGCTTCATCAGCGCGGCCATGCGGATCGCATTGCGGCTGTAGTCGCTGAACGTGAGAAAGGTGCCGCCGTACGGGATGAAGCCGCCATGCAGCGCGAGGCCGTTCATGATCGCCGCCATGCCGAATTCGCGCACGCCGTAGTTGATGTGACGGCCGCCGTTGGGCACCCCGGCGGCGTCGAAGCGCAGCGCCGGCGTGCTCGCGGTCTGGGTGAGGTTGGAGCCGGTCAGGTCGGCGCTGCCGCCGAGCAGCTCCGGCAGGCCGCGCGTGAAGGCTTCGAGCGCGAGCTGGCTCGCCTTGCGGCTGGCGACGGTTTCCGCCTTGGCGTGCGCGGCGGCGGCGGTCTCGATCGCGAGCTGCGCGAAATCCTGCGGCAGTTGGTTCTCGACCCGGCGGATGAATTCGGCCGCCAGTTCGGGATAGACCTTCGCGTAGCGTTCGAAGCGATCGACCCATTCGGTCTCCTGCTACAGGCCACGCGCGCGGGCATCCCAGGCTTCGTAGGCCGGCTCGGGGATGACGAAGGGCTCGTGGGCCCACCCGAGCGCGGCGCGGGTGAGCGCGATCTCCTCGGCGCCGAGCGCCTCGCCGTGCGCCTTGGCGGTGCCGCCGCGGTTCGGCGCGCCCTTGCCGATGGTCGTCTTGCAGCAGATCAGCGTGGGCCGGTCCGCTTGCTTCGCGGCGGCGATCGCGCGGTCGACCGCATCGACGTCGTGGCCGTCAATCTCCTTGATCACGTTCCAACCGTAGGCGGTGAAGCGCTGCGGCGTATCGTCGATGAACCAGGGCGCGACAGCGCCGTCGATCGAGATGCCGTTGTCGTCGTAGATCGCGATCAGCTTGGACAGCTTCCACGCGCCGGCGAGCGCGCAGGCCTCGTGGCTGATGCCCTCCATCAGGCAGCCATCGCCGAGGAAGACATAGGTGTGGTGGTCGACGAGGGTGTGCGCAACGGCGG
>JBDSEG010000182.1:0-5774 GCA_039920165.1 Burkholderiaceae bacterium
AAGGCAACGATCAGTAGCCGAGCGCGCGCGGCAGCGTCGTGACCACGGCGGGAAAGAACATGCACAGAACCAGCACCGCGTACATCACGGCGATGAAGGGCCATGCGCTCTTGACCAGTTCGCGCATCGGCACCTTGGTGACGCCGCAGACGACGAACAGGACGACCCCGACCGGCGGCGTGAGCATGCCGATGACGAGGTTGAGCACGAACAGGAATCCGAAGTGCAGCGGATCGATTCCATACTGCAGCGCGATCGGGTGCAGTAGCGGCACCAGCATGATGTAGGCGGCGTTGGACTCGAGGAACATGCCGACGACGAACAGCAGCACCGACACCAGCGCCAGGAACACCAGCGGATCGGAGGTGAGGCCGCGCAACAGTGTCGACAACTGCTGCGGCAGCAGGTCCACCGTCATCAAGTAGGTGATGATCGACGCGAAGGCGATCAGTGCGCCAACGACTGCCGAAGTGATCAGGGCCCGCACGACAATGCCCGGCAGATCGCGGATCTGGAGCCTACGCGTCACGAAAAAACCGATCGTCAGCGAGTAGACGACCGCGATCGCCGCGCCTTCGGTGGCAGTGAAGGCGCCGCCGACGATGCCGCCGATGACGATCACCGGCATCGCCAGCACGATCAGCGATCGACGCAATTCGTGCAGCACATGCGACAGGCGGAACGGCTCGCCGGTGACGGCCCAGCCGCGTCGCGTGGCGATCCATGAACACAATGCCATGAAGCCGATCGTGATGATGATGCCCGGCACGACGCCGGCCATGAACATGCCACCGACCGAGACCGACGAGCCGGCCATGAAGGCATAGACGATCATCGCGCCGCTCGGCGGAATGATGGGCCCCAGGTTGGCCGCCGCGGCGACCAGCGCGGCGGCGAAATTGCGGTCGTCGACCTTCTCGAGCGACGGCACCAGGATGGCCGACAGCGCGCTGGCGTCCGATACCGCCGCGCCCGACACGGTCGCCAGGCCGGCGCCCGACAGCATGGTTACATGCGCCAGTCCACCCCGCACGCGCCCCACCACTGAATTGGCCAGCGATATCAGGCGCTCGACGATGCCGGCAACGATCATCAGCTCGCCGGCGAGCATGAAGAACGGAATCGACATCAGCGGGAAAGAATTGACCGCGTGCATCATGCGCTGCGGCACCATCGAGAAATCGACCCCCGTGGCCCACAGTGCGGCCAGCGCCGCCACACCCATGGCGAAGGCGATCGGCAGGCCCAGGCAGGCCAGCAGCATGAAACCGACGACGATGGCGGCGCTCATTCGGCGCTCCCTGCGACCACCTGCGGCGGCCCCTGGATCGCGATGCGCACCAGGTGCAACCCGGACAACAGCGCGCCAAGTCCGACGGGAACGATGAACCAGCCGACGCTCCAGTCGAGCACGGACATCAACTCGTCCCACTGTCCGCGCGCTACGCCCAGGGCCGCCCAGGCGATGACCAGCATCATGGCGGCGCACAGCGCAGCACCGGCGCGGCGCAGCGGCGCCTGCAGCGGCGGCGGCAGCTTGTTGACGACGATATCGATGCCGATGTGCGCACCCTGGCGCACGCCTAGCGGGATCGCCAGGAAGATGCTCCAGACGAACGCCAGTCGCGCCACTTCATCGGCCCAGTCGATCGACCGGTTAAATCCGTAGCGCAGCGCCACTTGCGCCGACACCACGCCGACCATCGCCGCGACCGTGACGAGCAGCGTGCCCAGCACCGCACGATCGAGCGCATCCAGCACGCGACCGGACCAGGTCGTCGTGTCGAACACCACCGGCAGGACATGAGTGCTCATTGCAGTCTCCTGGTCGCGCCTGGACTCAGCGCTTGGCGACTTCGGCCAGCACCTGGTCGACCAGTCCGGCGCCAGCGCGCTTCTTGACCACCTCGTCGATCACCGGGGCGGTGGCCTTGCGCATCTCCTCTCGCACCGCGGGCGAGATTTCGGTATAGGTCATCTTCGTTTTCAGGTCGGCCAACGCCTTGGTTTCCGACTCGATCGCCAGCTTGCGTTGGTACACGACGGTTGCGGCCATGGCGTCGCGAACAGCCTTTTGGTATTCCGGCTTGAGCTGTTCGAGCGCTTTCTTGCTGCCGATCACGGCAATGAAGTCGAAGAAGTGACCCGAGTTCGACAGGTACTTCTGGACCTCGCCGTAGCGCGACGCCGAGATCACCGTATAGGGGTTCTCCTGCGCATCGACGACCCGCTGCTCGAGCGCCGAATACAACTCCTTGACATCCATCGCCACCGGGTTGGCACCGAGCGCGCGGAAGCTCGCCAAGTGCGTCTCGCTGGGCTGCAGCCGCAGCTTCAGGCCCTTCAGGTCGGCCACGCTGGTGATCGGGCCGCGGCTGTTGGTGATGTGGCGCATGCCCAGCTCCATCCAGCCGAGTGCCACGAAGCCCTTGTCCTGCAGCTTCTTGTCGATCGCGTCGCCGACCGGGCCGTCGATGACCCGCAGCGCGACCTCGCGGTTCGGGAAGACGAAGGGCAGGGCCACCGCCTCGAGCTCGGGCACGATCCGTGACAAGTAGGCGGCACCGACCCAGGTCAGCGCCAGCGTTCCCGAGCGCACCGCGTCGACGTTCTCCTTGGCGCCGCCGAGTTGCATCGCCGGGAACACGTCGACCTGCAGTTGGTTGCCGGTGAGCCGCGCGATTTCCTTCCTGAACACCTGTTCGACCGCCACGCTGCTCGGGTGCTCGCCGGCAAAGTTGCCGGCGATCTGCAGCTTGTTCTGGGCTTGCGCGGGCAGGGCGGCCAGCAGCGCCAGGGTCATCGCGGCGGGTGCGATCAAACGGTTGATGGAATTGATGATCATCGGGTTTCCTCGTGGGGTGGTGGGGTTCAGGCGTCGGGGCCGCGGGCCAGCAGTCGGGCCAGCGCCGGGCTCAGGCCCTGGTTGGGCTTGATCGGCGGGGGCGCGAAGCTGCCGCGGCGGGCGCGGCCGGGCTGCAGCGCGACCAAGGTCTCGGCATGGCGCACGGCGCTGGACACGCCATCGACCACCGGCACCGGCAGGCGGCCGCGCAGCGACCGTGCCAGCCCGGCCAGCGGTGCGCCCGCAAGAACGATGACATCGGCGCCGTCTTCGGTGACGCAGCGTTCGGCCAGGGCCACCAGTCGCTGGCCCTGATTGCCCTGCACGTTGCCGATGTCGGCCAGCGGCTCGTCCAGGCCGCGGATGCTGGCCAGCCGGCTCTCCAGGCCGATGTGCTGCACGGTCTCGCGGTACCAGGCGCGGATGCGCTGCGAAATCGCGACGATCGAGAAGCGCTGGCCGAGCAGGCAGGCGCTGGCCAGCGCCGCTTCGGTCAGTCCGGTGACGGGAATTGGCAGGGCCTCACGCAGCCCGGCGAGGCCGGGGTCGCCGAAGGCCGCCACCACCACCGCATCGGCGCTCTCATGGTGCTCTGCGACCAGCTGCGCCGTGGCATAGGCGCCGATCAGCGCCTCGAAGCGGGTCTCGATGTAGGCCACGCCGAAGGGCGCGGTCAGCACCTGCACCGTGGTGCCTGGCGCTACGCTGCGCTCCGCCTCGGCGCGGATCAGCGCAGACACGCTGTCGGAGGTGTTGGGATTGATCAGCAGCAGTCGCATGTCAGGGCCTCCGGGCGATGTCGTCGAGGTTCTTGTGCGAGGTCTCGGGCGCTGCCCAGACGCAAACCGCGACCAGGGCCAGGGCCACCGCGAGGTAGATCGACACCGGCAGGCTGGAGCCGAATGCAGCGACCATCGGCACCACGATCAGCGGTGCCGGGGCGCCGCCGAAGATGCCCGCCAACTGGAACCCGATCGACGAGCCGGTGCACCGCACCTTCGTCGGGAACATCTCGGGGATGTAGCTGGCCAGCGGAGCGAACATCGCCGCGACGATGAACATCGCGATGAATGCCGCGAGCAGGATCAGCCCGGTCGACTTCGTGTTGACCAGCATGAAGAAACCGAACGCCCAGACCATGCCGGCCAGCGCGCCGCCGAGCAGGATCGGCCGGCGGCCGACCTTGTCCGAGAGGTGGCCGAACAGCGGGATGCCGATGATCTGCGCCACCGCGCCGACCAGCACGGCCTGCAGCCCCAGCGACTTGGGCAGGCCCAGTTGTTGCGGCAAGTAGACCAGCAGGAACAGCGTGAAGACATAGAACGCGATGTCGCTGCCGATGCGGCTGCCCAGCGCCAGGCCGACCGAGCGCTTGTGGTGGCGCAGCACCTCGGCCAGCGGCGCGTGGCCTTCCTTGCCTTCGGCCTCGAGCTTGGCGAACAGCGGCGATTCGGTCAGCCCCATCCGGATGTACAGCCCGACAGCGATCAGCAGCGCGCTGGACAGAAAGGGGATGCGCCAGCCCCAGGACATGAAGGCCTCTTCGGAGACGGCCCAGGTCACCAGCGCGAACATCCCGTTGGCCAGTAGCAGGCCAATTGGCGCCGCGACCTGGACCATGCTGCCATAGAAGCCGCGCCGCTTGCCCTGCGGGTCGAACTCGTTGACCATCAGCGCAGCGCCGCCCCATTCACCCCCCAGCGCCAGCCCTTGCAGCACACGCAGCAGCACCAGCAGCACTGGGGCCAGCATGCCCACGCTGGCGACGCTGGGCAGGAGGCCGATGGCAAAGGTCGAAAGACCCATCATCAACAGCGTGACGACCAGCACCCATTTGCGCCCCAGCCGGTCGCCGAGGCTGCCGAACAGCGCGGCGCCGAAGGGTCGGGCGACAAATGCCACGCCATAGCTGGCCAGCGACAGCAGCAGCGCGGTGGTCGGGCTGGCCTGTGAGAAGAACAGCTTCGGGAACACCAGGGCGGCGGCCGAGCCGTAGATAAAGTGGTCGTAGAACTCGAGCGTGGTGCCGGCCAGGCTGGCGGCGGCCACACGCTTCATCGAGGGTGCTGGCTTCGCCTCGGGCGTGGCAGCGGTTGGCGGGATGGCTATGGTGGTCATGGGTTGTCCTCGGTCAGGGGGTAACGGTCGACCTGCCCACCGGTCGCGAGAAGTCGTGCGGGCACTGCTGCTCGACGATCGCGGCCAGCCCGAGCACGCTGGCGTCGGCGTAGCGCGGGCCGATGACTTGCAGGCCAATGGGCAGGCCCAGGCGGTCGAGGCCGCAGGGTACGGAGCAGGCGGGCAGAAAGCAGTGGTTGACGATGGGAGTGAACACCGCATGGCCTCGTGGGCTGACGGCGCGGCCGCCGATCTCGGCAGGTCCGTTTTGTGACCACGCCCAGGCGGTACATGGCGTGGTGGGAGTGAGCAGCAGGTCATGTCGAGCGAAGAAGGCGTGCAGGGTGCGGTACAGCGTGTCGCGGGTGAACAGCGCGCGCGCCACCTCGACGCCGCTCAGCCGCAGTCCGGCCTCGATCTGGGCAGCGATATCGGGGTCGGCGTCCCATTCGCCGCGCGTGAAGGCCTCGCCGTGCAGCGCCGCCAGGCCGGCGAGTTGCAGCGGCATCAGCGCGGCCTCGCCGGCGCCGGCAGGCCAGACCGGGTCGGCCCGATCAATGTGCAGGCCAGCGCGTGAGAGCCGGTCGACGGCGGACGCGACGGCCGCCGAAACGTCCGCGTCGACTGGCACGCCGAGGCCGAAGTCGGGGCTGAAGGCGATGCGCAAGCCGCGCGGCAGCCGGGACGGATCTGCTTCGGTGCGCGACCAGGTAGCCAGCGGCAGCCCCTGGGGGTCGGCCAGGTCGGGCACCGCGATGGCGTCGAGCAGCGCGGCGACGTCGGCGACGCGCCGCGCCATCTGGCCGACCAC
>JBDSEG010000183.1:0-2915 GCA_039920165.1 Burkholderiaceae bacterium
CTGGCCCACTGCGCCGCCGAGGCCGTGTCGCTGCGCTGGCTGCACGCCACCCGCGCCGAGTTCGAGCTGCTCGACAAGCCCATCGTCTTCGACGACGCCCAGGAGGCCGTGCGGCGAGCGCCGGCGCCCGTGGTGCTGGTCGGCTCGGCCGGTTCGGGCAAGACGGCCGTCACGCTGGCCAAGCTGCGTGAAGCCCAGGGTCGGGTGCTTTATGTCACCCAGTCGGCCTACCTGGCGCAGTCGGCGCGCGCCCTGTACGACGCCCATGGTTACGACAACCCGGCACAGGAAGCCGAATTCCTGAGCTACCGCGAGTTCCTGGAGACACTGAAGATCCCGAAGGGCCGCGAACTTGGCTTCAACGCCTTTCGCGGCTGGTTCGATCGGCATCGCGACGCGACCAGGGCGCTCGGCGACATCGATGCCCACGCCTTGTTCGAGGAATTTCGCGGCGTCATCGGCGCCCAGCCCACAGGGCCGCTGAGCCTGCACGACTACCTGGCACTCGGTACGCGGCAGAGCCTGCTGGCCCCGGCCGAGCGCGAAGCAGCGCACACCCTGTTCGGCCGCTACCGGCAGTGGTTGTCCGATACCGGACTATTCGACCTGAACCTCGTCGCACACGCGTGGCGGCCGCTGGCACAGGCAACCTACGACTTCATTGTCATCGACGAGGTGCAAGACCTCACCGGCGTGCAACTCGCACTCGTGCTGGCCTGCCTCAAAGCGCCCGGCCAGTTTCTGCTGTGTGGCGACTCGAATCAGATCGTCCACCCCAATTTCTTCTCCTGGGCGGCTGTCAAGACCATGTTCTGGCAGGGCCTGGCTGGCGAGGCCGCACAACGCCAGCAGCTGCAGGTGCTGCAGGCGAACTTCCGCAACACCCGGGCCGTGACGCGATTGGCTAATACGCTGCTGAAGATCAAGCAGGCGCGGTTTGGTTCGATCGATCGTGAGAGCAACTTCCTGGTGCACAGCGCATCAGGCGAGGCGGGCGACGTGACTCTGATCCAGGCCAAGGACACCGCACTCAAACAGCTCGACTCCATCACGCGAGCATCGGTGCGGCACGCGGTGATCGTGCTGCGCGACGAAGATAAGCCGTCGGCACGGGCGCAGTTCCGCACGCCATTAGTCTTCTCGGTGCATGAGGCCAAAGGACTGGAGTACTCGCATGTGCTGTTGCTGGGTATTGTCTCGGGCCAGCGCGCGGCCTATGCCGAGGTCTGCGACGGTGTCGCCATGCAAGACCTCCAACGCGACGAGCTCGAGTACCGGCGCGCCAGGGACAAGAGCGACAAGGCGCTCGAGTTGTACAAGTTCTATGTCAATGCTCTGTACGTGGCGATGACACGGGCCGTCGACAGCCTGACAATCATCGAATCCGACACCGGTCATCCGTTACTGGACCTTCTCGGCCTGAAGGTCGGCGTAGCCCAAGACGCGCCGGCACAGGCATCCACCAAAGAGGAATGGGCGCAGGAAGCGCGCAAGCTCGAGCTTCAGGGCAAGGAAGAGCAGGCACGCGCCATCCGCGACACCTTCCTGCAAGCCAAGCCGGTGCCGTGGACCCCGTGGAGTCGCCAACTCATCGACGACTTGGCGCCCAGAGCATTAGATCGCGGCAACCCAAGCGCCAAACAAAAGCAGGTGCTGTTGGACTACGGGCTCTGGCACGGTCAGCAAGCCTGGGTGGAACAGCTCGCGCGCGCCAATTTCCCGCCGGCGCGTAGTCTCGCGCCCGAGGGTGACTTCGGCTGGATCGGCGATTCAGCGATGCTGGGCGTGCAACTGCCCGACTGGAAGTGGCAGCAAGATCTGTCGCTGCGCACGGTGGCCGCATTGCGGCAGCGTCATCTGCAGGCCTACGGCGCGAAGAACTTCAAGGACATTCTGCGGCTGTGTGATGCCCATGGCGTCGACCATTCGCCCGGGTCGCGCAACATGCGCGCGATTTGCACCGCGGACTCGAACTGCGTCATCGCCTCGTCGACACGCCCGAGGTGTTCGAATGCGATGCCGAGGTTGCTGCGCACGGTGCCCTCAAGATGCACGTAGCCCAGTTCGCGCGCTTTGGTCAACGCGGCCGGCAGAACCGCAGTTGCCTCGTCGAACCGGCCGGCGACGACGTGCATGCCGCCGAGGTTACACAGCATGGTGCCCTCGCCCCGCCGATCGCCGCTTTCGCGGGCGATGGCCAGAGCCTCCTCATTCGGGGCCAGCGCTTCTTCGCTCCGGCCTAGTTCATTGTGGACGATGGCGAGGTTGCCAAGCACCATGCTCACCATGGGCCCATTGCCCATCTTCCGCGCTAACGCCAGGGCCTCGCCGTACAGCGGCAGCGCGTTGCCCATCCTATCCTGCGCCAAGTCCACGCCGCCCAGGCCGTTGAGCACCTGGCATTGCAGGTACGGGTCGCCGAGTTCGCGGGCCAGCCGAAGGGCGTCGAGGTGGCGCGACCGCGCTTCGTCCAGCCGGCCCAGGAAATCGAGCAGCATCCCCATACGCACCAGGACTTGGGCCTCGCAGTGCCGGTCGCCGCTCGCGCGGGCACGAACCAGGGCCTGGTCAAGAAGCGGACCGGCGTCGCTCATTCGACCGCAAAACCTCAGCGCATCGGCTGCCGTGCCCTGAGCGATGGCTGCTGCGCGGTCGCCGAGCGCCGGTACCGCGCAGACCGACTCGGCCAAGGTGACGCCAACCTCGAATGGTCCGCGCGCCCACACGGCAGCCCAGGCACCTTCGAGCGCACCGGCGGCGCTGTCGCCGTCGCCCAACAACACCGAGCGCCGGCACGCGGCGACGAGGTTGTCGAGCTCGACGCCGCCCGCTTCCAGCACACCCCTAGGACCCAAGGCAGCGAACCAGGCCGCGTGGCGGCGCTCCGTCGCCAGCAGCGCCTGCGCCCCGCTGCC
>JBDSEG010000184.1:0-9436 GCA_039920165.1 Burkholderiaceae bacterium
TGCCCTGCATGTTCAGGATCGTCGCCCGCTGGCCGTCCGCAGAATAGGTGGCTTTCGCTTCCTGCGTCGCGCAGTTGAAGAAAGTATCTCGGTTGACGCCCATTTGCCGGGGGCCCCTGCTGGGCGAGGCTCTCCCCTTCCTTCATGGACGTCGTGAAGAACTCCGCATCCCTGGGTGCACCGCTGCACGCCGCCAGCATCACGATCCGTGATGACACCAGCCACCGCTCGCAAAATGAATTTGATTCGAGTTCATGATTTCTCCTCGTGGGTCGGGAGCACGCTACCGGGACGCGGCGCGTCATAGCGCCACGCCGCTGACAACCTCAGGCCTGTCTGCGTCAACGACAAAGTCTGGGGCCCGATAAGTGCAGATTCTGATAGCGCCCCGGTGACGTGATCCGCAGCCAGCTGCCGCCGCGCCCCTGTTGGCACCGGCCGAACACCGCTTCGCACGGGCCCGGCCCTTTGCAGATGACTTCACCGGAGCCACGATGGATCCCACAGACGACGTTTCGCAACTGGCACGTGTTGCCGCTGGCGAAGGTGTACCTGGTCGAGTCCGCAACAGGCGTCCAGGTCATGCGGACGTTGAACGTCCCAGGCCCGCTGCACTCCGACCCCTTCTGAGTCAAACCGAAGTCGTATGGCCTGGTGACGGCCCCGCATCGTCTGCGAGAAACGCACCGGCCATCAAGAGCACCATCGCGAGGGCGATGGACCACAGGAATTTGTAGATCTGCATCTTCCACTCCTGGATTGAGAAAGCGAAGGACCGCCAGCGCGGCCAGCCGTGCGCAACGAAGCGGGGTTTCCTGGGTGAGGCACGGGCCACCCTACTGACGCCACTCCTTCTTCCACAGCGCGGGCAACGCTGAAACCACCGCCGGCGGCGGCGCACCGATCAAGGTCGTCCTGCCCTTCTGGTAGATCGTCCCGTACAGGGCCCCTTGCTCGACGGAGTACAGGAACAACGCGTTGTTGTCGGCGCAGTCGTGGTTCTTGCAGGAACTCAGCTGCACGAAGTCGGCACCGGCCACTCGGATACGCTTGTTCTGCGGCGCCGGGCCGTCGAGCTTGGCCAGCCAGTGCTCGCGCGCGAGCGGGCCGAGCGCCTTGAAATAGGTGGCCTTGACCTTGGGACTGAGCAACACAAGGTTGGCGTCGAGTTCATGCAGTTCGTACTTCTTCTGCGGCGACACCGCCGCTGCCGTTTGGGACGGCTTGGACGCGCCGCCATCGCAGCGGCGGAACTTCTGTTGGGCAAGCGCCCTGCCGACCGCCGCGATTACCTTAGCGTCGCCATCGAGCTTCAGGTAGTAGCCGGCCCTGTCCTGATAGATCGCGAACAGCAACTGCCCGCCCTGCGCATCGCTCATCAACATGACCCGAAACTCGGGCGGCGTATTGGGGTCGTAGAACGAGCCAGAAGGCTGGGGCTTGGCGCCGGCTACCCGCTTGTCGCCCTGCAGGAAGACCAAGGCGTCGGCAAACACCGTCGCCTTGGCCGACGCGTTGTTGCCGCAATCGACCATGTAGGTGCCGCCGAAGTGCTTCATCGTGTCGGCATCCAGCTTGCCTTGCGACCAGGCCGGCGCGCTGGCGGCAAGCGTGAACAACGCAGTGCAGATCAAACGCTTCATGTCCGCCTCCTGTGACGCCGCTGCCGGGACGACCGCCGTTGCGCGTCGCCTGGCAACCTTCGGTGCGAGCCGGTTACCGCGGCGTTACCGCGTCAACCGGCGATCGGCTGCCGCGAGCAGGGCGCGGTTGGTCGGGTTGCGCTGCAGGAAGCTGTCGCGAAACTCTTCGGGTACTTCGGGGAGGACCACGCGGCGAACCCAATCGGCGCCTTGCGCGAGTGCCATCAAAGCCTCCGCGCTGTCGCCGTTTGCGTCGAACACCTGGGCCGCCAGCCACCAGGCCTCGCCGCGGTACAGGTCGGCCGGTGGCACCCGGGTCATTTCGCTTACCGCCTCGCGCATCGCATCGGCGGCGGCGCCGGCCTGGCCGGCGCGGCACTGCGCAAAGGCGCGCAGCAGCTTGGCCTTCACGGCCACGCCACCGAATTCGAGCTGGCGTGCCATGTTCAACACCTCGTCGCAACGCTGCATCGCCTCGGCCGGCTCGGCCGAACCAACGACGTCTGCAGCCTCCAGTAGCAGGTGCATGCGCACATGCGCGTCGTTGCCGCGATCGACGGCGTCCAGCGCGAAGCGCAGGCGGTCGGGCACCGGATGGCCAAGGGCACGGTCGATGCGCGCCGCAAGGTGAGCCCCGCGCGCGTGCACCGCCTCGACCGACGGGACCTCATAGTCGAGGGCCTGGCGCGCGCGTGCGAACTGCCCCAGATCGATCAGGCACTGCGCCTTGTGGTTCGAAGCCACGCCGATAAAGGTCGATTGGCGGTCGCGCCTCAGGCAATTGAGCGCGGCGTCGAGGTGGGCGAGCGACTCGCGGTAGCGGCCGACCATGCCGCAGTACAGGCCGACGTAGACGCGGATCACGCCGCTCTCGGGCCCGTCGATGTCGCCAAGTTCGGACTTCAGCGCCAACGCACGCTGCGCCAGCGCCAGGGCCTCGTCCAGGTGACCGAGGTTGCCCTTGACGGTGGCGAGGTTGCTGGTCTGCATCGCCAGCTCGGCCAGGTCGCCGAGCGATTGCGCGATGGCGATCGACTGCTCGAGCGCGAATGCGGTCTCGCGCAGGCGCCGCAGCGTATTCAGAACGTAGGCGTAGTCGGCCCAGAAGCCGCCGCGTTGTTCGGCCGTGCCATCGGATTCGATGAGCGCACGGCAGGGTTCGATGATCGCCAATCCCTCGACGGCACGACCCGATTGCGCCAAACCGACCGCATGCAGGCGCGCCGACGCAAAGCCCGGCCACGGCGACACAAATGAACGTGCCAGCGCGCCGGCTTCCACGGCTGCTGCAATGCCACGCACATGGTCGGCCGACATCAACGCGGCCAGCGCGCGAGCGTTCAAGGCGGCCACACGCTCTTCGGCCGAGCGCGGATCGGCCAGCATGACATCGATCACTGCATGCGCATGCTCGACCCCCTGCACGATGATGCTGGCGGGAATGCTGTCGCAGCGGGCTTCGAACGCGCGCTCGCGCGCGTCAGCGCGGTCGAATGCGATCGCGGCCTGCGCCCAGTACTCGAGCTCGTGGGTGCGTTGCGACGCTGCCTGGGCCCGTCGCGCCGCCGCGACATAGGCCTCGCCCGCGGCCAGCCAACGGCCGGCGCCGGCCCAGTGCGGCGCGACGCTGGCAGGCGGGCCGTCGAGCGCCTGCAGGTGCTCGGCGATTCGCTGATGCAGCAGTTCGGCGATCGGCAGCGGCACCGAGGCCCGCGTGGCCTCGAAGATCAGGTCGTGCGCGAAAGCACCGTCGCGGATTACGTGCGCGGCTTCGAGTTCGCGCCAGGGTTCGGCGATGTCCAACGGGTGGGCATCAAGCACGGTCGCGGCCAGCTCGGCGCCGAAGTTCGCGCCCGCCAGCGCCGCCACCCGCGCCAGCTTCAGCGCAGCGGGCGAGAGCTGCGCAAGGCGGCGCTGGACCAGGGCACCGACAGTCGACGGTTGCGGCAACTTGCTGCCATGGTCGAGCGCCAGTAGCTCGCCGGACAGGACCAGGTCTTTCAGGGTTTCGAGCGCGAACATCGGGTTGCCGCCGGTGTGCCGGAGCAGTGCCGGGGCCAGTCGCTCCAGCGCCAGGTCGGGCAGGCCGAGCGAGGCGATCAACTCGGCCAGTTGCTCGAGGTTCAAGGGCTCGAGCTGCACCGTCTCGATGCGCTGCGATTCTTCGAGCGCACTGCGCAACTGCGTCAGTCCGGCGAGCGACTCGGCCGGCCGCTGCGCCAGCCCCCAATGCAGGGGGCCGAGGCTGTCGGACTGGGTCAGCGATTGCAGCATGTCCAGGCTGGCATCGTCGGCGAAGTGCAGGTCGTCGACCAGCAGGGCTTGCAAGCCCAGCGACAGCGCATCGGCGAGGGTGGCATCGACACTGCGCTGCAGCAGCAGCTTGTGCGCCGCGCCGGCCAGCGCGATCGGGGTGCCCAGTTCCGGCAACAACAGCGCCAGCTCCTGGGTGCGCGCCGGCGTCAGCGCCACCGGGTGCGCCACCAGCACGGCGCGGAGCAAGCGCGCGAGCAGTGCACCGGCAATGCCGGCGTCTCCCGGCCTCGCCTGCACGCTGACGACAGCGGCCTGGCCGGCCGCAAACTCCTGCAGCAGGCGGCTCTTGCCGATACCGGCCTCGCCCGACACCAGGAACACGCGCTGCGCCGACCAGGCCCGCTCCAGTGCCCTGTGCTCGCGCTCGCGGCCGACCAGGCGCGGCGGGCGCATCAGGCTCGCCGGGGCCAGCGCACGGCGGGCCGGCAGCATCACGACGCGCTCGATGGTTGCCAGCAGCTCGATCGTCTCTGCCGACGGCCGCGCGCCCAGTTCGTCCTTCAGCCGCTGCTCGAAGCGCTCGAACGCGGCAATCGCCGACGCCCGGTCACCGCGCAGGTAATGCAGGCGCATCAGGCGGCGTTGGGCGTGCTCGGCCAGCGGGTCGCTATCGACATGCCGCTGGGCATAGGCCAGGCCGCGCACGACCGCGCCCGCCTTCTCGCAGCGGTCGGCTGCAGCGGCCAGTGCGCCATCGCGCTGTTCACGCCAGACGCGGCGTTGTGCCCGCACCCACTCCGCCATGTCGGGCAGCGCCTCGTAGTCGAGGTCGCCGAGCAGCTCGCCGGCTTCGGCGTGTTCGTCACTGACGATCTGCTCGAGCGTCGATGCCAGGTCGGTGCCCGTTTCGGACGACAGTTGCAGCAGTCTGCCCCCGCTGACCAGTGGCAGCGCGGCCTCGCGGCGCAGGCGGTACAGGCGCTGGCGCAGGCTGGTATCGGCCCGGCGCGCGCTGGCGGTCGGCCACAGCAGTGCCGCGACGCGGTCGGCCCGGATCGGCCCGGCCAATGCGGCGAGCGCCAGCAATCCGGCATCCTTGGGCGACAACGCGATCACCCGTTGCGCAACGGCCAGCGCCGGCACGCCGAGCAGGCGCAGTTCGCACCCCGCATCCGGGGCGACGTGCGCGCGGGCAATTGCGTTGAAGCGGGGCATGTCGTGCAGTGTCACGCCGCCTGCCGCAGCAGGCAACGACAGTGGGGAGCGACCGTCGCTCCCGGTGCGCCTGGTATAGGTGCGGTGACGTTACCGCGCGGTTACCGGGCCAGGAGCTAGCCGACCCGGCAAACCTTCAACATATTGGTGCCGCCCGGGTGGCCCATCGGCTCGCCGCAGGTGATGGCATAGGTATCGCCCGGCTTGAGGACGCCTTGTTCGATCATCAGCGCCTCGGCCCGCGCCAGCGCCTCGTCGCGGTCGGCGAAGTTGGGCATCAGCAGCGGCAGCACGTTGCGGTACAGCGCCATGCGGCGCTGGCTGCGCAGCTGCGAGGTCAGGCCGTAGATCGGCACATGAATCTTGTGCCGGCTCATCCAAAGCGCCGTCGAGCCCGATTCGGTCAGCGCCAGGATCGCCTTGCAGCCGAGGTGGTAGGCGGTGAAGAGCGCGCCCATCGCGATCGATTGATCGATGCGGCCGAACTGCTTGTTGGCGAAACCAGCATCGAGCGAGATCTCCTCGGCGCTCTCGGCCTCGACGCAGATATTCGCCATCATCTCGACCGTCTCGACCGGGTATTTTCCGGCGGCGGTCTCGGCGCTCAGCATGACCGCATCGGTGCCGTCGAGCACCGCGTTGGCGACATCGCTCACCTCGGCGCGCGTGGGCACCGGGTTGGCGATCATCGACTCCATCATCTGGGTCGCGGTGATGACGATGCGGTCGAGCTCGCGCGCCATCTTGATCATGCGTTTCTGCAGCGCCGGCACGACCGCGTTGCCGACCTCGATCGCCAGATCGCCGCGCGCGACCATGATGCCGTCGCTCGCCTTGATGATGGACTCCAACATCGGGATCGCCTCGCTGCGCTCGATCTTGGCGATCAGCGCCGGCTTGTGGCGCCATTGCTCGCCGGCCACGTTGGCGAGCTGGCGCGCCATTTCCATGTCGGTCGCGTTCTTCGGAAAGCTGACCGCCAGGTACTCGCACTGGAAGCTCATCGCGGTCTTGATGTCGTCCATGTCCTTGGCCGTCAACGCCGGCGCCGTGAGGCCGCCGCCGGCCTTGTTGATGCCCTTGTTGTTGGACAGCACGCCGCCGACGATCACCGTGGTGTGGACCTCCTCGCCGTATACGGCATCGACGGTCAGCCGCAGCAGACCGTCGTTGAGCAGCAGGGTGTCGCCGGGACGAACGTCGCGCGGCAGTTCCTTGTAGTCGAGGCCGACGCGCTGGTTCGTGCCGAGCGCCGTGGTGCCGCCGTCGAGGATGAATTTCTGCCCCGCCTCGAGCACGGTCTTGCCATCCTCGAATTTGCCGACGCGGATCTTCGGGCCCTGCAGGTCGGCCATGATCGCGACCTCCTTGCCGACCGATTTGGCGACCTCGCGCACCATCGCCGCACGGTCGATGTGGTCCTGCCCGCTGCCGTGCGAGAAGTTGAGCCGCACGACGTCGACGCCGGCGCGGATCATGCGGGCCAGCACCTCGGGCGAATTCGACGAGGGACCGAGGGTGGCGACGATCTTGGTGGCGCGCGGCATGACGAACTCCGGAACGAAAATCAGGCGCGATTGTGTGCCGTGCCGGAGGCGCGCTGTTCGAGGATATCGATGGCCGGCAGCGGCTTGCCCTCGAGCATTTCCAGAAAGGCGCCGCCGCCGGTCGAGATATAGCCGATGCGGTCCTCGATGCCGTATTTCGCGATCGCCCCCAGCGTATCGCCACCGCCGGCGAGGCTGAACGCGGGGCTGTCGGCGATGGCGCGCGCCACGACCTCGGTGCCGCGCGCAAACGCTTCGAACTCGAACACGCCGACAGGGCCGTTCCAGACGATGGTGCCGGCCGATCCCAGCAGCTCGGCAAGCACCGCCGCGCTGCGCGGGCCAATATCGAGGATCAGGTCATCGGCCTCGACATCGACGACATCCTTCACGCTCGCCGGCGAATCCGCTGCGAAGGCCTTGGCGGTCACGACATCGACCGGGATCGGCACCGCCGCGCCACGCGCGCGCATGGCCTCGATGACCGCACGCGCTTCGTCGACCAGGTCGGGCTCGGCGAGCGATTTGCCGATCGGCAGACCTTGCGCGAGCAGGAAGGTGTTGGCGATGCCGCCCCCGACGATGAGCCGCTCGACCTTGGCCGCGAGCGCCTGGAGGATCGTCAGCTTGGTGCTGACCTTGCTGCCGGCGACGATCGCGACCAGCGGGCGCTTCGGATGCGCCAGCGCCTGCGTGATGGCATCGATCTCGGCCGCGAGCAGCGGTCCGGCGCAGGCGATTGTCGCGAACTGCGCGATGCCGTGCGTCGTCGCCTCGGCCCGGTGCGCGGTTCCGAAGGCATCGTTCACATAGATGTCGCACAGCGCCGCGAGCTTGCGTGCGAGCGCGGGGTCGTTCTTCTTCTCGCCCGGGTTTACGCGGCAGTTTTCGAGCAGCCGCAGCTGGCCCGGCGCGACCGCCACACCGTCGACCCAGTTCGCGACCAGCGGGACGTCGCGGCCCAGCAATTCGGCCAACCGCTGCGCGACCGGCGCGAGCGAGTCCTCGGGCTTGAAGGCGCCCTCGGTCGGCCGCCCAAGATGCGAGGTGACCATCACAGCGGCACCGGCGTCGAGCGCCATGCGGATGCACGCGAGGCTTGCGCGGATGCGGGTGTCTTCGGTGACGCCGCCGGCCTTGTCCTGCGGCACGTTGAGATCGGCGCGGATGAAGACGCGCCGGCCGGTCACGCGGCCCTGCGCGACCAGATCTTCGAAACGGAGCACATTCATGGGGGTTGCGGAATCGGCATTGCGAGGACGCCGATTGTCGCCGCGCGCCGCGGCCTCAGCGACGGTGCACCCGACCGCTGCCCGCCATCGAGCTGCTGACGACGGGGTTGCCGGCGTAGCTCACGTCGCCGCTGCCGGCGATGGAAACCGCCAGCCTGCGCTCCGGGCCGACCTGGGCATCGCCGCTGCCGGCAATCTCGACCGCGACCTCGTCGGCGGCGAGCCCGGAAGTATCGCCATCGCCGCTGCCGGCGATGGCGAGCGCGAGCCTGGTGCTTCGCCCTGCAGCTTCACCTCGCCGCTGCCGGCCAGTTCAACCCGCGCGTCGGCGACGGCCAGCCCGTGCCGCACGCCTCGCCCGATCCGCTCAGGCGGAGTGCGCGCAGCGTCGGGATGTCGACGTCGACGCGAATCTCGGTGCGACCGTCGAGGCGCTCGCCGCGGCGCAGGCCGATCTCGAGCGTGGACAGTCCGTGCCCGCTCACGACGCGGGTCTCGACGCGGTCCAGCAGGGCAGCGTCGCCGTGCAGCTGCAGCACGGCCGGCGCCGCTTGGCGCAGCACGAGCTTGAAGGGTCCGCGCAGGTGGACCGCTTCGAATGCCTCGGCCGTGCGCCGCTGCTCGGCAGCGCTGGCCGGGACGGGGACGACCGTGAGGACCAGGGCCGACGCGAGCGCCAATGCGGCACGGCCGGTCGTCCGAGCCAGGTTCATGGTGCGTCGGAATTCGAGTGGCAGATGCATCACCGTGCGCGCCTGCGCGATGTGGCGTCTGCCAGCGTGGGGCCCACTGCACAGCGGCGGGAGCGGGCTGCGGCCCGCGGCGACGGACGGTGCCGGCGCGCGATCAGGATGCGTGGTCGGGCTTGCCGCGTGCGCCTTCGGCCACGGGCTTAGAGGCTCGCTTGCCCGCAGGCGCGGCCGCAGGCGTGGGCGTGGCCGCCGCCTCGGTCGTGGGCTCGGTCGCCGGCTTGGCGGATGCCAGTGAGGCGACCACGCCTTGCGGCGCCACCGGATCGATCTTGTTCTCGCGCATGTAATCGTTCATCTCGCGCCAGCCGGCGAAGACCGCGGCGCGGTCGACCTTGCGATTCATGGCGTAGCAATCCTCGATCGCCCGCGCGGCGTGGCGGCAGGCACCGCCCACCGCCTTGCCGTCGGCCTCGCGAACCGCGGCGATCCGCACCGGCGATTCGATACCCAGCATCTCGCAGCCGGTCAGCGTGACCAGCGCAAGCAGGAGGGCGGGGAAGGCGAGGCGGCGCATGGGTGCATATCGGCGCTACCGCGGGTCACTTGAGGCCGCCGGACGGGGACGCGCGCAGCGCGTGGCCGATCTCGCTCTGGCCCTGCGCCGCACCGCTTTGCGGCACGCTCTCGTTGCTGCGCTCGGACACTTCGTCCCAGCGCGCCGCGACGCGCTCGGCCGCGTCGGCGCCGCTGCCCACGTGGATGCCTTCGGTCAGCGTGACATAGGCGCGCGCGAAGCTGCCGGCGCCAGCGCACAGGATGGCACGGCTGGGCGCTTCGCGCGAGGCCAGCAC
>JBDSEG010000185.1:0-2754 GCA_039920165.1 Burkholderiaceae bacterium
GGTCGCACGCTGAAGGAAGAGCTCGAGCAGGTGCGCGGCGAGATCGAACGGGTGCAGCGTGGCGGCGACTACGCCAAGGCGTCGGAGCTGCAGTACGGCAAGGTGCCGCAGCTCGAAGCCGACATCAAGAAACACGAAGCGCGCCTTCAGGAACTGCAGAAGGCCAAGAGCATGCTCAAAGAGGAAGTGGATGAAGAGGACATCGCCGGCGTCGTCGGCAAGTGGACGGGGATTCCCGTCAGCCGACTGATGGAGGGCGAGATTCAGAAGCTGCTCAAGATGGAAGATCGCCTGCACCGTCGCGTCGTCGGGCAGGAAGAGGCGATTCGCGCGGTGGCGAATGCGATTCGCCGCGCCCGCGCCGGGTTACAGGATCCGAATCGCCCGCTCGGCAGCTTCATTTTCCTGGGCCCGACCGGCGTCGGCAAGACTGAGCTGGCGCGCGCGCTGGCCGAGTTCATGTTCGACGACGAGCACGCGATGGTGCGCATCGACATGTCGGAATACCAGGAGAAGCACACCGTGTCACGGATGATCGGCGCGCCGCCGGGCTACATTGGCTACGACGAGGCCGGGCAGCTTACCGAGGCGGTGCGGCGGCGGCCGTACTCGGTCGTGCTGTTCGACGAGATCGAGAAGGCGCACCCGGAGGTGCTGAACGTCCTGCTACAGCTGCTGGACGACGGGCGTTTGACCGATGGCAAGGGCCGCAGGGTGGACTTCAGCAACTCGGTGGTGATCATGACGTCAAACATTCGCGACCAGGAGGCGCTCAGGGCGCATTTCCGTCCTGAATTCATCAACCGCATCGACGAGATCGTGTTCTTCCACTCGCTGGATCAACAGCACATCAAGCAGATCGTCGATATCCAGTTGGGCGGATTGCTGAAGCGCCTGAGCGCACGCAAGATCACGGTCGAGCTGACTGATGCGGCCAAAGACTTCTTGGTCCGCGAGGGTTATGATCCAGTCTATGGGGCTCGCCCGTTGAAGCGCGCCCTGCAGAGGCGGTTGCTGGATCCGCTGGCGCTGCGCGTGCTCGAAGGCGTCTTCCATGAGGGCGATACGATCACCGTGGATGTCTCGGGTGATGAGTTGAAATTCGCGAAAGGTCACGCACTGCATGCCTAGTCCTTCGATTCCACCGGGCGGCAAGAACAGCCGTCAGCCGTCCACGAAACCCACCGCGCTTTGGTGGGTGCTGGGCGTCCTGGCTCTGCTCGCGATCGCCCAGGCGTATTTCCTGGCGCCTCAAGGCCGCCAGGTTTCGTATAGCGAGTTCAAGGGACTGGTTCGTGGCGGTCAGGTGGCCGAAGTCGCCGTTGGCGACACCATCATTCACGGGACCTTGAAGAAGGCTGAGGACGGCGCGACGTCGTTCACGACCACGCGTATAGAAGATCCGAAGCTGGTCGAAGAGCTCGATCAGGCGCAGGTGAAGTACTCGGGAGAGATTGTCAGCCGCTGGCTGCCCGAGATCATCGGCTGGCTGCTGCCGTTCGTGCTAATCGTTGCCGCGTGGTCGTTCTTCGCGCGGCGGCTCGGCGGCGCCGAGGGCGGCGTAATGTCGTTCGCGCGCAGCAAGGCCAAGATCTATGCCGAAGACGACGTCAAGACGACATTTGCCGATGTGGCCGGAGTCGATGAGGCGGCGCAGGAACTGCGCGAGATCGTCGAGTTCCTGAAGACGCCGCGCAAGTTCACCAACCTCGGCGGCAAGATCCCGAAGGGCGTCCTGCTGGTCGGCCCTCCCGGCACCGGCAAGACGCTACTGGCGCGCGCCGTGGCCGGCGAAGCGAAGGTCCCCTTCTTCAGCCTCAGCGGGTCCGAATTCGTCGAGATGTTCGTCGGTGTCGGCGCGGCACGCGTCCGCGACCTGTTTCAACAGGCCGAGGCCAAGGCGCCGTGCATCGTGTTCATCGACGAGCTCGATGCGCTCGGCAAGGCGCGCGTGCAGAGCCCGATGGGCAGCCACGAAGAGCGCGAGCAGACGCTCAACCAGCTGCTCGCGGAAATGGACGGCTTCGACGCGCGCAAGGCGATCATCATCATGGCCGCGACCAACCGGCCGGAAGTGCTCGATCCGGCGCTGATGCGTCCCGGCCGCTTCGATCGCCAGGTGCTGGTCGACAAGCCCGATGTCAAGGGCCGCGAAGAGGTCCTGAAGATCCACGTCCGCGACGTCAAGCTCGATCCGAGCGTCGACTTACGGAAGGTGGCCGCCCGCACCGCCGGATTCGCCGGTGCCGACCTCGCCAATCTCGTCAACGAAGCGGCGCTGCTCGCCGCGCGGCGTGACGGCCAGTCGGTCGTGATGAAAGACTTCGACGAGGCGATCGACCGGCTGATTGCCGGCCTCGAGAAGAAGCGCGTGATGAGCACCCGCGAGCGCGAGATCGTCGCCTACCACGAGGCCGGCCATGGCATCGTCGCGAGCATCCTGCCGAACATGGACCCGGTCCACAAGATCTCGATCGTCGCGCGCGGCTTCGGCGCGCTCGGCTACACCATGCAGCTGCCGCTCGAAGATCGCTACCTGCTGCAGCGCGGCGACCTGCTCAACCAGATGGCGATCCTGCTCGGCGGCCGCTCCGCCGAAGAGATCGCGGTCGGCGAGATCTCGACCGGCGCACAAAACGATCTCCAGCGCGTCACCGATGTGGCGCGATCGATGGTGACGGAATGGGGCATGAGCGACAAGCTCGGGATGGTCAACTACGACCAGAGCCGCCGCGGCCGCTTCCTGGACCTCGG